>JBATKF010000483.1:0-36461 GCA_049669185.1 Sedimenticolaceae bacterium | reverse complement strand
CACGCGGGTTGCCGTTCGACAGCAACACCGGGTAGCGCGTACGGTCGGCCTCGATCCGCACCGAGAAGCGGGCCATGATGTCGGGCCGGTCGAGGAACCAGGTGATCTTGCGAAAGCCCTCGGGTTCGCACTGGGTGCAGAACAGGCCGCCGGATCGGTACAGCCCCTCCAGCGCGGTGTTGTCTTCCGGCGCGATCGACACCTCGCTCTCCAGTACGAAAGTCTCGGGCGGCTCGAAGAGGGTCAGGGACTCGGCATCGATGCGATAACGTTCGGCGGCTATCTCCTGGCCATCGAGACGCACCCAGATCGGTTGCAGACCCTCGCCGTGCAACCGCAGCGACCCTCCCTGCCCTTTCGGATTGCGCTTCACCCCAAGCCGCGAGACCACCCGGCTGCCCTGCTCATGCAGGTGGAACGCGAGATCCACCGTCTCGATCAAATAGGCCGGCGGCTGATAGTCCTCAAGCTTAATGGTTCGGGGGGCGGCCTCTTTCATCTCTTGGGATCTCGCTTGGTCAGGGGAAAGCTGGATCTTAGTCGGCGCCCGCCGCGGGGACCAAACGCCACAACCGCACCAGCCGAATGGGTAAATCCCCCGGTTACGCCACGACCCTCCGGTTGATAAGCTGCGCCGATGATAGTCACAGGAGAGCAGCATGCCGGAAATCGTCATCTACACCACTGCGATGTGTCCCTACTGCGTGCGCGCCAAGATGTTGTTGCAGCGCAAAGGCATGCGCTGGGAGGAGAAGCGCATCGACCTGGACCATGGCCTGATGGGTGAAATGCTGCAGCGCAGCAACCGACGGACGGTGCCGCAGATATTTATCGATGAACATCACGTCGGGGGCTATGACGACATGGCGGAATTGGATGCGATGGGCAGACTCGACCCAATGCTCGGCCTGGTGCCCCCGGGCATGCCGGGCGATGCCGCACATACCCTCGATGCGTCGGAAGACGCGCCCACCTGATCGCATCTCAGACAGACCCCGCGGAATTCCGCCGCAGTATGTCGGCCGGCAGCGAAAAAATGCGCCTCGATAAGTGGCTTTGGGCGGCGCGATTCTACAAGACCCGCGCGTTGGCCAGCGAGGCGGTCGAGGGTGGCAAGGTCCACCTCAATGGTCAGCGCAGCAAGCCGGGTAAAGACGTGCGCGTCGGGAGTCGTCTGGAGATCCAGAAAAGCGGTCTCGCCTGGCAGATCGAGATCCTTACCCTGCCCGCGCAGCGACGCCCGGCGGCGGAGGCACAGACCTTCTACCTTGAGACCGAGGAGAGCCAGCAGCGTCGTGCAGAGGCCATTGCGGCATTGCGCGCCGCCCGGCAGGCCAGTCCGCTGCAGACGGCATCAAAGCCGAACAAGCGCGACCGACGCCTGATCCATCGCTTCAAGGAAAAGAGCCAATAGCTTACGCTGCGTGGAGCCGCTGACGACATGGATCAAGACGCCTTCCGCAAGACTTATCGTGAAGTCAACGAGGTCTTTTGTGCGTTCGAGAAAAGCGTGTTGACCAATGAATGCAGCTGTCGTTGTGCGGAGCGATTCTGCATCGCCGAACGTGAGGGGGTGCACTGCCGGTCCGAGCCGGGTCAGGCGCGCTGCCTACGCTGGCTCGACCTGCTGCGCGAACAGGCGCGCTTTGCACTGCGAACGGAAGAGGGGCGACAGCTGCTGCCACACGGCAAGGCGATGCGTCTGCAGGTCGGTGGAATGCGGGGGCTGCAGCTGGTGCTGGGCATCACCAGATCATCCCCGACGCAGACCATCGACGACGTCGATGGCACGCTGGCTGCCGCGGAGGCCTGCTTTGGCTCGCTCGAGGGTCTCCCCTTTTCCGAGATCATGCGTGAGGTGGCCGCTTACCAGGTGCGCAAACGTTCCCGCCGGCGACGGTGACTCTCTGCATCGCTCGCCGGCAGGGCCCTACCTCTGGAAGTTGCTGCCGATCAGCGGCTGGACGTCGACCTGCGGCACATGGCACTGGTTACAGAAATGCCGGGCGCCGCTCGGATGGTCCAGCTTTTTGCCGTTGCGATCCATGAAATGTGCCTCACTCATCTCCACCGACTTGGCCTTGTCCTTACCCGGCTGTTTCATATGGCATTCGAGGCACTTGTTCTGCTTGAGATCGATGGTGTATTTGTCTACCTCGTGCGGGACCAGCGGCGGCTGCTGTTCGAACGTGCGCGGGATGTTTTCCTTGTCGTTGATGAAATCCCGCATCGCCGGCGGTGGCTCGGTGGCCGGTACCGCCTCCATCCCGCGAAGTGATTCCAGGGCCTGACTGGCGGCGAGTACCTGAGCCGGACCGGCCAGTCCAGCCACGCCGATCAGCAGAAGGGAGAAGATCAACGGGAACGGCTTCATGACGACACCTCACTTTTCTGGTTTGCGCCAGGTAAGACCAGGCGGGAATGGTTCGAATAGCGCGTGCTGAATGCGAAAACGTCACGTCCACAGACGTCGATACAGCGTCCGCAGTTGGTGCAGTGACCGGACAGGATCACTGGACCGATACCCCGGTCTGCCCCCTTGAGTGCAGGCTTGATGACCTGGTGCTCCGGACACACCGCGAAACAGTCCATACAGTCATCACAGGCTTCGCGCCGGACCGCGACGACGCGCAGCACCGCGCCCTCGCCCAACAAGCCATAGAACGCGCCGACCGGGCAAAGGTGCCCACACCAGGCGCGCCTACCGATGAAAAGATCGAGCAGGAACACCGCGGCGATCACACCCCAGGCAAGCCCCATGCCGAACACCAGGCCGCGATAGACCATCGAAACCGGGTTGACCAGTTCCCAGGCGACGCTGCCGGTGATCGCCGCGACCACCAGGATTGCGCCGAGCAGCCAGTAGCGCGTCTTGTCGGAGAAGTTTGCACTGCCCTTGATGTGCAGGCGCCGCCGCAGCCATTCGGCCAGGTCGGTGACGATGTTGATCGGGCAGACCCAGCTGCAATACGCGCGTCCGCCGACCAGCAGATAAAACACCAGTACGATCAGGCCGCCGATCAGCGCGGCCGACTCGGGCAGATGGCCCGCGGCGACTGACTGCAGCAGCACCAGCGGATCCGACAGCGGCAGCACGCCCAGGGTCAGGCTGGACGCCAGATTGCCCTTGACGATCCAGATGCCCAGCCAGGGCCCGGCCAGGAACAGGCCGAGGATCGCCAGCTGGCTGACCCGGCGCAGGACCAGGAACCGGTGCGCGCCGAACCAGCCCTTCAGTTTGATGGCCTCTGCGCCTGGACGCCCGCCGGGTTCCATCACGGGCCTCCCTTGCGGTTCAGCGTATCGAGCGGATTGGCCGAGAATGGCGAAGCGGGCGGCTCGGGTGCCGAAGGCGGCGGCGAGGGCCGCTCGCCGACGATCAGGCCGCGACCGCCATGCTCATAGCGCGCCCCTTCCGGGAGGTTGTATTGGTGCGGCGCATCCGGCGTGACCAGGGCCTCGCCGGCCTCCGCCTTCTGTTCCCAGCCGAGACGGTAGTGCGGCCCCAACAGGCCCTTGGCCAGCGCGATCGGAAATACCTTGATCGCCGCCTCTTCGAGGATGCAGGCCTTCTCGCACTTGCCACAGCCGGTGCAGGCCCGCGAATGCACGATCGGGATGAACAGTGCATGCCTGCCGCTGCGATCGTTGTGTCGATAGTCGAGCGTAATCGCCTTGCCGCGGATCGGACAGACATTGAAGCAGACCTCACAGCGCAGACCCTGGAAGGCGATACAGGCCTCCTGATCGACCACGACCGCAAGACCCATGCGCGCCGTATCGATCTCGGTCAATGCGGGATCGAGCGCGCCGGTCGGACAGGCCTTCACGCAGGGGATGTCGTCACACATCTCGCAGGGGATCTTGCGTGCCTCGAAATACGGCGTACCCAGCGCGACGTCGTCACCCAGCTGCGCCAGCTTCAAGGTGTCATAGGGGCAATCGCGCACACACAGGCCGCAGCGAATGCAGGCGGCCTGGAAGGCCGTCTCGTCCGCGGCGCCGGGCGGACGAATCGCCGTCGCCGGCAGCGCGCGGGCCTGGCGCTGATAGACGCCGAGCGTCATTGCGACCAGGCCGACACCGACCGCGCTGCGCAGGGTGATGCCCAGAAAACGCCGCCGCGCGGCGTCGAGACCTCCAGAACCCTTGTCGCTTTTCCTCATGGCCTATCGCTTTCCAATCGACGGACTCAGGCCGGCATGACCTTGACCGCGGTCTTTTTGAAGTCCGTCTCTTTCGACAACGGGTCGGTGGCATCCAGCACCAGCTTGTTGACCAGGCGGCTGGCGTCGAAGAACGGCACGAACACCATGCCTTCCGGCATCTTATTGCGTCCCTTGGTCTCGACTCGGCAGATGATCTCGCCACGCCGGCTGATGATCTTGGCCGCATCGCCGCGCCTGAGACCGCGCTGCTTCGCATCGGCCGGGTTCATGAAGACAACGGCATCGGGTGCCGCGCGATAGAGTTCCGGCACACGACGGGTCATCGAGCCCGAGTGCCAGTGTTCCAGGATGCGTCCAGTCCCCATCCAGAGATCGTATTCCTGATCGGGCGATTCGGCGGGCGGCTCATAGGGCGCGGATATGATGTTGGCGCGACCATCGGCATTGCCATAGAAGGCCACCTTCGCCCCCTTCGGCACGAACGGATCATAGCCCTCGCGATAACGCCACAGGGTCTCCTTACCATCGACAACCGGCCAGCGCAGACCACGCGCCTTGTGGTAGGCATCGAACTCGGCCAGGTCGTGACCCTTCTTCGGCCCGGTGGTGCCGAAGATCCGGTACTCCTCGTACAGGCCCTTCTGCAGGTAGAACCCGAAATCATCCATTTCGTCGTTGGCGTATTGGTTGCCGCGATCGTCGGAGACCTGCTGTTGCGGGTACTTGTTCACCACGCCGTTGGCGAACAGCACGTCGAACAGCGTCTTGCCGCGGTATTCCGGCTTCTTCGCGAGCAGTTCCTCGGGCCAGACCTCCTCGGTCTTGAAGCGCTTGGAGAACTCGACGAACTGCCACAGGTCGGAACGCGACTCGCCCGGCGCCTGGATCTGCTGGCGCCAGAACTGGGTGCGCCGTTCGGCATTGCCGTAGGCGCCCTCCTTCTCCGCCCACATCGCAGTCGGCAGGATCAGGTCGGCGGCGGTCGCCGAGACGGTTGGATAGGGATCGGACACGACGACAAAGTTGGCCGGGTTGCGCCAACCCGGAAACATCTCGTCATTGATGTTGGGCCCGGCCTGCATGTTGTTGTTGGTCGTGACCCAGTAGCAGTTGAGCTTGCCGTCTTTCAACATGCGGCTCTGCAGCACCGCGTGGAAGCCGACCTTGCCGGACAAGGTACCCTCGGGCAGCTGCCAGACCTTCTCGGAGAACGCACGATGCTCCGGCTTGGCGACCACCAGGTCGGCCGGCAGGCGGTGGGCGAAGGTGCCGACCTCGCGTGCGGTGCCGCACGCCGACGGCTGGCCGGTCAGCGAGAACGGACCGTTGCCGGGCTCCGAGATCTTGCCGGTCAGCAGGTGCACGTTGTACATCAGGCCGTTCACCCAGGAACCACGCGTATGCTGGTTGAAGCCCATGGTCCAGTAGGACACGACCTTGCGCTTCGGGTCGGCGTACAGCTTGGCAAGCTTTTCCAGGCTCTCGACCGGCACGCCCGATAGCTCCGACACATACTCGGCCGTGTAGGGCTCGAGGTCCTTCTTGTATTGTTCGAAGTCGATCGGGCTGAGCTTGCCCTTGCCGGCGTTCTTGGCCGCCTGCTCGCGCGGGTCGTCGGGGCGCAGGCCGTAGCCGATATCGGTCGGAGTAGTCTTGAAATTCACGTGCGCGTTGACGAAGTCCCAGTTCACCGCGTCGTTCTGCACGATGTAATTGGCGATATAGTTAAGGATCGCGAGATCGGTCTGCGGCTTGAAGATCACGCCATGGTCGGCCAGCTCGAAGCTGCGGTGCTCGAAAGTCGAGAGCACATGCACCTCGCAGCCTGGCTTGGTCAGGCGCGTGTCGGTCAGGCGCGACCAAAGTACCGGGTGCATCTCGGCCATGTTCGAGCCCCACAGCACGAACGCATCGGCATGCTCGAGGTCGTCGTAGCAGCCCATCGGCTCGTCTGCACCGAAGGCGCGGATGAAACCCACGACCGCCGAGGCCATGCAGTGGCGTGCGTTCGGGTCGATGTTGTTCGAGCGGAAGCCCGCCTTGTACAGCTTGGCAGCTGCGTAGCCCTCGAACACCGTCCACTGGCCGGAGCCGAACATGCCGACGCTCGAGGTGACCTCCTCGGGCGGCTTGCCCTTGTTGTTTTCCAGGTCCTTCGCGATCGCGGCCTTCCACTTCTCGGCCATTATGTCGAAGGCCTCGTCCCAGGAGACCGGCTCGAAGTCGCCCTCTTTATCGAACTTGCCGTTCTTTTTGCGCAGCAGCGGCTGGGTCAGGCGATCCTGGCCGTACATGATCTTGGACAGGAAGTAGCCCTTGATGCAGTTCAGGCCGCGATTGACCGGCGCATCGGGATCGCCCTGGGTCGCCACCACGCGGCCGTCCTTGGTACCGACCAGCACCGAGCATCCGGTGCCGCAGAAGCGGCAGGGCGCCTTGTCCCAGCGGACGTCGCTGTCGTCCTGTGCGGCGAGCGCCGGCACCCCGGGGATGGTGATGCCGGCTGCAGCGGCCGTGGCCGCAATCGCGTTGGTCTTGATGAACTCACGGCGTGTCTGTTTCATTGTAGGGATTCCTCCGACGTGGACTCTGTGTCGATCTGGTGGTAGACGAGCGACGAGGAGGCCACCCCCTTCAGGGTCGCCAGCTCGTTCATCAGGTCGGCGCAGGCGCGGTACTCGCTGCCCTCGATGGTGACCACCATGCGCCCCCCTTCATTCGCATGCAGCTGAACGCCGTCCATTCCCTGCAGGGCCTGCTCGACCTTCGCCGCAGACTCGGGACGTGACATCAACAACAAGCCGCAGACGTGATACTCGCTCATGCCGCCTCCTCGATCTGGATTACATGGATGGGGCATATAGCGATGCAGCTGCCACAGCCGTTGCACAGCGAGGTATCGACGCCCGGTATCGCGCGCCCCCCCGGCTGCAGTCGGAAGCCTATCGCGCGTGTCTCGCAGACGTCGCCGCAGGCGCGGCAGGTGATGCCCTGTGCGCTCAGGCAGCCGTCGCCGATCGACGCGGTCAGGCGCCACGCCGAACCTGCCCGGCGGTCGAGCGCACCGTGTCCGCAGGCGTGCGCGCAGGCACCGCAGAAGCTGCAACCGCCGCGGTTGAAATCGACGGTGGGGAAACCGCCGTCACCGCGCACCACGACCGATTCCTCACAGGCGCGGATACAGTCATCGCAGCGGCGACACAGGTCGCAAAAGGCCGCCACCGCCCAAGGCATGTGGTGGTCGATACGGGTTGGGCCGATACTCCTCTTCAGAAAGGCCCGTCTTGCGGCATTGATCGTTGTCATTGTGCCTGCCAGACGTCTTTGGGCTGCTAATCAGATACAGCGTAGAACAGCATGCCGCAGGATAAACTTGACCGGCATCAAGTTCGCCCTGGGCCAATTTGACCGCAGTCAAGTTGACACGAATTTCGGCGGCGGGAGGGGGTTGCCGCACTGGCGCCTTTGGGGGCACCGGTGGATCCTGCGGCAGGCTTGAGGTTCAGCTCAGAAGGCGTCGGTCCGGATCGAGGACGTCGCCCTGGTCGGACGCGTTACACCCGTATCAGCGCCAGCAGATCAGGGATGGCGACAGGATCAGTCTGCTACACGCCTCTCGTCGCGCCGTCTGCGCAGGCGCGCGCCTAAAAACTGGCCACCAAAGTAGGCCGCCACCATGAACGGCAAATCGGCCAATCGCCATTCGACGCCCAAAAACATGCGTCCGAGAATGACGATGGGAACAGCGGCATGAACGGCAACAAACCAGGCTCCGGAGAACTTCCTCACACCCTCCCGCCAGTAGCCGAAGGGCAGATTGATCAACAGCGTCCCCAACAACAGGGCGATCAGCGCGACCATCGCCGTGCCCGCGCGCTCCACAGTCGATGCATCATCGCGACGAACCAATAACAATCACAAGGGGGCATGCGTCTGACGCGCTATGCGGATACACCGGCCAAGCGCCACTGCTGCAGACCGATACTGATCAGCGCAACGCCCAAGACAGTACCGAGCAACAACGCCGACCCAGCAGCACCCATCACGATCAGCAAAATACCGAGGCCAATGATCAACCAGTACTCGACCTTCTTGATGGTGGACGGATTGACCACTTGACTGTCGCGTAGCGCGGAGAGACCCGAAATGCCGCTCAGGATAAGACCACCACCCAACACCAGGGCGACCAGCCACAAGGCCAGACCGGGCCAGATCAGCAGGACGATGCCGGCGAAGACCTGCGCGCCGGGACCGAAGAAACTGGCGTTTATCCCATTCTTGCGTGCGGCATTGACGTAGAGCAAGGCGACGATGCCGCTCGCCAGCATGACTGCAGCCAGCAGCATCACAGCCACCGTCCCAAACAGATAGGGGAGGACAATCGCCGCCACGCCGAGGCAGATCGTTACGATGGCACTTATCTTTGTCGCAGATTCAGGATTCAAACGGCACTCCAACGCCAAGCGGGCGAGAAATTCTCTAAGACACTGAGTGAGTGTAATCGAAGGCAGCGCTCGGTCGAAATCTCGCCCCGGTTTGACTGACTCGACCCCCTGGCCGGCGACCGCATCGGCCTCGGGGGCGGGAAACCACCTTGACCCGGGGCAGATCATGCAGCCGGCAAAAGGCTTATGCTTATCGCTCGGAGGTTGATTACAACCTGGCATCCGGGCGAGCAGGGGGAACCGAATTCATGGCCTATGGAACCAGAGATATCCGCAATATTGTCCTCGTGGGGCATGCCGCTGCCGGCAAGACCACACTGGTTGAGGCCCTGCTGGCGGCGGCTGGGCGCATCCCCACGGCGGGCGACGTGGCCAAAGGCAATACGATCTGCGACTTCGATCCACTCGAACAGGAGAAGGGTCACTCGCTAGATACGGCCCTGGTGTCGCTCGACTGGGGCGGCTGCCATATCAATCTAATCGACACACCGGGCGCGCCGGACTACCTCGGCAAGGCAGTGGCGGCCCTGCCCGCGGTCGAGACCGCGGCAGTCGTCGTCAACGCAAGGGAGGGCATCGAGGCAGTTACGATCCGCATGATGACCAGGGCCGCCGAGCGCGGGCTAGGCCGGCTGATTATCGTCAACCGCATCGACGCAGAGGATGTCGACCTGGAGGGCTTGCTGCACGAACTGCAGCGGACCTTTGGTCGAGAATGCCTGCCGCTGAACCTGCCCGCAGACAATGCCACCAAAGTCGTTGACTGTTTCTTCACGCCTTCCGGCACCAGCGATTTTTCCAGTGTCGCCGAGGCGCATCGGGCGCTGGTCGACCAAGTGGTCGAGATCGACGAGGAGTTGATGACGCTTTATCTCGAACAGGGCGAGGAGCTGGCACCCGAACAGCTGCATGCGCCATTCGAACAGGCGTTGCGCGAAGGCCACCTGATACCGGTCTGTTTCGCGTCGGCGCGCACCGGCGCCGGGGTCGCCGAACTGCTGGATGTAATAGCCAGGCTCGCCCCGGACCCGACCGAGGGAAATCCGCCGCAGTGCCTGATCGGTGAGGGCGACGAGGCCAAGTCGTACACGGTAACGCCGGATCCCGACAAACATGTCGTCGCGCATGTCTTCAAGGTCATGTTCGATCCGTTCGTCGGTAAGCTGGCGCTGTTCCGCATCCACCAGGGCACGGTCACCAAGGACAGTCAGCTGTATGTGGGTGACGGCCGCAAGCCCTTCAAGGTCGGGCACTTGTTCACGCTGTTCGGCAAGGAGCACCCGCACGAGAGCAACGGCATCCCCGGCGACATCCGGGCGGTTGCCAAGATCGAGGAGATCCACCCCGACGCGATCCTGCACGACTCACACGACGAGGATTTCCTGCACCTGCAGGCGTCGCGCTTTCCGCTGCCGGTGGCCGGGCTGGCTATCCGTGTGCGCCGCACCCAGGACGAACAGCGGCTGGCCGACGCACTCCACAAGCTTCTGGAAGAGGATCCCTGTTTGGCATTGGAATCCCGTCAGACGACGCGTGAAATGATACTGCGCGGACTCTCGGAGCTGCATCTTCGCACCGCACTCGAGCAGCTGCAGGCCCGCTACCGGGTGGAGTTGGACACCAGCAAACCGAGCGTTGCCTATCGCGAGACCATCACCACCGAGGCCAACGGCCAGCACCGTCACAAGAAGCAGACCGGCGGCGCCGGCCAGTTCGGCGAGGTGGTGCTGCGAGTCGAGCCGTTGCCGCGCGGTGCCGGCTTCCAGTTCGCCTCGGCCGTGGTCGGTGGCGCCGTTCCCGGGACATTCATACCGGCGGTCGAGAAGGGCGTGCGCGAAGGCATGGCGGCCGGTGCCATCGCCGGGTATCCCCTAGTGGACCTGAAGGTGGTCGTGACAGACGGCAAACACCATCCGGTCGATTCCAAAGAAATCGCTTTCGTTACGGCCGGGCGCAAAGCATTGCTCGCGGCGGCACGCGACGCGCGACCTGTCGTGATGGAGCCCATCGTCAACCTCGAGGTACAGGTGCCGCAGGACGCGGTGGGGAGTGTCACCGGCGATCTCGCCGGCCGACGGGGCCGCGTGCTCGGCACACGGGCGTTGCCGCTGGGCCGCATCGTCGTGACAGGACAGGCGCCGCTGGCCGAACTCGACGACTATCCGGAACGCCTCAAGGCCTTGACCGGCGGCAACGCGACCTACACGCTTGAACTCGCCGAGTATGAACCCGTTCCGGAACCGATCCAGCGGGAACTCTGCCGCGCGTTTAAACGGGGCGGCGGCGATGAGGACTGAGAACGTCAGCATCGAAAGTCACGTAAATAGACGCGCTCTGGCCGGAGGCGAAACGCATCCAGGAGCGATATGACGTTGAGGTGGCAGCCTATGAGGGACGCGTCTAAGCTCGCTAACGCATCAAGACGAGTGCCAGATAGAACACCGTGAAAAGGCTTTTCAGACTCACCGGGTTTATCCCGTTCATCCTAATCATCTTTCTCAACGCCTTCGTGGATCTGGGCCACAAGATCCTGATCCAGAACACGGTATTCAAAGTATATGACGGTCAGACGCAAATCATCCTGACCGCGATCGTCAACGGACTGATCCTGCTCCCCTTCGTGCTGCTGTTCACGCCGGCCGGCTACCTGTCCGACCGCTATCGAAAGCCTCGCGTCATGCGCTACAGCGCCGCGGTCGCCGTGGGCCTCACCCTATTGATCACCCTCTCCTATTACGCCGGCTGGTTCTGGTTCTCATTTGCGATGACCTTTCTGCTGGCGGTGCAGAGTGCGTTCTATTCGCCGGCCAAATATGGCTTCATCAAAGAGCTGGCCGGCAAGGACCAGCTGGCCACCGCGAATGCCATCGTGCAGGCGGTGACTATTGTCGCGATCCTGTTCGGCATCTTTGTGTTCACGGTGCTTTTCGAACGCGGGCTGGTCGGCGTGCGCTACGCGAACGAGGCGCAGCTCATTCAGGCGATCGCGCCACTCGGCTGGGTATTGGTGGCCTGCTCCATGGTGGAATTCTGGCTGGCCCTGCGCCTGCCGGCCGGCCAGGCCGCGGCAGCCGAGGGCGTGTTCGACTGGGCGCATTACCGCAAGGGGCGCTACCTGCGCGAAAACCTCGGCAAGATCCTCGGCGAGCGAACCATCTGGCTGTCGATCGTCGGCCTGTCGGTTTTCTGGGGGATCTCGCAGGTCGTGCTGGCCGCATTTCCGGCCTTCGCGAAAGAGACCCTGGGCGAGACCAACACCATTGTCATCCAGGGCCTGCTCGCCTGCTCCGGTATCGGCATCATCATCGGCTCGCTGCTTGCCGGCAAGGCCTCGAGGGACTATATCGAGACCGGCCTGGTGCCACTCGGCGCACTGGGCGTGGTGACTGCACTGTTCCTATTACCGCAGTTGTCTTCGCTCACGCTGCTGGCAATCGCCTTCATCCTGCTGGGCGTCGCGGGCGGCATGTTCATCGTGCCGCTGAATGCGCTGATCCAGTTCCATGCCAGGGACGAGGAACTGGGCACAGTGCTGGCCGGCAACAACTGGGTGCAGAACGTGGTGATGCTCGGCTTCCTCGGGCTGACCGTATTGTTTGCATTCAGCGGCACCAGCAGTCTTGGCCTGTTTTATCTGCTCACCGCCACCGCGCTGGCGGGTGCCTTTTATACGGTATGGCAGCTGCCGCAGTCACTGGTGCGCTTTGTGGCGGCACGCGTGTTCGCGAGCCGTTACCGCATCGAGGTCCTGGGCTTCGAGAATCTGCCGGGACAGGGTGGCGTACTGATGCTCGGCAACCACGTCAGCTGGCTGGACTGGGCGGTGATCCAGATCGCGTGCCCACGTCCAATCCGATTCGTGATGTATCGCGGCATATATGAGCGCTGGTATCTGAGATGGTTTCTCGACATCTTCGGCGTGGTGCCGATCGCCGGGGGCCAGAGCAAGGCGGCCCTGGGAAAGGTCAACGAACTGCTGAAGACCGGCGAGGTGGTTTGCCTTTTTCCGGAGGGCGCGATCAGCCGCAACGGTCAACTAGGCGAATTCAAGCGGGGCTATGAACGCACGGTCGAGGGGGTGGACGGCGTCATCCTGCCGTTTTACCTGCGCGGTCTGTGGGGCAGCCGTTTCTCGCGCTCCAGCGACAGATTGCAGGAAGCCCGCAACACACGCCTGCGCAGCGACGTGATCGTTGCCTTCGGCAAGCCGCTGCCGATGGACACCACGGCGCCTGAACTCAAGCAGCATGTGTTCGATCTGTCCGTCGATGCCTGGGAGCAGCATAGCCGCACATTCGATCCCATACCGCTGGAGTGGCTGCGCACCGCCAGGCGTCGTGGCAGCGCGCTGTGTCTGGCCGACGCCCAAGGGGATACGGTGTTGTCCGGCCACAAGACGATGACGGCAGTGTTCGCGTTCTCCCGGCTGATCCGCAAGCGCAGCCCGGAGCAGAACATCGGCCTGCTGCTGCCCACCAGCAGTGCGGGCGTCATAACCAACATGGCCTGCCTGCTGCTGGGCAAGACCGTCGTCAACCTGAACTACACCGCCAGCCTGGCCGCCCTCGGCGCGGCTGCCGAAAAGGCCGAGCTGCGCAGCATCTATACCTCGCGGCGATTCATCAAGAAGCTGGCGCAGCGCGGTGTTGAGCTCGACAGCCTGCTGAGCAAGGTCAAGGCGCATTACCTCGAAGACCTCAAGGACGAGATCGGCGCCCCCGGCAAGCTGGCCTTGCTCGCCTCGGCGGTGTTGCTGCCGGCACGTCTGCTGTATGCGCTGTATGGCCGGCGCGTGGACCTGGAGCAGCCGGCGGCGATCCTCTTCTCCAGCGGCAGCGAGGGTGAACCCAAGGGCGTGGTACTGAGCCACCGCAATATCGTGGCCAATATCCAACAGGTGGCCGATGTGCTCGACACCCGGGCCGAGGATACGGTGATGGCCACGCTGCCTTTGTTCCACGCCTTCGGCCTGACGGTGACCGGCCTGATGCCGCTGGTCGAGGGCATACCGGCGATCTGCCACCCCGACCCCACCGATGCGCTGACCATCGCCAAGGCGATCGGCAAACACCAGGCCACGGTGTTCTGCGGCACCTCGACCTTTCTGCGGCTGTTTACCCGCAACCGGCGCATCCATCCGCTGATGCTCGAATCCCTGCGCGTGGTGGTGGCCGGCGCCGAGCGCCTGAGCCCCGAGGTGCGCGATGCCTTCAAACTGAAGTTCAACAAGGAGATCTACGAGGGTTACGGCACCACAGAGACCACCCCGGTGGCCAGCGTGAACATCCCGGATCGCATCGACCCGCGCGATTGGAAGGAGCAGCAGGGCAACCGCCCGGGCACCGTCGGCATGCCGCTGCCCGGCGGCAGTTTCCGTATCGTCGACCCACAGACCCTGGAGACCCTCCCGACGGGCGAGGATGGTCTGATCCTGTTCGGCGGCAGCCAGGTGATGCTGGGTTATCTGAAAGACCCGGAAAAGACAGCCGAGGTGATGGTCGAACTCGATGGCAGGCGTTGGTACAAGACCGGCGACAAGGGCCATCTGGACCCGGACGGCTTTCTCACTATCGTCGATCGCTACTCACGCTTCGCCAAGATCGGCGGCGAGATGGTCAGCCTGGGCGCCATCGAGGGGGCGATCAGCCAGGTGTTGCCGGAAGAGGTCGAAGTACTGACCACTGCGGTGCCCGACGGCAAGAAGGGGGAAAAGGTGGTGCTGCTGTATGCCGGCGACATCGATGAGGACGCTATCAAAGATGCCATTGAAGAATCCGGGCTCAACCCGCTGATGCGGCCATCGACGCTGATCCCGGTGGACGCCATCCCGAAACTGGGCAGCGGCAAGAGCGACTTCAGTCAAGCGAAGCAGATAGCACTGTCGGCACCGACGGATTGACGTCTGGGGAGGTCTGATGGGGCCGGCGTTGGGATGATCGATTGGCGAAGCCTCGCGCTGGAGCGATAGACTGGAATAGTCGATCATCGGACTCCTTGAGAGGACAGTTGCTTGAATAGCGAGGGGTCGGTACCGTGCCGCGATGAGGCGCATTCAATAAAATATCGGGGACTTACGGGACCCATCGACCCTATTGCGACCCGCGATAGAATATCAACTGCTTTCTCGTCGAAAACCCTAAGGGGGATACCTCAGTGAATGTGATTGGAAGATTTCTCATTCTGGTATTTTTTCTCGGGTGCTCACCGACGTGGGCCGAATGGCAGCTGGTGCCAGATAAGTCGCACCTGAGCTTTGTATCGACCAAGAAGCAACACATTGCAGAAAGCCATACGTTCAAGGGCCTGCAGGGTTCCGTGGACAACGACAGTGTCGGCACGGTGGCCGTCGACCTGGCGAGCGTAGACACGAAGATCGAGATCCGTGACGAACGCATGCGCGAGACGCTCTTTGAGACGAAAGAATACCCCACCGCAGTCTTCACCACCCACGTGGACCCGATGAGGGTCCGCTCGATCAGTGAATGGCCGCCGGGTGACCAGCAGACAATGTTTCTCGAGGGTGAGCTCAGCCTGCATGGAAGCAAACATCCGATCGGCGCAGACGTGATCGTCACCAAGTCCGGCGTCAATCGCGTCCAGGTCGCCTCCGCTAGGCCCGTCATCATCCAAGCGGAGAACTTCAACCTGGTTCAGGGGATAATCAAACTGGCGGAGATCGCCGGCCTACCCAGCATCAGCCATGCCGTGCCCGTGAACTTTTTGCTGACTTTCGACGTGATAACGCCCTGAGGCCACATCGACCGCGGCGCCGTCTCCGCAGCTGCGCCGCGGTTTCCCATCTTGGCCGGCATGCTCCAGGCGGGGCGCGTCGGCTAATCACCGTCAAACCTAAAAATGAAACCCTGTTCTTGCCGCTGGCCTATCGCGGCCCTGGGAGTATCTTCACTTCAACTTGGCCTACAGATCGTCGCGCACGGAACCGGAGACCCACAGGCTGACCAGCGACAGACAACCTGCAACCAGCCCCGAGATGAGGGGTAGCAGTCCAAACGTACCGAGCAGACCGCCACCGGACTCAGCGCTGCGCTGGGCGGCAGACAATGCATACACCCCGTACACCATACAGAGTACCGCGATCGGCAAAACGACCACGTGCGTGCGCCGCATATGCGCACGAACCGTTGCGGTCGGATGTTGCAGCCGGACGCCGAGCGCCATCATCCATAGGACCATGAGCGATACGAAGACCATGGAAACCATGCCGAAGAATAGGGAAAGCGGGAGCAGCGCGATGCCAACGACGAACTGTGCGGCGCCGAGCAGCAGGAGCATCACCCGTCGGTAGCTGGTCAACGACATATCCTTTGCACCCGGTCGTAACAGGGTGATTTGTTAGCCCGTCCACTCCAGGGGAGTATCGGCACTCTCATCCAGGTCTGGAATAACACCTCTCAGCGATCGCGCCTGCCCGACACCCGCTGTCTAGAGCCAATTGATTGGTTTATCCGGCCAAAATTTTTTGAGACGCTTGCTGGCATACTTCCTGATGATGAAAACCACCGGGTGCGAAAGAGCCTTTTTCAGAAACTCGGTCTCACGCGACGCGAACGGCCGTCCCGCTGACGCTGACCATCAGCATGCCGCCTTTCTCGCCGAGCACTTCATAGTCAATATCGATTCCGACCACTGCGTTGGCGCCCAGTTTGGCCGCTTCCTCGCCAATCTCCTGTAGCGCGATACTCCTGGCCTTGCGCAGTTCTTTTTCATAGGAAGCAGAACGCCCGCCGACAATGTCGCGAATGCCCGCGAACATGTCTTTGAAGATGTTTGCACCCATCACCGCCTCGCCGGTGCAGACACCAAGGTATTCAGCTATCGACTTGCCCTCGATATTGGGCGTAGTTGTCATGATCAATTTGATATCTCCCTACGAAAACGACGGTACCAGAGCAACTATTATCTGTCGGGATCAAGGCTGCGACATGACGCTGGTGCGGATCTGTTCATCGGGAACCCCCGCCTCATCCAACAGCACCCGTGCAAGGTCCAGCCCGTCCTGCGAAAGCGCGAGATAGTAGTCATGGTCGGCCAGCAGGGTGTGAACGCGCAGGATGCGCTCGACCACGTGATCCAGCCGCTCCGTGCCGGCGGGTACTAGGTCGATCGAGTGATAGCGGAAATCATCCAGTACGTCCCGCCAGGCGCGGCAGTAGTTGGACAAATAATGGCCGTGCGGGATCGCCGACAACCAGTAGAGATCGATAGATCGATCTACGTCCTTTCGGATCGCGTGATCGATCAGGCTGCTGACCGGCGCAAATCCCGACTCCCAGGTAATAAAGACCAGCGGCCGCTTCGACGCCTCGTCGAGTGTGAAGTCGCCGCACGGCCCGCGCAGCCGCACCTCGCTGCCCTTGCGTAGACGGTCGAACGCGAACTCGCTGAACGGATCCCCGGCACAGCGACGCAGATGAAAGCGCAGCTGGATGCTGTCGCAGGGACAGCTCGCGATCGGCAGGATCTTCGGCTGCATGTCGTCGAACGCCAAGGCCACACTCTGCCCGGCAAGGAAGTGCAGGCCGCCGCTGCGCGGTGTGCGCAACGTCAGCTGTAGGATGTCATCCTGCAGGCGCTCGATCCGGCTCACCTTGGCGCGAACCTGCTGATCCGGGATTTCGGCGGCCGAGTCCAGCTCTTGGGCCTCGACCACTAGATCACTCACCGCCCGGCAGCTGCACAGCAGAAACCAGCCCTGCTGCTTCTCGAGTTCGCTGAAACGAAAGTCGAAATGCGCGAACGGTGCGATCACACCCGACAAAAGACGCGCCCGGCATTCGCCGCAACTGCCATTGGCACAGTTGTGACCCAGATTCAGCCCGGCGCGCTGACCGGCCTGGAGCAGGGTCTCGCTGGGCTCGGCCTCAAAATGGTTGCCGGAGGGTTCGACGGTAATTGTGTACGACATGCCGGCATGAGGTTATCGCCGCCCGGCGTTGCGGCCAAGCGGCATACCGCGGGCTAGTTCGGCTCGCGCAGTTTGATCTGATTCATGAACCAACCGACCAGGGTGCCTAGCAGCATCGCCTGGCGGGCGTCACACTGTTCCTGCAGCGTCAGCAGGCGTTCCTCGGTCTCGACGGCGAGCTGACGATAGCCGTCCAGCTCCTGCTGCAGGCGAGCCACCTCGACCCGCGCACGCTGCAGTTCGGTGGCGAGGTGCTCTGCATCCGGCCGCGATTCCGGGTTGGCCTTGTAGAGCGCCGCCTCGCGGATGCGCTGGACCTTCTCGACCATGCCGGAGCGATCCGAGTCCGCCTCCGGATAGGCCTTGTGCAGCTCAGATAGGCGGATGTGCCCCTCGAACGCGGCGATTCGGCCTTCCTGGATGTGTTGTTGCAACAGGCGCCGCGGGACTCCGACCATACGGGCCGCCTGCGAGAGACTGAGCAATCTGTCCATACTTCCTCCGAGCAACTAACCCAAATGGGGTATCTCTTTGGAAGTATAGCGGGGCAATACCAGAGTAAAGGGCTGAGTTATCAAGGCTTAGTATTGATTGGCAAGACACCCGTGGACTCCTTACCAAGGCCCAGCGCGGCTGGCGGGCCTGGCCAAGCGCGATTAGCGCCCCGATCCACCGCCGGAACGGGGATCGCCTGACCGCAGCCTTGCCAACTCCGCGAGCAGCGGTGTCAATACCGGTTGCAGTTTGCGCCGCATCAGGCTGCCGATCGCGGTGCTGTCGCGAAAGACCGGTCGCACGATGCCATAGCTCAGGCCCGACAGGATGCGCAGTGCGCGCAGCTGCGCCTCGTCCACGCCCGGTAGGGCGCATAGCGCCGAAGCCTGGGCATCACTGCTCAGCCAGTCGGCAGACTCTGCCTGCAGCGCCTCGAGGGTGGCGTCGACCGGGCCCTCCGGGCGGGCCGGGGACATATGCGCCGCGATGGCGTCGAGGGCCAGATTGACCACTTCCTGGTTGGAGGGTTTGTCGAATACCCGGAAGACCGTCTCGATGAACGCCTGCCCCGGCGCCGACAACATTTGTGCCAGCAACCCGGCAATGGGGTTGCCATCCGCGGCCAGCGGCGCCAGGTCCGCGGCCAGCTTCGCGTGTTCGGGATGCGCGGCGGCCTGTTGCGGCAGATCCTTCGGGCGGGCCATAAGAAAGCCGACGTAATACGCCGGTTTGCGCTGGGCCTTGCGCCACAGCCCGTCCACCTGCGCTTGATCCAGTAGCCCCTCCTGCAGCACCAGGCGTACCGTCTCGATCTGTTGGTCGGGTTCGGTCTCGAACGGCAGGTGCTCTACCAGATAGGCCGCCAGCAGCGGTCCCATGCTGCCCTCCACGACCGCCGGCTTGCCCAGCATGTGGCGGGCGTTGGTGGCGTCTTGCATCGCCCACCAGGCACGTCGCGCGAGCTCGTCGGTCAGCCCTTGGGCACACACGGTCGCGACCACGGCCTCGGGCTCCCCGAGCAGCAACATCCGCTCCAGGCTGTCGTCGCGCATCTGCCCCATCCGTGTCCACCGCTGCAGGTAGACTGGATAGCCGCCCGGTGAGCCGAGGACGTGGCCCGAGAGCAGTTCCTTGACTTGCTTCAGATACTGGTCGTCGCGCCCGGTGGGGTTGAGCTGGATCTGAGACTCGCCCTGTTCTGACAGGCCGAACACCGTCATGGTCGATTCGTTGATGCGTATCGCCTGCGGCCGGTTGGCCAGCAGCACGTTGAGACGGAGCGCATCCTGGGGGGACAGTTCCATAGACTGACCGACAGGCTGCTAGCCTTCTGCGGGCGGGGAGTAGTCTGCGTCTTTGGGATTCAAGAAGATGAACTGCGGATCGCCAGGCTCGAGCTCGACGAAGTCGAGCGTTGCAGCATCCAGCAGCGGGACGTACTCGGGGGCCATCACGATCTGCACGCCCTCGGAGTCGAAACGGATATCATCCTCGGTGGCCTCGTCAAAGCCCATCCGATAATCGATACCGCCATCAGGCTTCTGCTGAGCGGCCAGTCGCAGCGGCATACCGGTGGTGCCACCCTGCTCCGCCGCAACTCTGACCTGCGCCGCTGCCTGCGGTGTTAGCTTGAACATGCACGAATCCTCTGTAGTGGTTCTCGCTGACCATGCCTCACTGCCCGGCAGCATCGCGGCAGTCACGCACAAAATGCACAAAGCGTTCTGCCCAAGGCTGTGACCTGGTGTCACGCATGTGCGCATAACTCGCCAGCAGATTCCGGTAGACGATGCCGTCATTGACGCCGTCCAGACCGAAGCCGCGCTCGATACGATAGGCAAACGTCAGACCGACAGGTACCTCAGCGAGGGCCGAATAGTGAAACTCATGCGCCGATATCGGCTGGCTGCCATCGCTGGACAGCGGCCAGGGATGATCGGGCGTTTCACGCAATTGCACATAACCGCGCCCTTGGGGCTTGGCGTGCATCACTACCTCTGCCGGAATCACGCCGCTCATTTTACGCGTCTTTCCTTCCCAGGTCAGGCTATCGCACAGGTACATCAGGCCGCCGCATTCCGCATATACGGGCCCGTCGTGGGCGATGAACTCGGCGACGGCCGCACGCATCGCGGCGTTCTGTTCGAGGCTGTCCATATGCGTTTCAGGGAAACCGCCGCCGAGAATCAGACCATCGCAGCGAGGTAGCCCCCCATCCGCCAAGGGGCTGAACGGGACTAGTTCGGCGCCGGCCTTGCGCAGGGCCTCGAGGTCACCGGCGTAATAGAAACCGAACGCCGAGTCGCAGGCGTAGCCGATGCGCACCCCGTCAGAAGCGCTCGATGCCGGGACCTCCAACGGCCTGACGGGAAGTGTGGGCGCGCTGGCGGCCAGATCCCGCAGTGCCTGGAGATCCACCTGATCGCGGATTTGCTTCGCCATCCGCTCGATATGCGCCTGGCTGCTGCCCACCTCGGTGCTTGGGACCAGACCCAGGTGACGTTCATTGATCACCAGCTCATCGCTGCGCTGCACGGCGCCGACCACGCGCACATCGGTGTAATGTTCGATGACCGCGCGCAACTTCGCCTCGTGACGACTGCCGCCGACCTTGTTGAGAATGACGCCGACGATGCGCAGCGCCGGGTCGAATGCCTGGTAACCGAGAATCAGCGGCGCGACCCCGCGGGTCATCCCCTGGCTGTCGAGCACCAGCACGATGGGCGCATCCAACTGCCCGGCAAGCGCCGCGTTGCTGTTGCTGCCGTCCAGCGCGAGGCCGTCGAACAGGCCCTTGTTGCCCTCGATCAGGCCAATGTCTGCATCCTGCATCTTCGACGCGAAGAGATCACTGATCTCGGCCCGGTCCATGGTGTAGAAATCGAGGTTGTAGCAGGGGCGCCCGGCCGCCTGACCCAGCCACAGCGGGTCGATATAGTCCGGGCCCTTCTTGAACGGCTGCACGACGTGGCCATCTTCACGCAATATCGCGCACAAGCCGATGGTGAGCGTCGTCTTGCCCGATGATTTGTGCGCTGCGGAGATATAGAGATAGCCCATTGAAACCTTTCATGGCCCCGGTCGAGGCAAAAAGCACGGTCCCGAAACGCGGCGGAAACGGCGCGCAGGAGACCGACCCCCGCAACTTAACCTGGCCTACCGTATTCGCCTTTTTGGCGCACCAAAGAAAAGGGCGGTGTTTGGCACCGCCCTTTGTTCATCGAGGCCCGGCTACCAGACGGTTACTCGGCCGGTTGTGGATCGGCGACGTCGTCGGCCAGAGACGCCGGCAGAAACTGCAGAACGCGCACTGCAATGAACGTCGCCAGCAGCGCCAGTGCCACTCCCCCCAGACCGAGAAGAAACTCGGGCAGCGACGGCGAATAGCTGCGCGGCATGCCATTGACCCCGTCGAAATAACCGCTTTCGAGGATCGTATGGCCTGGGAACATACTGAGCGGGAAGGCCTGACCGCCGATGACGATGACGTAGATGGCCGAGAGCCCACCCAGCACCACCAGCAGGGATGCGATGGCGATGGCGCCGCGCTGCATGCCCAGCGCGGGATGAAACAGGATACCCATGGGCACCAGCATACCCAGCAGCACCCAGCCTATCCAGAACATCCAGGTATAGATACCCCCGTCACGCAGGATGAAGGCCTCGTAGGCAAGGTTCTCCGCACCGTAGAGATTCGTTAAATGATAGACCAGCGTGAAATAGAAAATCGCCGCGACGAATACACCCAGCAGATTTTTCAGACGGCGCAGCACACGGTCGCCCAGCGGGCGGTCATCGCTATTGAAGGCGAACATCAGCACCAGCAGGTACAGCGCCATGCCATAGGCGAACGACATGATGATGAACATCGGCGCCATGATCGCGGCGTCATAGCCTTGCCGCGCAACCAGAAACCCGAAGATGGACCCGGTACCTGTGGTCAGCGCGAGTCGCCACACAAAGGCGAGCACACCGACACCGTGACTGTACCGATTCGCCTTGCGCTCCATCATCGTGAATAGGTAGACGACGACGATGGCGATAAAACCGACGTACAGGTAGATATTCCAGGCAAAGATGGATTTGAAATTGTAGGTCGTCATCGCGACGATCAGGCGGCTGGGCTGGCCGAGGTCGAGCACGAGTACGATCAGGCCGCCCACGAGCAGCGTGATCGCCATCAGCCCGGACAACCGCGCCAGCGGCTTGTACATCGCCTGGCCGAATACCGAACTGATCGACGCGACGTTCAGCGCGCCGGAGGCGGCGACGATCAGGAAGATCGCGAACACATGCGGCGTACCCCAGACGATCTGGTTGTTCATGCCGGTAACCCAGTGCCCCTCGTGCTCCATGTAGAGGGTCGCAAAGGCCCCGACAGCGACGATAGCGGCCAATACCGCGAGAAGCCCCCAATAACGCGGACTCTCGATACCCCATTCGCGGTAGTGAATCTTTCTCATCGCCGAAACGCTCTCCGTAAGACGGTCAGACGTCGGTGTAACGAACACCGGTGTTCAGCATCAGATCCGCGCGGATCTGTACATTGGGATACTTGGCCATTGCCTGCGAAACGGCGCTGTTCGGATCCTTGAGATCGCCGAAAACGATGGCGCCATGCTGGCAGGCGTCCTGGCAGGCGGTCGAATCCTCGCCGTTGTCACGCCGGTGCACACAGAGATTGCAGCTCTCTACGCAGCCCTTGCCACGCGGAGCGACAGTGGTCTTGAAGCTCACATTCTCGTGGATGAACGAGCGCGCGTTGTATGGGCAGGCCATCATGCAGTAACGGCAGCCGATGCAGGTGTGCCGATCGACCATCACTATCCCATCGGCACGACGGAACGAAGCACCGGTCGGACAGACGTCGACACAGGGCGGGTGCTCGCAGTGCTGACACATCATCGGCAACGAGGTTACCCGACCGGTCAGATTGTTGCGCAGCTTCACCGTACGAATCCAGCGCGGCCGCTGCATATCCCACTGAGCATCGCTGGCGCCCTGCGGCTTGACCATAAGATCCAGACCGTTTTCCTTTTCACAGGCCTCGACACAATCATTGCAGCCATCGGCGCATTTGGCGGTATCGATCAACATGCCGTAACGCACATCATCGGTGACCGCCGTTTCACGCGGCGCGGCATTGCCTAGAGACTGCAGGAATACGCCAGGTGCAATGGCCGTCGCCGCCGCGGCACCCACGCCGCCCAGAAGCCTGCGGCGCTTCACATCTGTCGGCTGGTCGATCGGCTGACTCATTCTCGGGTCCCCGTGGGCTTGGTAGCGTGGCAGGAGAAACAGTCCAGCGTTGCGCCCGTGTATTCATGACAGGCGGCGCAGAACTCTCCGGCGGCGTTGATCGGCACATGTTCACCCTTGGCATCCGTGCGCACGTGGCAATCGACGCAGCCGGCCAGGCTATGGTCCGTTTTCCGAATACCCTCATGCACCGTGATATCGCGCTGGTGCTTGATGAAATCGAAATGCCTGCGCCGCATGACGTCCGTGGGCTCTACGCAGACATCGAGTTTATCTGCCTTCGCCGTCCCGGCCATGCCTTCTCCCGCGTGCGCGGTGCCCAGGCCTACAACCATGCCCAGCAACGCGGCGAATAGCAGACCGAACCCAAAATTACCTTTCATTGCCTGTGCGTCTCTACTGCGCTATTCGCCAAGACCCATCTTGATGTAACCGGTCGGGCAGACATCAGCGCAGATGTGACAGCCGATGCAGCGGTCGTAGTCAGTCGCCACGTAGCGTCCGGTGGTCGCCTCGGTCTTCTTGACCCGATACACCGCATCCTGCGGACAGAAGATCACGCAGTTGTCACACTCGAAGCACATGCCGCAGCTCATGCAGCGTTCGGCCTCCTCTTTCGCCTGCGCCTCGTCGAGGCCGATCATGCGCTCGTGGAAGTGGCCGAGGACGTCTTCGGCGGTGGGGACCTCTTCGCGACGCTTCAGCCGCGGGGTGTACGCAAAGTGACCCAGGAACAGCTCGTCATGCGGTATGACCTCGGCGAATGAGCGGTCTTCGTAGTTGTGAATGGCCCAGTTGCCGTTCGACGTGCCGCGCAACTCGTTAGGGTCAGTCGGGTCGAAATGCTCCGGAGAAAGTCCGGCCTCCTCCATCTTTTCGTCCAGGTTGAAGTGGTGTACGTCGACCTTGGGACGCTTCTTGTGTTGTTTGTTGTGCAGGTACTCGTCGATCGAGTCGACCGCGATCGACGCCTGGCCGATCGCCGTGGTCAGCAGGTGGGGGCGGATGATATCGCCGGCGACAAAGTGCTTCTCGCGGTCGGGAACCTGGTAGAAGCTGTCCGCATTGATCAGGCCGCGACCGTTGTCGAGAACCTCGATGCCGGTCAGGTCGCCTCCCTGGCCGATCGCCGCAACGATCAGGTCCGCCTCGAGGATCTGCTCGGTACCTTCGACCGGCGTCGGGCGACCATCCTGCATCGCGCAATTGGCGATCTTCAGGCCGGTCGCACGGCCGTCGTCACCGACGATGACCTCGACCGGCATGACTTCGTCGAGGATGGTCACGCCCTCATGCAGGGCATCGTGCACCTCGTGCTCGGCCGCGGTCATATTCGCTTTCGAGAACAGCGAGGTCAGCGTGACCTCGGCGCCCTGCGCTGCCGCGGTAATCGCGGAGTCGTGCGCCACAAAGCCATCCTGCACCACCAGTTCGGGACGGTCGCTCGGATTTGTCTGCTCGATGTGGCCGAGGCGGCGCGCAACGGAGACGACGTCGATGGAAGTGTCGCCGCCGCCGACGCAAACCACCTTTTCCGCGGTGACTTTCATACGGCCTTCGTTGAAGGCCTTCAGGAATGCGACGCCGGAGACGCAGTTCGGAGTGCCGTCCCAGCCGGGGACGGGCAGACCGCGACCGGTCCAGCAGCCGACCGCCCAGAGGATGGCATCGTAGTCTTTTTCCAGATCCTCGACCGTGATGTCTTCGCCGACACGGGTGTCGGTATGAACCTCGACCTTACCCATGTCGACAATGCGCTGAATCTCGCCCGCCAGTTTGTCGCGCGGTATGCGGTAGTTGGGGATACCGTAGCGCATCATTCCCCCCAGCTCCGGCTGCGATTCGAATACGGCAACGCTGTGGCCCTTGCGACGCAGCTGAAAGGTTGCGGCCATGCCGGCCGGCCCGCCACCGATGACTGCGACTTTCTTACCGGTGTCCGGCCCGGCTTCGAACTGATAGTTGTTCTCCAGCGCGGTGTCGCCGATATACTGTTCGACCGCGTTGATACCAACGAAGTCTTCGACCTCGTTGCGATTGCAGCCGTCCTGGCACGGGGCCGGGCAGACGCGCCCCATCATGGACGGGAAGGGATTGGCCTCGGTGGACCGCCGGAAGGCATATTCCTGCCAGCTCATATCGCCCGCGGGCTTCTCCTGGCCGCGAACGATGGCCAGCCAACCGCGGATGTCCTCACCCGAGGGGCAGCTACCCTGGCAGGGTGGGGTCTTGTGCACATAGGTCGGGCACTTGTGCGAGGTATCCTCTCGAAAAATCTTATCGGTGAAGGAATCCCATTGATCTTTGCCGTCTTCGAAGCGGCGCCAAGTCAGCTTGGTCTTCATCTCGTCGCTAGGAGTTGCCATCTAATCTCTCCTTTCAAAAGTGCCCGAATGATCCCTCAGGATCGGATTTATTTGCGTCATGGCGGCGTCGCCCTCAGGCAGCGTCTTCCGCCGACTCCTCTTCATCGTCCTCGCCGGTCTGGCCAGTCAGCACGATGGCATTCGAAACCAGTTGATGAACGCTGACGATCATGTCCATGTCCATCCCGTAGTACGGCAGCACCTTGGTGAACTGGGACTTACAGATCGCGCAGATCGCCGCCATATTGGTGACGCCGTACTCCTCGATCACGTTCTTCAGCGCCTCCATGCGCGGCTTGGCGCCCTTCACGCGCAGCTCCATCAGGTCGTCCGTGAGCAGGCCACCGCCGCCGCCGCAGCAGAAGGTCTTCTCGTGAATGGTCTCCGGCGCCATGTCAACGAAATGGTTGCACACTGCCTTGATCACGTTGCGCGGGATCTTGAACTGCCCACCCGGCTCGTCTCCCATGCGCGAGGCACGCGCGACATTGCACGAGTCGTGGAAGGTAACGACCATGTCGTCGTTGGCCGACTTGTCGATATTCAGCGTGCCCTTCTGGATCTCACCCCAGGTGAACTCGAGGATATGCTGCGGCACCGGATACTTCGGATCGAGGAAGTCGAATGGCCCGGCCAGTGTGTTCAGGAAGCTGTAGGCCACGCGCCAGGCATGACCGCACTCGCCGAAGATGATGCGCTTGACGCCAAGTTCCAGCGCCGCCTCGCGAATACGCAGCGAGACGCGCCGCATGTTCTCGTAGGAACCGATGAACATGCCGAAATTGGCCGCCTCTGAGGCCTTCGAACTCAGGGTCCAGGAAACCCCCGCCTCGTGAAATACCTTGCCATATCCGATCAGACCATCGACGTGCGGCTCGGCGAAGAAGTCTGCCGAGGGGGTGACCAGCAGGATATCGGCGCCCTCGACGTCCAGCGGATACTTGACCGCAACCCCGGTCTCCTCTTCTACGTCCTCTTCCAGGCCTTCCAAGGTATCCGCCAGCGCAGGTTCCGGCAGGCCGAGATTGTTGCCGATCTTGTAGACCTTACCGATGATTTCGTTGCAGTACTTTTGGCCGACGCCGATGCGGTCCATGATCTCGCGTGCCGCCATCGAGATCTCGGCGGTGTCGATGCCGTAGGGACAAAACACCGAGCAGCGGCGGCACTGTGAACACTGGTGGAAATAGCTGTACCAGTCGTCCAGAACCTCCTTGGTCAGGTCCTCGGCGCCCACCAGCTTGGGAAAATATTTGCCCGCAAAGGTGAAATGACGGCGATAGACCTTACGCAGCAGGTCTTGCCGGCCGACCGGCATGTTCTTCGGGTCTTGGGTGCCCAGGTAGTAATGACATTTGTCGGTGCAGGCACCGCACTTGACGCAGGAGTCGAGATAGACACGCAGCGAACGGTACTTGCCAAGCAGGTCACCCATGGCGTCGATCGCTTTGTCATGCCAGTCTTCCGGCAGCTCGCCCGGAAAGTTCAGCGGCGTCTGGAACTCCGGCTTGGCGATGTAGGGCTTGCTGTGCGCCATAGTTCCCGCAACGACCGGTGGCACCTCCGGGTACTCGTCCAGCTTGGGTATCTCGAAATCTGCTTTTGCCATGCGGTGTAATCCTCCGACCTACGATTCCAGCTTGCGCGCCCAATCGGCGATATGGCGCTGCTCGCGGGGGTTGTCGACCTGATTTCTGGTCGGGCTGAAGAATACGCCGGGTGCATGCAGCAGCTTGCTGATCGGGAAGATGATCATCAAAAGCGCGACCAACGACAGATGCACGACCATCAACGGGTCGGTCGGCAGGTTGGGCATGTCACTGAAGTTGAAAGTCAGCAGCGCGCGGAAAAATCCCTTCACCGCGACGACGTCGGTATGCGCAACGAAGGTGGTCATCGCCCCGCTCACACCTATCAATAGCAGTAACAGCAGCATCAGGTGATCGGAGGGCGCCGAGATGTAGCGCACACGATCGACAAACAGACGTCGCGCCCACAAACCGAGTAGGCCGATGATCATCACGAATGCCAGATATTTGAATAGCGGGCTGACAAATGCCACGGCCGCCATAATCGACTCGGACTCGGTGAAGTAGCGCAGGTGACGGAACAACACGGCGAACAATGCAATATGGAACAGCCAACCGAACAGCCACGTCCACTTTGTCGACTTGAAGAGGCTTTCGAAAAACACGACCTCCCTAAACATGCGCAGTACGACCCCACCCTGCGTCACCGGCGCGGGCGTCGTGGGGATCTTCAGCGGCGCGGGAGTTTTCCAATACAAAGCGATACGACGCGCGAGGCCGACGACCAGCAGCACGGTGGCCACATAGAAGAGTACGGCGAATGCGACCGTCAGAAACGACATGTTCCCGATAACCTCTCGGTTTGATTCAAGGGCCGGACGGACCTCTCACTGATCCGTCCGGAGACACTCAACTGCGGTTCAAACGCAGCCGGTCGGCTTCGGCAGACCCGCATAACGACAGGCCTGCTTGCCGGGACCGTACGGGAAGAGCCCGTAGAGGTACTTGCTGTTGCCCTTGTCCTTGCCCATTTTCTTGCCCACGGCCTTGGTCAGCACGCGAACAGCCGGCGCGATTTGATACTCTTCGTAGTACTCGCGCAGAAAATTGATGATGTCCCAGTGTTCGTCCGTGAGATCGAGTTCGTCTTCCTTCGCCATCACTTCGGCAACGCCGGGCTCCCACTCGTTGATATTTGCGAGGTAACCTTCTTCGTCGGTTTCCAGGGTCTTACCATTCACTTCGATAGGCATGTCTATCTCCTCTAAGAAAGCAATTGCTTTGTCGGTCTGGTCTTATAACCAGGCCTGTACCTTGTCGTTGGCTTCCACCAGATCGACGAAACCCGCGTAATCGACAATCTCGATTCCCTCGATGATGCGGTCGTCCTTGATGGCGCGCGCCATGAGGTCGGACTTGAGTGCATAAACCTTTCTGTCACTCATCGCGCCTTTCACCATGTCCTCTGCCGCAGTGCCCTTCATGGCGCCATAGACACCATCTTCGATCATCAGGATCGAAGACCCGGCCAACGAGAACCTGATTGCGGCCTCCAACGAGTTCTTTTCGAACGGGGATTTATTGACTGTGAAAAGATCGGACATTGGGCCACCTCAGAATGAAAATACGACTTCGGAATCGGCCACAAGTTTCGCAGCCTGATCCGTATCCACGACTTCGACAATGTTGTCGACTTCCTCTTCTGTCTCGTAGTCTTCCCAGGCCACTTCGATCAGATCTTCCTGGCTCAGACCGCGCGCCGCGAGCGATGCCTTGTCGACGTACATGTGACGAACACCGTAATCGCCCAGCGTGCGATAGGTCGGCATAAAGTTCTTCATGTCCGACTCGGAGGTATCACTGCCTTTGACCAGCTGGAAAACACCGTCATCGACGAACATCAGGCTGACTTCCTGATCGAAGGCCGCCCCAATCAACACGACTTCCAGCGATTCCCAGGCATAGATAGTGCCGTAGGGAGCACGACGGTTCAGATACATGAACTTCTTGATATCGGACATCGTTGTAACTCCTCAGTCGCCAAACACGACCAGGCGGTCGCTCTGGATAGCAGCCTCGACCAGCTGGCCCAAGCCCGAGATGCGGAACTGCGGCGCAATGTTGGTTGCATCCTTCCCATTGCGCTCGGCCTCCCCCTCATCCACCAAACCGCGACGCTGCGCCGCGGCCACGCAGAGGACCATATCGAGATCGTACTTCTCGGCCAGCTGCACCCAACGGTTTACGATGTTGCGATCATCCTGAGGCGGCGTGGTCAAGCGGGTGCCGTTGAGCACGCCGTCGTGATAGAAGAACACGCGAAACACTTCGTGACCCTTTTCGAGGGCCGCCTTGGTGAAGTGATAAGCCGAATCGGTCGCCTGGTGCTGATAGGGACCCTCGTTCACCTGTACTGACAGTTTCATAGCTGGATTTGACCTCGTCCGTTACCGCTGTCAGAAGCGAATGTAAGTCGAAGAATTCAGGCTCTTGCGTGAGCCACGCCAGTTGTCGATGTGGTACTTGGTGAACGGCAGATCCACCGTCTCGAAGAAACGCGGCCAGCCGATACGCTCTATCCACTCGTTGATGCGCTCCCAGTCGCGGGCACCCTCTTTGTACGCCTTGAGAATCTTCTTCACGATCGCAGTCGCTTCCGGCCAGCGCGGCGGGTTGTTCGGGATACCGGCGGCGACCAGCTTCTGGAAGGTCGGCTTGCCGCGGGCGTTGGAGTGGTTGCCCCCGACCCATATCGCCAGTTTTGTGTGCTCTGCATCATTGATCTGCATTGGCGGACACGGCGGGAAACAGGCACCGCAGCAGATACACTTCTTCTCGTCGACTTCCAGCGACGGCTTGCCGTTGACCATGGCGGGGCGGATCGCCGCGACCGGGCAGCGCGCGACCACCGAGGGACGCTCACAGACGTTGGCGACCAGGTCGTGGTTGATCTTCGGCGGCTTGGTGTGTTGCACGTTGATCGCAATGTCGCCCTGACCGCCGCAGTTGATCTGGCAGCAGGAGGTGGTGATGTGCACGCGGTTCGGCATGTTCGCGTTGCGGAACTCGTCGATCAGCTCGTCCATCATCGACTTGACCACGCCCGAGGCGTCGGTGCCCGGGATGTCGCAGTGCAGCCAGCCCTGGGTGTGGGAAATCATGGTTACGGAGTTTTGCGTACCGCCGACGATGAAACCCGCTTCCTCGATCGCCTTGATCAGCGGATCGACCTTCGCCTCGTCGGTCACCATGTATTCGATGTTGGAGCGAATGGTGAAGTGGACATAACCCTCGCCATAGGTGTCACCGATGTCGCACAACGTGCGCAGCGTGAAAACGTCGAGGATACGTTGAGTGCCGACACGGACAGTCCAGACCTTGTCGCCGTTTTTCGCGACGTGCAGCAGGACACCGGGGCGTGGATGCTCGTGGTAGGCCCACATCCCGAAGTTGCGACGCATTACCGGGTGCATGTACTGAAACGGATCGGGACAGCCGGTCTCGATCGGTTCGCGCATTTCTCTCGCCATCTTATCCCTCCAAAAAGCGGGGCTATTTGCGTAAAGCCTTCCCTACGCAACGGCGGCGATGCCGCCGCTGCGCAGATTGCATGTCTCGAACGCAGGGTCTAGATCAGGAGGCCTCTGCCTGACGATCGAACCACTTGACCGCTTCGTCATCCCAGCCGTCCATCCGGACATAGGAACTCTCGCGCGGATGGTTGACCATGTTGGGATCGACCTCGATGTCGATACCCTCGAGGAAATTGACCAGGCCTATACGCTCGATCATCTCACCACAACGTTCGTGCTCCAGCCCGTTCTCGGCCCAGAAGTCGATGATCTCCTCGGCCATCTCGACCAGCGACTCGTAGTCCTCTTCGGTCTCGAGCTTCTTGAACGGCACGACGACGGTACCCATCAGGTCGCCAATCTTCAGCGTGCGCTTACCGCCGATCAGGATGGTGACGCCCTTGTCGTCGCCGGGGTGCAGCGCCTTCGGCACGACATTCAGGCAGTGCATGCAGCGCACACAATCCCTGTTGTTGACCTCCAGCGAATCGTCGTCCTTCAGGGCCAGCGCATTGGTCGGGCAGCGGGTGATGATGTTGTCAATCACGTGCTGACGGCCCTTGCGGCCGACATAGTCCTTCCACTCGTCCTGGTTGACCTTCATGTCGTCGCGCCAGGTGCCGATCACGGCGAAGTCGGCGCGCTCGATCGCATTCTGACAGTCGTTCGGGCAGCCGGAGACCTTGAACTTGAATTTGTACGGCAGGGCCGGACGGTGCACATCGTCGGTGAAGTTGTTGACCAGCAGACGGTGCGCCTTCTGCTCATTGGTGCAAGACATCTCGCAGCGCGCCGCGCCGACGCATGACATAGCGGTGCGCACGCAGGGACCGGCGCCGCCGAGATCCCAACCATAGTCGTTGATTTCGTCAAAGAAGTGCTGGGTGTTTTCGGTGGTGGTCCCGATGAACATGATGTTGCCGGTCTGGCCGTGGAAGGTCACCAGACCGGAACCCCATTTCTCCCAACTGTCGGCCAGCTGGCGCAGCATGGAGGTCGAGTAGTGGTTGCCCGCCGGCGGCTGCACGCGCAGCGTATGGAATTCCTTGGACTCCGGGAATGCCTTACCGACCTCGGAGAAACGCGGGATGATGCCGCCACCATAGCCGTAGACGGAGACGGTACCCCCCTTCCAGTACCCCTTGCGGGTCTCGTACGAGTGTTCAAGCTGGCCCAACAGCGAGTTGGTGACATCGTTGATGCGCTGATCTGGATGCTCGTCGCGCAGACGCTTGATGCCGCTGATGAAGCTCGGCCACGGGCCGTCTTCGAGCTGGTCGATCATGGGTGTTGGATACCGGTCGATTGCCATGTTGTCGTTTCTCCTGACTAATCGTTCGTATTTGGCGGAAATCCGCTGTCGCCAGGCCAATCCCCTCGGCCTGCCGGCGTCATCCTCGTGTTCACGGTCCGGGCAGAAGTGGCTGGCGCTGTCTGAGCGACGCCCGGGCTGCGTCTGCGGCGCAGGCCCTGTACCTCCTATCACCGGTGGCTAATATTAGGGGACCATTGAGTGGCACCATACTCCACCATTGGGGGAGAGTGGGGGTAACTCTCTATCCCTTTGTGGGTATAGGGTTATTTGACCTGGGTCAATGTGAAGTCTTAGGCGCCTGAAATGCGTGAAATTTTCCGTTTGGGCAACGGAATAAATTAGCGTATGCTGAACTACTAAATCGACCTTTGGCCACAACGGTAGCCGGCCCCGGCAGCGAGAAACGCGAGATGCAGACCCATGTCGTGACCGCCGAGCGTACGCCATTTTCGCTCGATGACGACCACAATTATGCACCGTGGCGAGCACGCAAGCTTGCACTCGCGGGCATGCCGGAGGCGATTGTCATCCAAGACCCGGGCGAGCTGGATGCGAGGGAGTGCCAGGCACTAATGCGCAGCGCGGCGGCGCGGAATTTCGCGTTGTTCCGCGTGCGGCGCCCTGCGATGGACATCGAGACCTCGCTGCGCGCCTTTGGTCGCCGCCTGGGGCTGCTCGATCTGGACCAGAACCTGTGCGCCGAAGACAGCGGTATCTCCGCTATCACCGTCAAGCAGACCAATACCGACAAACCCTATATCCCCTACACCAACCGTCCGCTCGGCTGGCATACCGACGGCTACTACAACGCCGGCAATCGACAGGTGCGTGCGTGGCTGCTGTATTGCGCGCAGCCGGCCGCCGAGGGCGGCACCAACGACCTTTTCGACCACGAGATCGCCTACATCCGTTTGCGCGACGAAAACCCCGAGTGGGTCCGGGCATTGATGGCGCCAGACGCCTTTACCATCCCGAGCAACACCGAGCAGGGCCAGCAGATTCGCCCGGACCACAGCGGCCCGGTGTTTTCCATCTCGCCGACGGACGGCAGCCTGCACATGCGCTATTCGGCCCGCCAGCGCAATGTGATCTGGCGGGATGACGCCAGCACCCGAGAGGCTGCCGCGTTCCTGCTCGACTTGTTTCAACGCGGTGACGACCATATGTACCGGTATCGGCTGGGACCCGGCGAAGGCGTGATCAGCAACAACATCCTGCATCGCCGCGATGGCTTTCGCGACGACCCGGCCTCGGGTAACAAACGCCTGGTCTACCGGGCACGCTATTACCAACGTTTGCCTGCCGCTACGGAGTACTGACGAGCGATGTTGTACCTGAGCCAGATCCTGATCGCCAACCAGGAAGTGACCAGCTTCGACGAGCTGAAACAGGTCGTCAAGGCGTTCGCGCGGGAGGGCGAGATGTTTTTGCGCTTCGACGTGAAACCGCCCTACCCCGACACCCCGCTCGACTGGGAAGAGCAGCTAGAGGCGACGTTCAGCAGCCGCTACTGAACATCCGAGGAGCCTTCAATGGTCGATTACTTCAAGCCCGACGAACTGCAGGACACGGCCGCGGCGTCGCTACGCAAAGACCTCGGCCAACAGGCCCAGCTGGAGGGACAGCTGGTCGACCTGAGGGCACAGCTCGAACGGCTGCGGGAGGACGCCCCGTCGCTGCAGCGCGCCACACTGCAGCTGGAGATCGCGCGGTCGCTGCAGATTCTGGGACGCGGCGACGAGGCCTGGCCAGTTGCGCAGACCGCGCTCGGTCTGTTCGTTTCCGAGCAGGCCTGGGAGGCCGCGGCGGATGCCTGCAATGTGCTGTACGAAGCCGACCAGCCGGACTCGCTGATCGCGCTTGGTCACGGCATCTGGCTCGGTGTTACCTTCCCGATCGACCCGGAGATCTCGGTCGACCTGCTCAGCCATGTGATCGATGACACGCCGGATGACGCCGACGGTGCCGCCGTGGCGGCGGCCACCGCCTGTTTTATTGCCGACATCCGCGCCGAGGAGGGCCCCGAGAAGGAGCGCCTGAGCTTCTTCGCCCACCAGCTGTTGGGCCGCGTCGCGCGACGTCACAGTGAGGTAGAGGACCAGGCGCAATTCGACCTCTGGGTAGAGCGGCTTGAGCTCGACGACCCGGACAAGTTCCTGGTCCGTCTGCGCAATGTGGTCGACGTGCTGGTGCAGGACCAGTGGTGGTTCGATCGCGACGCCCTGCAGTCGCAGATCCCGGCCAATTGACCGAAAAGTTAGGTAGGCAATCATGTTCTGGCAAGAAGACGACAAATCCAAGGACTTCGCGGTCCCCGACGACATCGTCGATCTGAGCTTCGACATTCGGTGTCGCGAGCTGCCCGTCGATCATGCGCACGCGCTTTCAATGGCGCTCAAGGCGGTCTTGCCGCTGCTGGCGAACGACGAACGCCTTGGTGTACACACGGTACACGTGGCCGGTTCCCAGAACGGCTGGGAACGCCCCGATCCAGCACTAGGTCAGCGGCTTATCCTGTCTCGCCGCACCAAACTGTTGCTGCGGGTGCCCAAGGAACACCTGGGCCAGGTGCAAGACGCCCTCGAGGGTGCCGAGCTGGACATCGCCGGCTGCAGCCTGAAGATCGGCAAGTCGAAGCAGAAGATCCTCTCTACCCAGGGCACGCTGTTCGCGCGTTACGTGGTCATCGAGTCCGGCGAGGACGACGACGAGAACGCCTTCCTGCAGCGCATCGTGTCGATGCTGGCCGCGCGCGATATCCGAGTGACGAAGGCCCTGTGCGGCAGGACCGCCGCGGTGGGCGGGCCCAACGGACCCATGCAGACAAGGAGCTTGATGATTGCCGGCCTTAGCCCCGAAGAATCCGTCCGATTACAGCAAGAAGGCGTCGGGCCGCTGCGTCACATGGGCTGCGGCATATTCATCCCCCATAAAGGGATAGACCCGGTGAAAAAGACGCAAGACGACGATTGACACTAAGCGCAAACACCGACAGCCAATCGCCGGAGGTTTAACGAATGCTGATATTCGAATAAAATCCCGCGCCAGATTGCGTGACTCCTGCTGTTTCAGCGGCGCATCTGGCAGACGATCGGCACCGCTGATCACCCGCATGGCCCCGGGCGGCAGACTGCCGCCTCACGACGACATGCGACCTTTTTGACCTTCGCTCGACGGCCGTCTCGGCCGGCGCCAGTCTGCAGCGGAAAACGGACGGATAGGCATACGAACTCGTCAATCAAGAGGAGCATAAACATGGCTTTGGAAGTAAACGGCACAACCATCGAACTGGACGGCAACGGCAACCTCGTCGACCCGCATGCCTGGAACGAAGATGTTGCGAGAGCCCTCGCCGCGGCCGATGCAACCATGGACGAACTCACCCAGGAACATATGGACGTACTGAACTACCTGCGCGAGGAGTACTTCAACAACAATAACAATCAGCCGATGGAGCGCCAGATCAACAAGGACATGGGCAAGATCTGGGGCAAGAAGCTGAGCAGCAAAGACCTGTACAGGCTGTTTCCCGGCGCCCCCAGCAAGCAGGGCAATCGCATTGCCGGACTGCCGTTCGTGCTGCGCAAGGGCGGCTATTGAACTCAGGCGAGCAGCCGTCGCGACCAAGGAACTACACTGATGCCATCCGTTCGACTCGACGACGGGAAGGTGTCACACGACCGAACGCACGGATAACCCGGCTGCCGTGGTAGCTTATGTCGACCTGGAATTGAGGAGCAGAGCAGATGGCCTACGATGAGTTCTTTGTCCGCGACCCCGGCATCTGCGGTGGCGACACCGTCTTGAAGGGGACGCGCGTAACCCTCCGCACGGTCCTGGCCAGTCTGGCCGAAGGCGCCTCTGTCGAGCAGGTCTTGGGCGACTTCCCGACCTTGACCCAGGACCACGTTCGCGCGGCCATCGCCTTCGCCGCCGCTTCCGCCGAAGAGGATCTCCCTGTCCCCGGGGTTCCCGACGTGGCATGAATATCAAGCTGGATGAGAACCTTCCGGTTGCCCTTCTCGACGTGCTGCGCAGCACCGGTCACGACGTCGATACGGTCGGCGACGAAGCCCTGCAGGGCAAAAGCGACAAGGTCGTCCGGCAGGCCGCACAGCAGGCGGGCCGATTCCTGATTACCCAGGATCTGGATTTTTCCGACATCCGATCTTTCGCCCCGAGCACCCACTACGGCATTTTGCTGGTGCAATCGGGAAAACCGGGACGCCGGGCTCTGGCCGAACGCGTCGCCCGCCTTTTCCAATCCGAGGACATCGAGTCTTGGCGGGGCTGTTTTGTGGTGGCGAGCGATTGCAAGTTGCGGGTACGCCGACCGGCTGTTTGAAAGGCCGCCTGGGCCGTACGATCAGTGCAGGGGGCTTCTC
>JBATKF010000482.1:0-1784 GCA_049669185.1 Sedimenticolaceae bacterium | reverse complement strand
ATCCTAAAAGATCGGGATTTCTGATTCCGGCCTTTGCGCGCCATGCATAACCCGCATGTAACGGTGCCCCGAAATGATCCAATTCGAACCACTTGCCCACTCGTACGAAGGTAAGCGCAGCGATCTGCATTCTCACGACGTGATCAGTACGCCGCTGGAGACTAAAAACGCTTTTTCACTCGATCGCCCCGGTCCTCGACACGATCAACCGTCCGATCGCGGCGATCGCCGCGCTTGTCCTGTCGATTATCCGAGCGACAGTCGGCACCTTCGCCGACACAATCGCGCCTCTGTTCCCTGAACTCGACGCGATCCTCGACACCGTCGCCGGCATTCTCGCGCCGATCACCACGGCGGTCCTGCCTTGACTCAACCCGGTCGTCGACACGCAAGGGGCTATCGGCGAAAACCTCTTGCGGTATCAGGGACGCCGAACCGGCGACGAACATCGCAATGGAAAATACATAGACGGAGACGCTCGTAGAATGCATGGCCAATTCCTCTCTAACGCTGCCAACGTGAAGATGTCGGTACTGTATTTTGCCGGAATGCATGACGACGGTCCGGCCATCTCGCGCCAAGGGGCGCCCTTCATGCAACACGCAGCCGGGATCGCCCGCCTACAACCAATACTGAGACGCCTTTCGCGCTAACCGGCCGGGATCGTGACCAATGGCAGCCCCTCTTTGCCGCCCGATTCGGTCAGGGAAAACAGCAGCATCAGATAGGCCAGCGTGCGCTTGGAGCGGAAATCACGGTCATCGATCCAGAACCAAAGGTCGCGGTATCTCACCGCAACGAAGGCATCCGCCGGCCGCTCGGCACTATGACGTATATCGATCAGACGGGCTCCCGGCGAACGATTTTCGTCATCATAGTCAAACTGCGAAGGCAGCGTGCGCCCTTCCTCGATATGTGCGGCGGGTACGCGGACCTGGCCGGCCAGCTCCAGCATGATGGTCAGCGTCGAGCGGGTCAGGAGCGCCAGTTCCCGGTTGTTTTTGGCCACCTCGGCAAAGGCCACCTGGTACTCGTCGACGTCCGGGTCGACGCCCAGCAGCGTTGTCAGCTCCAAGCTGGCCGCCATCGCCTTGGCGGACAGGTTGTCGTGGCGAATCACCAGCACTGTGGTCTCATCCGAGTTCGCTTCGGTGACCACCCGCATGCCCAGCGCACCGGCACGCTGAATCTCGCCGAACAATTCGATCACCCGGTAGAAATCCCTGTTGCCCTGGCGCTCGCCGGCGCCGGCGGATTTCTGTGCGCGCAGGCCATTGATCGCCTCCAGCGTGATCGGCAGAAAGACATCGGCCGGCCAACCCGCCTGGATCAGAAACAACAACGCGCTGGGCGGGATGGGGGTCAGAAAGTTCTTGTTGAAGTCACTACCGGTGATCGGCGCATAGGTGATGGTCGGCCGGTCGGTGTACTTGCCGGAGCCTCCCAGCGAGAGCACACCGGGGTTGGCGCTGCCTTCAACTGCAGTGCCGGCGATGTTCACCGCGCTCTCCAGCGAGTAGCCGGCCACGATGGAGGCCACTTCCATGAACAACGGCATGTCGGCGTAGCGCAGCTTGAGGATATTCAGCAGCGTCTGCTCCTTCCAGGAATCGGAAACCGCGGTGTTGTAGTCGAAGCGGTCCTTCGGGACACTCGGTGGCCCGATCGACGCACAGCCGACGAGGAACAGGCAGGCCAGTCCGATCATGGGACGGCAATCCAGAGACATCGCAGGCCACCCTGGTTGAGAGAGTTTTTTATGACCCATGACGCGACCCTGCAAC
>JBATKF010000481.1:0-4803 GCA_049669185.1 Sedimenticolaceae bacterium | reverse complement strand
GTGCCGCGCAACCGGCCGGCCGCGGGGCGCGCAGCCCCGAGGAGGCCTGGCAGACCATGCTCGACAAGTGGGCCGGTAACGGGACTGGCATCGATATCGACCCCTACACGGAGATGACGCGCCTGGCGATGGGCGATCCGGACAGGCCCGACCCACGCACAACCAAATGGCTGGACCACTGGCGCGCGGCCGACTACCAGGTGCTGCGCGCTGGCGATTACGCAGTGATCTGGTTTGGGGCCATAGACGGATGGGAGAACTCCCCGTTTTTGTTCTGCGACACGGGTCAAGGCTGGAAATTCGACATCGTCTGGCAACGGCGCCTGGTGGTGATGGCCGATAACCCGAAATGGCAGATAGCCCAGGGCCCCTACCCCTATGTGGGACTGATGCGAGAAGCCTGGCAGTCTACGGCAAAGGATCTACCGCTCAGCCGCGAGGACCTCTATCGCTGCGCAGACGATGCCGCAATCGCCGCGCGCATGGCCGGGCTGCAAGGCGCGATCGCTCGCGATCCCACCGATACCGCAGCCACGCTGGAACTCCTGCGCCTGAGCGTGAACACCAATCAGCGGCCGGCTGTCGTGCGCCCGCTGATCGAGCAGGCAAAACGTCTAGCGCCCGATAGCGCCGAGCCATGGAAATATTCGGCACTGTACAACGTGACCGCCTTCTTCCAATACAGCACGGCCATGAGCGATATCGAACGCTTCATCGCGTTGCGTCCGGGCGATCCCTTTGGTCACGACGTCAAGGGGTTTTTGCTCTACCGCTTGGGCGAATACCAGGACTCCATCGCGTCGCTCGAACGTGCGATAGAACGGAACCCGGACGATGGCTACGCCTACGCGCTGATGGCCCGGGACTATGCCCTGCTCGCGCGAGCGGCGTCCGGGCTCGACAGGGAGCGCTACAAGGCGCAGGCGTTGGCGATGCGGCAAAAGGCCGAGCGGGTGCCGGCCGCCGAACCCCAGCGCCTGGCATGGCTGGATTCGTGGTTGAGCAAGAGACTCTAGTCCTGTCTAAACGTTGCACTTATGTTTCAGTTTTTCCTTTTCGAACCCGAGAGGCCCTGGGCTCCTCGGCTTGCCAGCCCTGTCCGAGGTTGACACCCGGATTCGCCCAACCATAATTACCGGACTCTTGCACAGGCCATTTTCCGCTCGATGCGTTTTCGGCGGCATTCGGCACGCCATCGAAGGCAGTACGTGCATCCGCAACGGCGCCGCGAGCCGACCGCCCGGACGGTGTCTCAACGGGCAGGCGTGACGCCAAGGCCACCCACAAGAATCTGGGATAAGCGATGAAAGACAGACTCGACCCCAGCAGGCAGACGCTGCCCCGCGGAGTTATGTTGAACGCCTATCCGGATAGCATTGGCCAGCGCCTTGCTGACGCGGTGGCATTGCTCAAAAGGCCCGAGCTTGAAGGTGCCTTCTCGCTTTTCTACATACTTCCCACCTTTTTCAACAGCGATCTGGATCGCGGCTTTTCGATCATCGATTACCACATCAATGAAGCGCTTGTGAGCCCCCAGGACCTGGATCAGCTGAATGAGCTGGGCATCATTCTGAAGCTCGACATGGTGCTCAATCACCTGTCGGTGCGTTCGCCCCAGTTCCAGGATCTGCTAAGACACGGTGAGGAATCGCGGTACCGGGATTTTTTCATCGACTGGAACCTGTTTTGGGACCACGAAGGCAGCATGGCGGCGGATGGCAAGATCGTGCCCCATGCCGAACACCTGAAAAAGCTGTTCATGAGAAAGCCCGACCTGCCGATTCTCAGGGTGTGCTTTCCGGACGGCAGCCGCAGGGTTTACTGGAATACCTTCTATCAGAAAGTGGATTTCGACGAAATCGGGCCGCTCGACTTCGCCCACATCGAAGGGCTTCAATCGGATCACGCCACGACGATCGCAGATACCATCAATCAGGCCATTGCAGAGAACGCCTGCCTGGAGGAGCTGGATCTGGGTGAGCTGTCGAATCACAAGGAGGAGGTGCTGGCAGTCGTGTGTCACAAGCGCGATTACCTGGGCCAGATGGACCTGAATGCGCGCTCCGAGCTGGTTTGGGAGTTTTACGACGAGACCCTGCGCAAGCTCAGCGAATATGGCGCCAAGATCATTCGCCTCGACGCCTTCGCCTACCTGCACAAAGAACCCGGTCAACCAAATTTCTTCAATGTCCCCGGCACCTGGGAGTACCTGGAGCTCTTGCGCGAGATCGCGCAGAAATACGATCTGATCATCTTTCCTGAGATCCATGCCGAGTACGGCAGTGGCATTCACGAGGAGATCGCACACAAGGGATTCCCCATCTATGACTTCTTCTTTCCCGGCCTCGTCATCGACGCCCTGGATCGGGGGACAAACCGGGCCTTACTGCAGTGGATGGAAGATATCCAGGCCCGAGGTCTGCAGACCATCAATATGCTCGGATGCCACGATGGCCTGCCGGTGCTGGATCTCCGGGGCAAACACGTCAACGGCACCGTCTACAGGCGGGGCCTGCTCGAGGATGAGGAAATCGAAGCCACGATGGAGAGAATCGTCAGCAGAGGCGGCAGGGTGAAGAACCTGTTCGGTGCTGACGGCAAAAAGATCGCCTATTACCAGGTCAATGCGACCTACTTCAGTGCCCTGGGAGAGGACGAACGAAAGCTCCGCCTGGCCCGCGCCATCCAGATGTTCATGCCGGGCATCCCGCAAGTCTGGTACCTGGACCTTTTTGCCGGCACCAACGACTACGAAGCGGCGGACAATGGTGGGACCGCGGGACACAAAGAGATCAACCGCACCAATCTCTCGATGGAAGTGATAGAAGAGCGACTCGCACTCCCTCTCGTGCAGGACCAACTCGCGCTTATCCGCTTGCGCAACACCTCGCGGGCATTCGCCGGAGAGATGCTTGTCATCGAGACCGATCCCCACGTGCTGCACATCACCTGGCGGCACCCCGAAACGGCCGCGACATTGAAGGCCGATCTGCGCACCCACAGCTTTACAGTTTCCCACGGCAACGCAGACGCTGAAGAAGTGCTGATGTCCTTCTAGCCTGAGGCTGTCCACCCCGGGAGCACCCGCTTGAGAATCCTTGCAACCGATCTGGATCGAACACTACTGCCAAACGGCAGCTGGCCGCCGGACCCTGGCGCCATCGACCTCTTCAATGAGCTGACGGAGAGGCACGGGGTATTCGTCGTCTACGTCACCGGGAGAAATCTCGACCTTGCCGAAAACGCCATCGAGGAGTTCGGCATTCGCTATCCGCATATGCTCATCGGTGATGTCGGCACCTCGATTCGAAAGTACGAGCAAGGGGCTTGGGCGACCCACGCAGGTTGGGAAGCGCATATCAGGCAGACCAGCCCGAGATGGGATGCCCAAGCCGTTCGCGCCGCCATCCGCTCTGTGGAAGGGATCTCGGAGCAAGAGAGCGAGCATTGCAGCGCTTTCAAACAAAGCTACTACGTTGACCACGCGATGAACGAGGCCGTTCTGCAGATGGTCGACGCGCTGGTCAAGGGTAAGTTCGACGAAGTCATCGTCTACAGCTACGACTCCCAGTCCGGCAAGGGCCTACTCGACTTTCTTCCGCACAGCGCCACCAAACAGACGGCGCTCGAGTATGTCGCCGACGAGCATGGCGTAAACAAGGCGGATGTCGTTTTCTGTGGCGACAGCGGCAACGACATCTTCCCGCTCACGGCCGGATTCTCCGGCGTTCTCGTACGCAACGCGGACGAACAACTGGTCAGGAACGTCAAACAGGCAGCAGATACGGATCCGGCGCTAAGAGTCTATTTCGCATCAGGGGGCTTCAGGGGCTTGAGCGGTTTCTACACCAGCGGGGTCATTGAAGGCGCCTACCACTACGGCCTCTTTCACGACGACTGAGCCGGGGTCTTGCACCTGCGCCGCTCAGCAAGCGCGCAAGATCGATACGTCACCGGTATGCATAGACAGCCCAGGTCGTTACAGCACCGCACGCCAACGCGAATCCCAGAATCACCCACTCTTCGAGGGCGACCCCTAGGAAAATGGCAGCTACACTACCGACCGCAAAGAATGAAGTCGCTACAGCCACTTTTCTCGAAGGCGCGACAAGCGATGGCAGCAAGACGACCAAGACTGCGGCAAGACCTGGAAATAGCACAAATAGCAGCTTTTCGATCCGCCGCATATACTCCGCCGTGCACATACCGGAAATGACTTCGTCAGCAGGGCAGAATGATTCTGCAAGCGCCAAGGCCGCCATACCACTGATCAATGCTACGTAGTAGCCGAGATATGCGGCAGGAATCACGAGAATCCATCGTATGGTGTGATTCATTAATCAGTGACGTCAAGCTTCATGTTAGGCGCGGAAGAGACAGATCGGAGAAGCAAATCGATGGAAACTTTGATAGTACTGGTGATTGGTATCTTCATTGGCTGGAACATACCGCAACCACAGTGGGCAAAGGATGCACAGAGTAAGTTGATGAGCATGTTTCAAAACACTTCCCGCAAGCCCTGACAGTCCAAAGTAGAAAAGGGAAAAGGGGACGGAGGCGTTTAAAGGGAAGCTATTTTAGAAGAAAGCGAAGAAAAGGACGGAGGCGTTTTTGGCAAAAAACGCAAAAAATGGGAGGCATTTGAAGGGTTGGCGGATTCTGTTTTGACCGCTTGAGCGGGTAGCATTAGATTTTGTTCGACGATAGGCATGCGCAGGGAGGCGGGGATGCCAAGACGAGCAAGGCACTATGTGCCGGGGCTGCCGTATCATGTCGTGCAACGTGGTAATAACCGGGAAGCCT
>JBATKF010000480.1:0-2003 GCA_049669185.1 Sedimenticolaceae bacterium | reverse complement strand
GCTTGTGGGATCTCGCTGTAAAAGTCTGTTTGGGGCCGTAAATAAATTCGACACGCGGCCAACGGCGGAAAAAAGAAACCCCGCCGAAGCCGGCCCCTTTGCTGCTTCAGCGCCAGCCTGGCGCCCGATGCGACCGCCTTCTCCGATGGGCTGGCCCGCTTCGCCGCCGTCACCCGTGCCGGTTGCCGGCATGTACCGATCGTAACTGGCAGCGGACGGCAGGCCGCCCGCCCAGCATCCCGAGTTCAATTGGGTGAACACCCTGCTCGGCAACGGCAAAACCGCACTGACCGGTACTTGTCATGCGATACGGGATAGACTCGTGCCGAGATGTCTCGCCGAGTTCGAGTATCGTTTCAACCACCGCTTCGACCTCCCGGCAATGGTCGAACGGCTCGTGTACGTCGCCCTGCGGACACCACCTATGCCTCAGCGGCTTCTCAGCATGGCTGAGCCATGGGGGTAATCAGGATGCCTTATGGGGGGTAATTCGTAATTGGGAGTCAGCTCATCGATACCCCTGAATCAGTAGGCACGCGGCTATTTTTCCTCCCCATTAAATTTACCTTTCAGCAAAGCGATCAGTTTAGCCGGGGGGCGAAATTTCCGTTTACGCAAGTGCGACGGCAAGATGGCGTTGATAGCCTCGAGTTTTTCGCTCGGGTCGGCGCGCGTGTAGATTTCCGAAGTCGCCAGGTTGGCGTGTGCTAGCCACAGCGAGACCTTCCGGATGTCTTGGGTCGCCTTTAGGACGATCATGGCGCAGGCATGTCGCCTATGTCGTGCAAGACATAGCCGTCATTATCTACCCTTCCTGATTATGTGGAGCGCGAGCGGCGGATTTTCCAGTTAGGCAAACGATGCCATCGATCCAAGTCAATCAGGCCTTTCTCTACTACGAGTCCATTGGCCAGGGTGAGCTCCTGCTGTTCATCCACGGCTTAGGCTCCAGCATTCGGGATTGGGAAAATCAGATTCCTTATTTCGGCGAACGCTATCGTGTCGTTGCGCTGGATCTCCGAGGGCATGGGAAGTCGGACAAACCACCGGGCCCTTACAGCAGCAAGCTGTTTGCTGACGACATAGGCGCGTTCATTAGGTCGCTCGACATTGGCCCAGCGCATGTCGTGGGGCTTTCGCTTGGTGGTTTTATCGCCTGCCAGCTTGCGGTCGATCACAGTGACCTGGTGCGTACGTTGGTAGTGGTAAACAGCGTGCCGGATCTGCCGCGGGACGGCTTGACGGATCAGCTCCGCATCAAGTCGACGCTGTTGCTTCGGCAACTCATTGTCCGATTCCTTGGGATGCGGGCCCTTGGGCGCTTCCTGAGCAAGAAGCTCTTCCCAAGGGTCAACCAAGAAGAACTGAGGCAGACTTTCATCGAACGCTGGGCTGACAACGACAAGCATGCCTACATGTCGTCACTGGCGACCGTTCCGACGTGGAACCTCGAGCACCGGCTGAGTTCGATTACCTGCCCAACGTGCCTGGTCTCAGGCGAGCACGACTTCTTTCCGCTCGCGCTGAAGGAGGCGTACGCCAAAAAGATGCCCGATGCGAGACTCGTCGTGATCCCGAACTCGGGGCACTTCACGCCGATGGACGAACCGCAACGGTTCAACGAGGCCGTAATGGATTTCCTGTCGAAACGGGGTTAGCTGGAGCTGGCTCCTGATCCTGATAGCTCGTCGGGCCAGGTGAACGTTGGCGCGGCTCTGGCAGACCCTAATGCAGGGGCCGAGCGGCGTCTGCAAGAGGAGTCGGGCAGCGGCTTCCAGTGGTTCCCTGAGCGTCAAGAAGGCGGTAAATCTGGTGGGCGGTCTTTCTGGGCATTCCGCGTTGTATAGACAAAATACTTGTAAGTCTTTGAAAAAGATGGCGCGCCCGACAGGATTCGAACCTGTGACCCCCGCCTTCGGAGGGCGGTACTCTATCCAGCTGAGCTACGGGCGCTTGCTGCGTATTGTACAGAACTTTGATCGCGCGGCCGCCCCCGCAGTGAG
>JBATKF010000479.1:0-4132 GCA_049669185.1 Sedimenticolaceae bacterium | reverse complement strand
GGCGGATCTCGAGGCCGGACGTGATCTGTCGCTCGCCGAGGCCAAAGCGCGACTCGGCCTGAAATAGCCGCATGCCGAAGGTTGGCGTCCGATTCGCGGACTCCGCGCTCGCCGATCTCGAAGCTCTGCGAGTCTGGTACGCCGAGCGCGGCATTCTCCTGCGCTCCAGTCTAGAATGAACTCATGCGCCTGAGCCGAGCCAACGCTGCGATACTCAAACAAGAGGTCGAGAAAGTTTTCGGCCGTGAAGCGCGCGTTTGGCTATTCGGTTCGCGCGTCGATGATACGGCGCGCGGTGGTGATATCGACCTGCTCGTTGAAGCGGATGTCGGCATCGACGAGGCCCTCGACAAGGAGCTTCGGCTGCACGCCCGCTTGATACGCCGCCTTGGCGATCAGAGAATCGATATTGTGGTGCACCGGCTCGGTGCCCCTCTACTACCGATCCATAAGTCCGCTTTCCGGTCTGGGGTGCGGCTGTAATGGCCGCGAATCAGGACCTGATCCGGCTAAAACAACTGCTGCGGCTCGTTGCCAAAGAAGATCATCACCTGCGTGCGGTGCGCGATCGTTTTTTTCCCGAGGGCATCGAAATTGACGTCGCCTGGTTGACGTCGGCCTTGGAATCGGACATTGGCGTGGATCGCCTCGAATCCTTCAGCGCCAAGTTCGCGCGCATGCAAGACACCGTGATTGACAAACTGTTGCCGCAATTGCTCAAGACAGCGGGCGAAACGCCGATGGCGGCGATCGATAACCTCAACCGCGCCGAACGGCTCGGATTTCTCGCAGATACTGACACCTGGCTGCAAATGCGCAGGTTGCGGAAAGGCAAGCTCACAACGCCGCAGGGTACCGACGATACCGCTGTTCGGTTGTTCCGGGGCAAGGGGTCCCAACGTTACCTTCCAGTTGGATATACGCTTGACATATCCATTTTTCGGGCTAAATTCTCTTGCATCCCCGAGTTAGGACTCAACCCGAATGAGCAAGGCCCACACCAAGGTGTTCAAGAGCAACAAAAGCCAGGCGGTCAGGCTGCCCAAACCGGTGGCACTACCCGATGATGTGGTCGAGGTAGAGATCGTAGCGATAGGCAACACGCGCATCATCACGCCGGCCCATGGGTCTTGGGATGATTGGTTCGACGGTCCAGGCGTTAGCAGCGACTTCATGGAGACCAGGGAGCAGCCGGCGGATCAGGAGCGCGAGTCGCTGTAGTGCTCAAATTCATGCTCGACACGAACATCGTGATTTACACGATCAAGAAACGACCGGCCGCGGCGCGAAAGGCCTTCATCCGACATGAAGGACAGATGTGCATCTCGGCCGTTACCTGGGGAGAGCTTGTCTACGGCGCGGAACGTTCATCGCAGACGGAAAGGAATCTGGCGGATATCGAGAGTTTGGCCGCCAGATTGGAAATTGCAAAGTTCGACGTCTTGGCAGCGACGCACTTCGGACAGTTGCGCGCCGAACTTCACGATATCGGGAGGCCTATCGGGCCGTACGACATGATGATCGCCGGCCATGCAAGGGCGTTGGGGCTGATTCTCGTAACCAACAACACGAAGGAATTCAAAAGGGTTCCAGGTTTGCGTGTAGAAAACTGGGTCTAGAAAAAGGCAAGGGAAGGCGAGTCTGAACTCTTCTTCTGTTGAGAGTCGGAATGCGAATGATTGGCGATTGTCACCGACCCCTTTGGGCGCCAGGGACGCCAGCGTCGATGCGCTGCATGTTGGCGATGTTGGACTCTCGCGCGCTGCTGACAAGGAAATTCTCGAGTATGCAGCGCAGAACCAGCGTATCGTCATAACGCTGGATGCCGATTTCCACACGATACTTGCTCTGCAAGCAGCCAGCAGTCCGTCGGTGGTCCGGTTACGGATTGAAGGTCTCAATGGTCGGGAGCTGGCGGCATTACTGCTCAACATCGATGAGGCAATCGCTGAGGCGGTGTCTGCAGGTGCAGCAGTATCGATCACACGAGACAACATCCGCATTCGCCACATCAAGGGGTCGGTGACAAACGAGTCCTATCCTCCATAGGTTCCCAAACGGCTCGCGCTCGGAGAAAGACGCATAAAAGGGTGAGGCGGTCCAGGATGGACAAAGCAGCGAAAGGAGATCGCTATGCCTCGCAAGCCGAGGATGAGTTGGCCGGTATGCCCTGTCGTGTCGTGCAACGCGGAAACAATCGCGATGCCTGTTGCTTCACTGGGTCAGACCCCTTACCCGGCCCCCTTACGTGCGAATCCAATAAATAGACTAAACTTAGCTAAGGCGTATTTTGGACTCGGCCAATGACCAAGCAAGTCAACATGCACGAGGCGAAGACACAGCTGTCCAAGCTCGGCGAGCTGGTGCAGCGTGGTGAGCGTATCGTGGTCGCCAAGGCCGGCAAGCCGGTCTTCGATCTCGTCCCGCATCGCGATCCCGGGGTGGAGCGGAAGCCGGGCCGGTGGGCGGGGAAGATCGTCATTGCCGATGACTTTGATGAAGTGGACGAGGCGGTCCTGGCCGAATTCGAGGGCGAGTGATGCGCCGCCTTCTGCTGGACACGCAGGTGTTCCTCTGGTGGCTTGCGGATCACCCACGGTTGGGGGCAGAGGCCCGAGTCGTGATACGGGACCCGGCCAACGAGGTTTACGTCAGTGCCGCGACTGGCTGGGAGACCGCAATCAAGCGGCAATTGGGCAAGCTGCAGGCGCCGGACGATCTGGATGCCGCGGTCGAGGCAGAGGGCTTTACTCACCTGCCGATCAGCTTTTTCCACGCTGAGCAGGCAGGCCTATTACCCGGCCATCATCATGATCCTTTCGATCGTATCCTGGTCGCGCAGGCACAGGCCGAAGGGCTGGTTATCGTCACTGCAGATCCGAAGCTGGCCCTTTATGGCGTGCGAACGCTCGATGCCGAGATGTGATCAAGCGCGCAAATCGGGGACAGACCCCGATTTGTGCGAGTCCCCCCCTGAACTCCAGGGGAAACCCAGTAAACTGCAAGATTAAGAGGGACTTGTGCCGCTCATGGGATCGCAGGCGCATACACCAACGCAGTGTAAAGTTTCTGGACACCATTCCAGCGGCACGCCCGGCTGCCGCCTGTGCCGGACATTGATCCCACCATAGATGATAGAAAACGTCGGCGCACCAACCCGGGGGCAGACCCGGATCAACTCCGATTGCTGCGCGTGGCTTTCGCCAGGATGACTAACCGGGGCGCCGCCCCACACCTGTACACGGGATCCCCACGCCACTGCCTTACACTTCACCCATGCGCTGGGCCTGCCTGCTGCTTTTTCTCACCCTGCCATTCGCAGAGGCGACCGCGGGTGTCTTGCTGCTGCCGAAAACGGCCCTGCAACCGCACGAGATCGCGCTGATCATCAATCAGACCGATCCGCTCAGCCGCGCGATCGGGGCCTATTATCGACAGCGCCGGGCGATCCCGGCCGCCAACGTGATCCGTGTCCGGTTTGACGCCAGGCCGCACCTGGCGGTGGACACCTTCAAACAGATCTACCGGCAGGTGCTGGCCCAGACACCGGCACACGTCCAGGCCTACGCGCTGGCCTGGGCACGGCCTTACCGGGTCGGTTGCCAGACCATAACGACCGCTTTTGCGACGGGCTACGACCCGCACTATTGCGGTGACAGGCTGCCGAAGCGGCCGTGTTCGATCACGGGGGCAAGCGCGTACTTCAACAGCGGCAGTCGGCGCCCCTATGACGATCACGGGTTGCGCCCGAGCATGCTGCTGGCAGCGGCGACCATCGAGGAGGCCAAGCGGCTGATCGATCGCGGGATAGCCGCAGACGGCACCTTCCCGACCGGCACGGCCTATCTGTTGTCGACCAGCGACAAGGCGCGCACGGTGCGTGATCGAGGCTTCGCAAGAATAGAGGCAGTGCTCGGCGAGCGCATTGCGATCGAGGTCTACGCGCAAGACCACCTGCAGGGCAAGGATGATGTGTTGTTCTACTTCACCGGCCGCATACGTGTCGACTACCTGGATTCGCTGAGGTTTCTACCCGGCGCGGTCGGCGACCACCTGACCTCGGCCGGGGGGAAGATGGCCCGCAAGGGGGTAGGCAAACAGATGAGCGCGCTGCGCTGGCTCGAGGCCGGTG
>JBATKF010000478.1:0-3171 GCA_049669185.1 Sedimenticolaceae bacterium | reverse complement strand
GGCCCGAAGTGTGGCAAATGCGGTGAGCGGGTTTTTGCAGGCAAACCCACCGAACTGACTGATGCGAGTTTTGAACAGCACATCGCTCGCAGCGACATTCCGGTTGTCGTGGATTTCTGGGCGCCCTGGTGCGGACCCTGCAAGATGATGGCCCCGGCGTTCGAGCAGGCGGCGGCCCAGCTCGAGCCCACAGTCCGGCTGCTCAAGGTCAATACCGAAGAGCAGCAGGCGATCGGCGCGCAGTTCGGCATCCGCAGCATCCCGACCATGGTCCTGTTCGCCGGGGGGCGCGAGGTCGCCCGGATGTCGGGCGCGATGAACGCCGCGAGTATCGTGGGCTGGACGCAGCAGCAACTGCATTGAGGTTGCCTCGGCCCCGCAACGCGCGGAACGACACCCTGGGTCCGGCTCACAGTCCACCGCTTCGGCCGTGGACACAGATGCCGGCGATGCCGTAGTATTCTGCACTGCAACAGGGGGCGTTGCGGGTCTACTCTATTCAAGTCAACCAGCCGCGGGAAGAGACAGCCGAGCGCGGATCTCTCCGGGGTCTTTGTGCGCGCAAAAATGACCAAGCCGGCAATTCTAGTTCTCGAAGATGGCAGCGTGTTTCGCGGCCAGTCGATTGGGGCCGACGGTCAGGCGGTTGGTGAGGTGGTTTTCAATACCGCGATGACCGGTTACCAGGAGATACTGACCGATCCCTCCTACAGCCGGCAGATCGTGACCCTGACCTATCCGCACATCGGCAACACAGGGGTAAACGACGAGGACGAGGAATCGGCCGCGATCCACGCGGCCGGTCTGGTGATACGCGATCTGCCGCTGCTGGCCAGCAATTTTCGCAGCCAGCGCACGCTCGACGGCTATCTGCAGGCCCACAACGTGGTCGGTATCGCCGAGATCGACACCCGCCGCCTGACCCGCCTGCTGCGTGAAAAGGGCGCGCAAAACGGCTGCATCCTGACCGGCGATGTCGACGATCAACAGGCCCTGGCGGCCGCGCGCGGGTTTCCGGGCCTCAAGGGCATGGATCTGGCCAAGGCGGTGACGACCGCACAGTCCTACGCGTGGGACGAAGGCACCTGGCGGCTCGGCGAGGGATATGCCCGGCGCGATGCCGAGCAGGCACGCTTTCTGGTCGTCGCCTACGACTACGGCGTCAAGCGCAACATCTTGCGTATGCTGGTCGACCGCGGCTGCCGCATCATCGTGGTCCCGGCCCAGACCGAGGCCGCCGAGGTGCTCGGGATGTCGCCCGACGGCGTGTTTCTTTCCAACGGCCCCGGGGACCCGGAGCCCTGTGACTATGCCATCGAGGCGATCCGCGAGATCGTCGATCGCGGACTGCCGACGTTCGGCATCTGTCTCGGCCATCAGCTGCTCGGCCTCGCCTCGGGTGCTGCGACCGTGAAGATGAAATTCGGTCATCACGGTGCGAATCACCCGGTGCAGGATCTGGCCAGCGGCGCAGTCATGATCTCGAGCCAGAATCACGGATTCGCGGTGGACGAGGCCACGCTGCCGTCGAACCTGCGCGCGACGCACAGATCGCTGTTCGACGGTTCCCTGCAGGGAATCCACCGCAGCGATCGGCCGGCGTTCAGCTTCCAGGGCCATCCGGAGGCCAGCCCCGGCCCACATGACGTGGCGCCGGTGTTCGATCATTTCATCGACCTGATGGCGCAGCGTTGACCGTGCAAGATTCACAGACCGGTGTTGATGGCCCAACGGCGCCCTGCGTCGAGGGCGACTGATCGCTATGCCGAAGAGAACCGACATCCACAGCATCCTGATCATCGGCGCCGGCCCGATCGTGATCGGCCAGGCGTGCGAGTTCGACTACTCCGGCGCCCAGGCCTGCAAGGCCCTGCAGGAAGAGGGCTACCGGGTCATCCTGGTGAACTCCAACCCGGCCACCATCATGACCGATCCGGACATGGCGGATGCGGTCTATATCGAGCCTATCACCTGGCCGACGGTGGCCCGGATCATCGAAAAAGAAAAGCCTGACGCGTTGCTGCCCACCATGGGCGGCCAGACCGCGCTGAACTGCGCGCTGGATCTGGTGCGGGAGGGCGTGTTGGCGGCGCATGGCGTGGAGATGGTCGGCGCCAGTCGCGAGGCGATCGACAAGGCGGAGGACCGCGACCTATTTCGCCAGGCAATGCGCAGGATCGGTCTGGACATGCCGCGCTCGGCGATCGCGCATTCGATGGAAGAGGCGCACCAGGTGCAGGCGCAGATCGGTTTTCCGACCATCATCCGGCCGTCGTTCACCATGGGCGGCTCGGGCGGCGGCATCGCCTACAACCGCGAGGAGTTCGAACAGATCTGTGCCCGTGGCCTGGATCTGTCGCCGACCTCCGAGCTGTTGATCGAGGAGTCGATCCTTGGCTGGAAGGAATTTGAGATGGAGGTCGTGCGCGATCGCCACGACAACTGCATCATCGTCTGCTCGATCGAAAACTTCGATCCCATGGGCGTGCACACCGGCGATTCGATCACGGTGGCGCCGGCGCAGACCCTGACCGACAAGGAGTACCAGATCATGCGCAACGCCTCGCTGGCGGTGCTGCGCGAGATCGGGGTCGATACCGGGGGATCGAACGTGCAGTTTGCGATCAACCCGGATGACGGGCGCATGATCATCATCGAAATGAACCCGCGGGTCTCGCGCTCCTCGGCGCTGGCATCCAAGGCGACCGGATTCCCGATCGCCAAGGTCGCCGCCAAACTCGCCGTCGGCTACACGCTGGACGAGCTGCGCAACGACATCACCGGCGGCGTGACGCCGGCCTCGTTCGAGCCCTCGATCGACTATGTCGTGACCAAGGTGCCGCGCTTTGCGTTCGAGAAGTTTCCACAGGCCGATGCGCGCCTGACTACCCAGATGAAGTCGGTCGGCGAGGTGATGGCGATCGGTCGTACCTTCCAGGAGTCGCTGCACAAGGCCTTGCGCGGGTTGGAGATCGGCAAGGCGGGCCTGGACCCTGCGGCGGATCTGGCCGCCGAGGGCGCGCACGATCTCGTGATCTCCGAGATCCGGCAGCCGAGCGCAGAGCGTGTTTGGTTCATTGCGGACGCATTCCGGATGGGCGTGACGCTGGATGATGTGTTTGGGCACACCCAGATCGACCGCTGGTTCCTGGCGCAGATCGAAGACCTGGT
>JBATKF010000477.1:0-3880 GCA_049669185.1 Sedimenticolaceae bacterium | reverse complement strand
CGGCCTGCCTGCGCGATTTCCTCGCACGCAGCAGACGGGTGAACAGGCCGGCGACGGCGGCGACTGCCCCGATCACGGCGAACATCACGCTGGCGAAGCCGCCCCAGGCGCGCACCCACATCGGGTCACCGACACGCCTGCCCCCTGCCCCGCCCGGCGGAGCGTCGGGACCCCCTTCAGGGCCCGGACCCCGGGGATATTTTCGACACTTGGTGCTCCCGGCGACGGCACACAAAGAGTCTGCAGCGGCGACACAACCGAGCGGGATAACCACCAGGGTCAGAACGGTCGACACCAGTACACCGGATGCCAGCGAGATGGCCATCCCCTGGAAGATCGGGTCGAAGAAAATTACCGAGGAACCGGCCACCAGCGCCAGGGCGGTGATCAGGATGGGCCGGGTCCGAGTCTTGCAAGCGCTGATGACCGCATCGACCACGGTGTCGCCTTGCTGAATTCGATGCACGGAGAAATCCACCAGCAGGATGGAGTTGCGCACGATAATGCCGGCGAGTGCGATCCAGCCGATCATCGAGGTCGCGGTGAACTCGCCGCCCCAGCCGGCCTGGAAGAACAGCGTGTGCGCCGGGATGATCCCGAGCAGCGTCAGCGGGATCGGCGCCATGATCAGCGCGGGAATCCGGAAGTTGCCGAATTCCCAGACCACCAGGATGTAGATCAGGACAAGGGCCGCGCCGAACGCGATCCCCATGTCGCGGAAGGTCTCGTAGGTGACCGTCCACTCACCGGCCCACTCGATCGCAGATGTCGCGTCGTCCGGCGGCGGACCGGTGTAATAGATATGGTCACACAGATCGACCCCGTCGGGGGTGCGGCAGCCGAGTTCCTTGAGCTTCTCCTCCACCTGCAGCATGCCGTAGATCGGTGCCGCCAGGCGACCACCGACATCCGCGACCACGTACTCGACCGGCCGCAGATCCTTGTTGTAGATGATATCCGACTCGGTGCGACGCTCGAAGGTGCCGAGTTCGCGCAGCGGGACCGCGTTGCCGGTGCCCGGCGACTGCACGAGGATATCGCCGAGCCGGTTGATCTGTGAGCGCTCCGCCAGCGGTACCTGGATTACGATATTGATCGGCTCGTGCCCAGCCCGCTGTTTGACGTCCCCTAGCACGTACCCGCCCAGGGCCATCGACAGCTCGCGATTGATGGCCTCGACCGATATACCGCGCCGCTGGGCCTTTTCCTGGTCGACCTCAAAGTGCCAGTAGTCATAGGGGTCGACCATGTAGTTGTCGACGTCGCGCAGACTCTCGGTCTGCGCAAAGATCTCGGTCAGATCCCGAGCGACCTGACGGCGTGTCTCGGGATCCGGCCCGTGCACCTCAGCAACGACCGACTGCAGCACCGGCGGCCCAGGCGGCATCTCCACCACCGCAAAACGCGCGTCGCTGCCCTCGACGAGCTGTTTCACTTGCTCGCGCGCATCCACCGCGATCTCGTGACTGGAGCGATGCCTTTCGGTCTTGTTCAACAGCTGCAGCTGGATCTCGCCCTGCCACGGGGACTGACGCAGGTAGTAATGACGCACCATGCCATTGAAGTCGAACGGCCGCGCGGTTCCGACATAGATTTGCGCCGCGGTTACCTCGGGCATCCGCCGCAGGCGCTCCGCGATCATGTGCGCCATGTTACCGGTATCCGCCAGCGCCGTGCCCTCGGGCATGTCGAGCACGACCGAGAACTCCGGTTTGTTGTCCAGCGGCAGCATCTTGACCGCCACCCACTTGAAGTAGAAAAAGCTGCACATCAAGATCAACACGCCCCACATTGCAAGCCTGAACAGGCGTGCCTTGCGCGGGTCGTCTATCATTGGCATCAGAGTCCGGCGGTACAGACCCTCGAGCCACTCCGCCTCCTTGTGTTCCCGTTTCTCAGCGGTCTTCAGGTAATGCATGGTCGGCCTGAACATGCCGTGGACTGCAAACCAGGGGGTAAACGCAAACGCGGCGAACAACGAGATCCCCATCGCGACCGAGCCGAGGACCGGGATTGGCAGCATGTAGGGGCCCATCATCCCGGTCACGGCACCCATCGGCAGCAGCGCGCCGATGACCGTCAGTGTCGCCAGGATGGTCGGATTGCCGACCTCCCGCACGGCATCGACGGCGGTCGCAGTATCGGTCTTGCCCTCCTCGAGCCAGCGCCGATAGATGTTCTCTACCACCACGATCGCATCGTCGACCAGGATCCCGATCGAGAAGATCAGCGCAAACAGGGACACCCGGTCGATGGTGAAATCCAGCAGCATGGCGCACAGAATGGTGAACAGCAGCACCACCGGCACGACGAACAGAACGACGAAGGCCGGCTTGAGCGCGCGAAAGGCAATCCAAACCAGCAGGAAAACGAACATGGTGGCGACGAACAGCTTGAAGATCAGATCGTTGACCTTCTGTTCGGCGGTCTGCCCATAGTTGCGCGTGACGCTGACATTGACATCGTTCGGAATCAGGCGGCCGCGCAGGTTATCCACCCGCTGGATAATCGCCTCGGCCACCTTGACCCCATTCGTGCCCTTCTTCTTGGCCACCGCGATCGTGACCGCGGGGACGCTGACGGCCCGATCGGGGTCCTCGGCCGCCGCCCCGGTGTAATAGCCGACCGTCTGTGACGCATCTTCCGGTCCCTGGCGCACATCGGCCACGTCTTTGACGAACACCGGCAGACCGTTGTGGCTGCCGACCTGCAGGCGATTGATGTCTTCGACCCCCTCGAGGAAGGCCCCGGATACCACCATCATGTGCGAGCCGCCGGACTCGACCCCACCCATCTGCTGCTCGACATTCGAGGCGGTGATGGCCTGAGAGACCTGGGCCAGGCTCAGGCCATAGCCGGCCAGGCGCTCCGGGTAGACCTCTATGGTCACCTGCTCGGCGCGTCCACCCACCACGAAACTGTCGCCGGTCTCCGGGATCTCCTTTATGTGCTGCAAGACCGACTGCGCCAGCCGCCGCAGCTGCGAGTCGTCGACATCGGGCACGCCGTCGCCGTTGTAGTCACGCTCGGACCATAGCGTCAGCGTCACCACCGGCACGTCGTCGATGCCCTTCGCCTTGACCAGGGGTGGCATGACACCGGGCGGAATCCGATCCATATTGGATTCCAGTTTGTCGTTGACCTTGACCAGTGAGTTTTCCATCTCCTCACCGACATCGAACTGGATCGTCACGACGCCCATGCCGCGCTGACTGGCCGAGTAGACGTGATCGACGCCCTCGATCTCGTACATGATGCGCTCCAGCGGCTGCACCGCCAGCGACGCTACCTGCTCGGGTTCGGCACCCGGGTACTGGACGATCAGGTCCACCATCGGAACAGAGATCTGCGGGTCCTCCTGGCGCGGCGTCATCAACAGGCCAAGGATGCCCAACATCAGCATTGCCATGTACAGCAGCGGCGACAGCGGCGACTGGATGAAGAACTTCGCCATGTTCCCGGCGAGGCCGAGACTGGTCGCTTCGCGCTCCGGGCCAGGAGGCGGCGGGTTGGATGGCGTTTCGAGATCGCTCATGCCTGGTTGTGATCCATTGTGCTGCTGTCCGGCGACGTCCCCGCAGGGCCGCTGCCTCGTTGAATACCGCCGCCTACTGGGCGCGACTCCTTGCCATCAGGTCAGGACCCGGATTGGGATAGACACGATCACCCGGGGCGATACCCGACAGCACCATGGTCATGCCGTTTTCCAGGCGCTTGCCCTGACGGATCATGCGCAGCTCCGGTTCGCCGTTCTCGTTTTGGATGTAGACCACAGGCAGGCTGCCGCGGTAGCGAATCGCCGTGCTCGGAATTATCGGCAACTGGCTCTTCACCGGCCCCGAGGTATCGGGTATCAGGACCCTGGCATACATGCCGGGTT
>JBATKF010000476.1:0-1835 GCA_049669185.1 Sedimenticolaceae bacterium | reverse complement strand
CCAGGTGGGCGCTCCCGGCATAGGCGATCAGCGCGGTCCGCGCACCGGGGCGCAGCGCCAGCAGGTCGCGGATCTTGTGCGTGGCGCGTTCGAGACGCGTCGGCTGGATATCCTCGGCCAGCATGCTTGCTCCCAGGTGCAGGACGATCACCAGCGGAACGCGCTGGTCGGTGAACGGCGCCGGTTCGCGCTGCCAGGCCGGTCCGGCGATAGCGATCACGGCGACCAGCCAGAAGGCACCCAGAAGATGCAAGGGTCGAAAACGCCCGGCCGTTTCACCACTACCGGCCAACAGATGCGGCAGCAAGTGCGGTGCAACAACGTTCCGCCATGCCAAATCGCCGCGCCGGCGCCACAGCACCCAGGTCAATAGCAGTGCGGGCAGCAGCACCAACAGCCACAACGGTCGCAAAAAATGCAGCTCGGTCAGTCCGCTCATGACGACGAGACGGGCGCCGACGGCTTCCTGGCCCGGCCAGCGCCAACACGGCCAGCCAGCGCCGCAATACCGTGATAAAAGAGGGTCAGCAGCAACGCCCCGCCTAACGGCCAGTGGAACAGGTCACGGCGCGGCTGGTGGCTCAAGGTCTCGGCCTTGCGCGGCGCCAGCTCGTCCAGCCTGGCATAGATCTGCTCCAGCTCGTCGCGGTCGGCGGCATGGAAATAGCTCCCGCCCGTGGTGGAGGCGACGCTCTCGAGCACCGCCTCGTCGAGTGCCTCTTCACCGGCGCGTGTGGGATCGCCGACGCCGACGGCGTGAATGACAACCTCCCTATCGCGCGCAATCTCGGCCGCACGCACCGGCGGCACCTGGCTGCCGGTGTCGTTGCCATCGGTCAGCACGATCATCATGCGCTCTGGCACCTCGCTGCGCTCGAACAGCGTGATGGCCAACCCGATGGCGTCGCCGAGCATGGTCTTGGGACCCGCCATGCGTACCCTGGTCTCATCGAGCATCTGCTGCACCGCCGCCTTGTCGGCGGTGAAGGGCAACTGCACAAAGGCCGCCGAGCCGAACACAATCAATGCGATGCGGTCTTCTTCGCGCCGTGCCAGGAACTCACGCAGCACTCCCTTGACCGCGGCCAGGCGATCCACCTGCAGGCCGTCGGCGTCGGTGAAGTCCTCTGTTTCCATAGAGCCGGACAGATCCACGGCGACAAGCAGGTCGCGCGCCGGCTGGATCTGGGTAATCGGCTCTTCCAGCCATTGCGGCCGGGCCAGCGCGGTCACAATCAGGGCCCAGGTCAGCCAGCAGAGTATCTGTTGACCGCGCGGGTTCACCGCAGTGTGCGGCGAGGCCTCGGTCGACTGTCCGGTCAACCTAGCCAGGCGATCGAGAAACGGCAGCCTGACCGTAACCAGGCGTTCGCGGTACGTCGGCCACAGCCAGGTCATCAGCAATGGGAGCGGGAGGAGCAAAAACCAGAGAAGCTGGTCGAAGGCCAACATCGGTTCAGGCCTCGGAACCCGGCATATCGCCCGCCCCAACCGCCGATACGGACTTGTGATCCGACGGCCGGTGCCGCCTGATCCATTGCTCGGCGGCCCGGTACAGGCGCTTGAGATCACTCTTCGAGGCCTCATCGACGCCCTGCTGCGCGTACACGACCTCTTCGGCCAGGTCGCCAAGACCGTCGGCGAAGCGGCCCTTGCCACCACTCAGATCGAGAAAACGCCACCATGCCGCGCCGTTCAGACTGGCCACCTGGACGCGCGGGTAGGCCGCGAGCGCAGTGCGCTTCAGCAACACGAGGATCCCGGCAACCGCCTCGCGCGGCCCGACCGAACGGCGACGCAGTGCATGCAACTCTGCCAGTGCCTCGACCCGGTAG
>JBATKF010000475.1:0-2125 GCA_049669185.1 Sedimenticolaceae bacterium | reverse complement strand
GTCTTGACCGGCTCCTCGGTGATTCTGGCGCCGATCTCGGCTGGGGCAAGTCGCACGTCGAGGCGTTCGCCAGGACGCCCGAGCAACAGGCGTGGGACCTCTCGTTCCAGTCGGCGACAGTCGCGGCACAGGGCAAGGGGGGTAAGGTCGACGATGTCTGGGGTCATGGCTCCCTCGCTGAACTCTGGCTGCTCAAGCTATTCGAGGACCTCTCGGACCCGGGAGCGGCGCGCGCGAAGGCGATTGCTGAACACCATGCCACCCGGATGGCACAGCTCTCTGTGGGAACCGATCCGTTCCCTGTGTACTCTACCAAGCGCCAAATCAAGCGCTATGCAGAGCTCTGGACGGAGGACTTCCGACAAGATCTTGAGCTGATACCTGAGGGCGGCACGGAGGAGGGGCGTTGGCCGGAAGTGCGCGAAGAGGCAAAGAAATTGGTGGCGTTGTTGACCCGATTCGACACGAAACCTGAGGACTGAGCGGCGTGCGCGTCGACATGCTCCCCGCCGCGTATGGCGACTGCATCGTGATCTCCTACGGTTCCGAACCGGTGAGATACGTGCTGATCGACGCGGGTACCACGCCTACCTGGAGCGAGGCCCTGCGTCCATACCTGGAGAAACACGGCATTGTGCGGCTCGAGCTGTTCGTGCTCACACACATCGACGCGGATCACATTGCGGGCGCTATCCCGATGCTTGAGGACAAGACCCTACCGATCGATATCCGCGAGGTCTGGTTTAATGGCTGGGAGCATCTCCCGAAGCGATTCCTGAGCGTCAAGCAAGGAGAGCGCTTTTCAGAACTGATCAAGGAACGCGGTATTCCGTGGAACGTACGGTTCAATGGGCGGGCCGTCTGCATCGGGGAGGACGGGTTGCCGACCCACGAGCTCGAAGGTGGCTTGCGGCTGACCCTGCTCTCGCCGACCCAAGGGAAGCTCGGCCAGCTCGCGCGAGTGTGGAAGAAAGAAATCGATCGACACTTCCTAGGCCTTGAGGCAGGCAAGCCGCGCCGCCCTCGTTTCCTGGCCCGTGATCCCACCAGATCGACAAACGTGCCCGCGCTGGCGGCCACTAAGTTTCGGTCAGACAGAAGCATCCCGAACGGCTCGAGCATCGCGCTCCTAGCGGAATACGGTGAAAAGTCGATCATGCTCGTCGGGGACGCCCAAGCCCCGGTCCTCACGCGATCGATCGCCGCCATTCTCAGCGATCGTAGTCTCGAACGCCTGAAGCTCAACGCATTAAAAGTCTCGCACCACGGCAGCCGTGGCAACACGAATGTGCGGTTGCTCCAGTTGCTCGACTGCAAGCGATATCTGATCTCGGGTAACGGCGATGTACACAATCTGCCCGATAACGAAGCGATCGGTCGGATCATCTACCATGGAGGCGAAAGACCGCATCTGCTATTCAACTACCGCTCTACGCGGACCGAGTGCTGGGACGACGAAGCACTTCGACAGCGCTATTGCTTCTACACGAAATACGGCCGGCAAGGCCTGCTCGGACTCAAGCTCTGAGACGTGCACATTGCTGGGTTCCGGCTTGTCGAGAATCGAGGAGCTGCATGAGCATTTTGGCCTCATGGACATAGCGAGCCCCAGCGTAAGGAACGATCGACATGGAAATACGGCAGATCTTTCTCAGCTATAGCAGACCGGATCAGGATCCGGTCGGACACATTGCTGGTCGACTCGACCGCGAAGGCGACAGGGTCTGGTACGACAAGGCCAAGATAGTTCCTGGTGAAAGCTGGGGTGATGCGCTGGAGCGGGGCTTACTGGAAAGTTCGCACTGCCTGGTGTGCATAGTGTTGATTTGCACGCCGCTCGGCGCGCGACCGGGCCGACGCTAGCGATGTCGAGAACGCGCACAGGTAGCGACGCGTCCGCGCCATCTCGATTCCTGATCCGACTGCTGGATCTTGATCGGCAGGGCGACGTGCTCATTGCACTGGCGATCGGCAGCTGGCCGGTGCTGTTCGCCTGGCTGATCGGCGCGCACCGCACGATCGGCGACCACGTCGGCTACTGGGACAGCCACGCCTGGGTACTGGCGCTGGTGTTTCCGGCGCTGCTGTACTCCTTTCGGGCACTGAGCGCGCGGGTCATCCCGGT
>JBATKF010000474.1:0-29246 GCA_049669185.1 Sedimenticolaceae bacterium | reverse complement strand
GGGCCTGGATGGCGCGGTGCTAGGCCGCCGTCTGGCAGAGCGGCGCCAGGCCGAAATGCAATCGGCGTTGCGCGCTGCGGGTCTGGTACCTTAAGGACGAGTGGCTACAGAGATAGACATGCCCGATCAGGTCGAGGATTTCTCCGGTCTTGCGGTCGGCGAGCGCATCAGGCGCCTCCTGAGCGGCGCCCGACTGCTGATGCCCATGGTGGCATTGGCTGGCGGCCTGCTGGTGGTGCTGATAGTGGCGCTCGTGCTGGGCCTCGCCGATGCGCCGACGCCCGGCCTGGCGGCGCTGTTGAGTATCGTCGCCGCCGGCTCGCTACTGGCCTTTGCGCTCGGTCTGTATCGCTTGCGTAAGCAGCTCCTCGAGCCGCTGGCGCGCCTCGAGGACGCGGTATCGCAGGTGTGTTCCGGCGAACCGGGTGCCAACCTGGCGCTCACCGACACCGGCGTGCTGACGACGATGGTCCATGATCTCGACGGCCTGAATGAGGAGCTGAGCGAGCTCTATGAAGACATGGACAGCCGGGTAGCGCGGCATACGACACGCCTGGCGCAGAAGACCGCGTCGCTGAAAATTCTTTACGATGTCGCCGCCAGCATCAATCAGGCACAGGATCTCGAGGCGCTCTTGTTGCGCTTTCTGCGCGTGCTCAAAGAAATGGTCAACGGCATCGCTGCGAAGGTTCGGATCGAACAACCCGATGGCGCGTTGCGTGTCGTTGGCTCCATTGGCGTCAACAACGAGGTCCTAAGTGAGCGCGAGATGTTGCCGCTCGCGTTGTGCGTCTGCGGCAAGACGCTCTCACCCGGCGACGTATTGTGCGACAACGCCGCACGGCATTGTGTCAAGCAGCTCAAGCGGGTGATGTACGGGCATGACGAAATCGAGATGGTGACGGTGCCTCTGGATTATCATGGGGAGCTGCTCGGTCTGTATCACGTCTATGTGCGCAGACCGGGTATCTCCGGACGCGAAGATATCCGCGATCTGCTGCAGACTATCGGCAGCCATCTCGGTATGGCGGTTGCGAAACAGCGCTCCGACGGCGAGGCGCGTCGCCTGTCGATCATGGAAGAGCGCACTACGCTCGCGCATGAGCTGCACGACTCGCTGGCCCAGACGCTGGCGAGTCTGCGTTTCCAGGTGCGCCTGCTGGAGGATCTCTTGAAACAGAGCGGCGATAATGCGGCGGCCTGCAGGGATGCGCGGCGCATCCGCGGCGGCCTCGATGAGGCTCACACCGAACTACGCGAGCTTTTGAATAGCTTTCGTGCGCCTGTCGATCAACGCGGCCTGGTCGCGGCGCTAGAGAAGCTGGTCGACCGCTTTGGGCGCGAGACGGGGATGCATGTGCTGTTTCAAAACCAGTGTCGCGAGCCGCACCTTTCCTCTGCCGAGGAGATGCAGATCCTGCGTGTGGCGCAGGAATGTCTGGCCAACATCCGTAAGCATGCGCGGGCGCACACCGTGCGTGTCATGCTGAGTTGCCGCAGCAGTGGCGCCTACTCGCTCTTGATCGAAGACGACGGTATCGGATTCGAACAGGCGGCCAAGCGCGGTCGGCCGGGTGAGCACATCGGTCTATCCATCATGGAAGAGCGGGCGCGTCGCCTTGGTGGTAATCTTCGGATCGAAAGCGAAGTCGGAGAGGGGACCCGAGTGGAGCTGAGTTATCGATCGCGGCCGCACGCAGATACGAATGATCGGCGTTGGATAACCTGATGCGCGTGCTGATGATTGATGACCATGCGCTGTTCCGCATGGGTCTGACGGAATTGCTGCAACGGCGAGGAATCGAGGTCGTGGCGGCGGTCGGCGATTGTGAGCAGGGTATTGAGTGGGTCGCGGAGAAGCAGCCTGATGTTGTGCTGCTCGATATGCGGATGCCCAGCATGAACGGTGTCCAGGTACTGCAGGAACTCCGCCGGCGAGATGTCGCTATGCCGGTCGTGATGTTGACCACCAGCCGTGAAGAGGCCGATGTAGTGAACGCTCTGCAGAACGGCGCGCGCGGTTATCTGCTCAAGGACATGGAACCGGACGACCTGATCAAGGCGCTCAACGACATCGTTGCCGGACAGACGGTGGTGGCCCCCGAGTTGACCATCGTTCTCGCCAAGGCGGTGCAGGGAGAAGTCGCCGCCAATCCCCCCAGTCACCGTGCCCTAGCGGAACTGACGCCGCGTGAACTTGAGATCCTGTGTCATTTGGCCGAGGGGCAGAGCAACAAAGTGATTGCGCGTAACCTCGGTATATCGGACGGTACGGTAAAACTGCATGTGAAAGCGATCCTGCGCAAGCTCGACGTGCACTCGCGGGTCGAGGCCGCGGTGATCGCTGTCGAGCAAAACATCTGCAGCCGCGGTGTCGAGAGCGACTGAACGCTTCGAACGAATTTCGTTATCCTGGAAATCTCTACCCGGCATCGCGGCGACCGATGAGATTTTCAGGCTAGGGACTGCCCGATGAAACGATTCCTGCAACTGGTCAGCGAGTGTCTGACGGACGTGAGAGAACTCATGCCGTGGGATCTAGAGGAGAGGCTTGCGTCGAATCCCGACGTGTTGGTGATCGATGTTCGCGAGCCTTATGAGTTCGACGCCATGCATATCGCAGGATCGCTAAACGTGCCGCGGGGCATCCTCGAGTCCGCCTGCGAATGGGAATACGAAGAGACCATGCCCGAGTTGGTCCAGGCGCGTGATCGGGAGGTCGTGGTGGTGTGTCGTTCCGGTTACCGCAGTGTGCTCGCGGCGCACTCTCTGCAGCTGCTTGGCTACCGTAACGTCGCATCGCTAAAGACGGGATTGCGGGGCTGGAAGGACTATGAGCAGCCATTAGTCGACAGTCAGGAACGGGATGTGGATCTGGACCAGGCGGATGATTACTTCACCCCGAGACTGCGCGAAGACCAACTACGTCCGCCCGAAGAGTCTAATGCCTGAGTTCCGTGCCCGGCGTTATCGGTGAGGTTGCACCCTGCTCCGAGTGCTCTGGCGATTTGTACCATGAGAGTTTGCCATGCAGTTGTACGACGTCGCCGACGATGATCAGTGTCGGTGGCTTCGGCTTTTCCCGCGCGACAATCTCCGGCAGCGAAGCCAGCGTGCCGGTGAAGACCTTTTGTTTCTGCGTGGTCCCCTGCTGTATCAGAGCGGCCGGGGTATTTGGTGCCATGCCATGCGCCTGCAGCTCACGGCTGATCACCGGCAGGCCCTTGAGTCCCATGTAGAAGACCAGGGTCTGATTCGGCTGGGCCAGCTGTGACCAGTTCAGATTCATGGTGTTGTCTTTCAGATGCCCGGTCACGAAGGTCACAGACTGGGCGTAGTCGCGGTGGGTCAGCGGGATGCCGGAATAACTGGCACAACCGGACGCTGCAGTGATGCCCGGTATGACCTGGAAGGGCACGCCCTGACTGGCCAGCGTGTCGATCTCCTCTCCTCCGCGACCGAAGATGAAGGGATCCCCGCCTTTCAGACGCACCACGCGCTTGCCCTGTTTGGCCAAGTCTGCCAGCAGTTGGTTGATCTCCTCCTGGCGCATCGTATGCTTGTCGCGTTCCTTGCCGACATAGATGCGTTCGGCATCGCTGCGCGTCATGTCGAGCACGGCCTTGGCGACCAGGCGGTCGTAGACGACGACATCGGCCTGTTGCATCAGGCGCAGTGCGCGGAAGGTCAGAAGATCGGGATCACCCGGTCCCCCGCCAACCAGGTAGACCTCGCCCATGCCGGTCTGTAAGGGTCCGCTGCCCAGTTCGTGCTCCATCAGGACCTCGGCCTCGTGCATGTGCCCCGAGAATACGCGCTCGGCGACGTTGCCCTGTAATACCCGGTCCCAGAAGCGCCGTCGATCTGCCGGGTCTGCGAAGGCCTGTTTGACGCGCTCGCGAAATCTGCCGGCGAGTTCCGCGAGGCGGCCATAGCCGGCGGGAATCATGGATTCGAGGCGGGAGCGCATCAGACGGGCGAGCACCGGTGAGGCGCCGCCAGTCGAGACCGCTGCGATCACCGGTGAGCGGTCGATAATCGATGGCATGATGAAGCTACCATCCTCGGGATGGTCGACCACGTTCACCGGGATATTGCGCGCACGACCGGCGTCGGCTACCGCGCGGTTGACGTCGGCGTCATCCGTTGCAGCGATCGCCAGGTAGGCGTTGTCGAGGTCGCCGTCCTGATAGCCGCGGGCGAGGTGGGTAACGCGGTCCTGGTCATGGAGCGTGCTCAGATTGGCACAGAGTTGTGGCGCGATAATCCGGACGCGGGCGCCGGCACGCAGCAGCAGGGAGACCTTGCGCGTAGCGATCTCGCCGCCGCCGATCACAGCGCAGATCTGGTCTCGCACGGACAGGAATATCGGTAAATGCTCCATGGTCTCGCTTCACACCTGGTCGTTCGTATCGCCGGCACGCTAAGGCGTTGACTATATGAGGAAATAATAATATACTGCTCCGCTAGTTAGTGGTCCAGCAGTATTTGAGGTGCGCGATGTTGGTAAAAGAGATCGGTGCAGCGGAACTCAAGGCGCGCATGGACGCCGGAGACGAAATTGCGCTGATCGATATTCGCAGCGACGCCGAGTTGGCGCAGGGAATTCTGCCGAATGCGGAGCACTTGGCCATGCATCTCATCCCGCTCCAGATGCATGACCTGCCGAAGGACAAGGACGTGGTGCTGTATTGCCGCAGCGGGGCACGCTCGTATCACGCCTGCAATTTTCTCGGTCAGCAGGGCATCCATAATGTACTAAACCTGCGCGGCGGCATCATCGCTTGGGCACGCGAGGGTTTCGAGATCGTTGCGCCCCGCAAGCAGCGGGCCGGTCTGATGTGATCCTTGCGTTTCTTAGACACTTCGAATATAAGAATCGACCACTTTAACCCACGAAAACGACAACAGAACATCCTGGAGGTTACCCATGGCTGATTTCGACGAAGAGTTGGACGCAAGTGGCCTGAATTGTCCGCTGCCCATCCTGCGTGCAAAGAAGACCCTGGTCGGTATGGAGTCGGGGAAAATCCTGCATATCATCGCGACCGATCCCGGTTCGGTGAAGGACTTCGAGGCGTTCGCGCGTCAGACCGGCAACGAGCTGATTGCGTCCAAGGAAGAAGGCGGTAAGTTCCTGTTTTTAATTAAAAAGTCCTGATCTCGCGGTCCGAGGCAGGCCCACTCCCAACCTACGGAGGGTGCAACGATGGAAGAGAAGAAACTAGCCATCATCGCGACCAAAGGTTCGCTCGACTGGGCCTATCCGCCCTTCATCCTCGCCTCGACGGCGGCTGCTCTCGGCTACGAGACCGAGATCTTCTTCACCTTCTACGGTCTTCAGCTGCTCAAGAAAGACCTCGACCTGAAGGTCACGCCGCTGGGCAATCCGGGTATGCCAATGCCCATGGGCATGGAAAAATGGTTTCCTACCCTGCTGACTGCGCTGCCGGGTATGGAGGCCATGATGACCTCGATGATGAAAAAGAAGATGGCGAGCAAGGGCGTCGCCAGTTTGGAAGAGCTGCGTGAGCTCTGCCAAGAAGCCGATGTACGACTGATTGCCTGCCAGATGACTGTCGACCTGTTCGACATGGACCCATCCGCATTTATCGACGGTGTGGAATATGCCGGCGCCGCCAGATTCTTCGAATTTGCCGGGCAATCGGATATCTGCCTCTACATCTGACGCCGCCTTATCGGGGTCCGAAAAAGCCGCCCGTGGGCGGCTTTTTGGCGCGCGATCAGAATTGGTATTGCGCCTCGATCGACAGGATATCGACGCTGGCTTTGTAGCTGCCATTGAGCGCCCCACGCGTCGCGTCCTCACCGGTCGCGGTTTTTTTAATCTTGGCGTCATCGATGAACAAATGCGCATAGCCGACGTCTACCCGCAGTTTCTCGCTGGGCCTGAAGCCTGCACCGATGCTGACCCAGATGCGGTCATTGTCGGGCAGGCGCGCGCTGCGCGACTCGGCGTCACGGACTGGCGACTCGTCGTAGGCCACGCCGAATCGATAGGACCAGGCCGAGCGTTGCGGCGTGTAGATGCCACCCAGCGAGACCCGACTGGTATCGCGCCAATCGAAGCTGGTGACGCTATCGGGCAGGCTGTTGTCGAACTTGAAACGCAGCTCGGGGATGCTGCTCCAGTCGGTCCAGGTGTAGTCGCCGACGATGGCCCATTCAGCGTTGAGCTGGTGGAAGCCGCTCACCGAGACACTCGCGGGCAGGTCGACATCGGCCTTCACATTGGTGTCCGAAAACACGGGCTGCAGGGGTCCCGGGACTTGCTTGAACTTGGCGTTTCCTTCGACGTCCTGGCTGACTTCGGAACGAAAATGCACGCCGATGCGGGTGCCTGCAGACGGCTCGAATAATGCGCCGAGGTTGAATCCCCAGCCCCAGCTGTCACCCTCGATCTTCGATTTGCCGTCCAGGGTGCCCGCCAGCGCCGGGTTGACCAGCAGGCCGAAATCAATCGCGTTGGTGAACTCACCCTCCAGGTACATCGCGCTGGCGCCGGCCGCGATGCTGAGTTGGTCGTTGACCCGGAGGCCGATCGACGGGTTGATATTCACCGTCTTCACTTCCGATTTGATCGCATGGTAGCGACCGACCCAGTCGCTGTCGTACTCGGTTTTCAGTCCGAACGGGGTGTTGACCGCCAGCCCGAGCCAGGTCGTGTCACCGACCTGGTGCGTGAGGTAGAAGTGCGGAATGGCCGCCAGACCCCCGGCGTCCCCGCCGTCGCCCCCCTGGATGGGCGCAGTCGTGACGAAGCGGCTGTCCTTGTTGTTGAATTCGGTCTTGGGCTTGACCAGGTGCACCGCCGCGCCCGTCTGCGTGCCGGGCAGACGGGTCATACCGGCAGGGTTGAAGTACAGGGTATCGACTGAATCGGCGGTTGCAGCCGCGCCCGCATAGGCGTTCCCCATACCGGGTACGCTTTGTTCGATTAACGCGAAACCCGCGGCCTCAGCCATCCCGGTCAATGCAATGCTGAGCCCTGTGATCGCGAACGCACGCGCAGTCGCCCAAATCAGTCGAGATCGTTGCCGCATAGTCGCCAGTACCCTGGATGGTTGGTGATGGTCGAGGTTTGGGTCGGCGGGACCGCCGATGTGTAGTTGCCGGCGCATCGGCCGTGACTTGGGCGCGGCAGACTTGGTTTCATTAACTGACTATAATATAAAATATGTTTATCGACCCACTCCAGGGCACTTGACCTATGGCCGACCGACGATTGCAAGTCTTTCATACGGTAGCGCGTCTGCTGAGTTTTACCAAGGCGGCCGAGGCCCTGCACATGACGCAGCCGGCAGTGACCTTCCAGGTACGGCAGCTCGAGGAGTACTTCAATACCCGCCTGTTCGATCGCACACACAACCGGATAAGTCTGACCGAGGCGGGTGCACGCGTCTACCAATACGCTGACAGGATCTTCGAGATCTACAGCGAGATGGAGAATGCGGTAAGGGAGATGACTGGGGAGATCAGCGGGTCGGTGACGATCGGTGCGAGCACCACGATCGCCGAGTACATGTTGCCCGCGCTACTCGGGGATTTTCGGGCCAAGTATCCCGAGGTCAGCATCCATCTCAAGGTCGCCAATACCGACGGTATCGTATCGATGGTAGAGAACAACGCCATCGACCTGGGGGTGGTGGAGGCGCCGGTCAGCAACAAGAACCTGGTTGTGGACGAGTGCCGGCGTGATTTTCTGGTCGCCATTGTGCCGCCTGGCCATGCGAAAGCAGGCCTCAAGAAGATCTCGCTGGATGAGCTGCTGGAATACCCCTTTATCTGTCGCGAGGAGGGCTCGGGCACCCGTGAGGTAATCAATGAGTACATGGCCGGCGATTCCAACTGCCAGGCATGCATGAATATCGCCATGGAACTGGGCAGCCCTGAGGCCGTGAAAGGTGCGGTCGAGGCCGGAATGGGCATCTCCGTGGTGTCCAACGCGACGATCCAGAAAGAACTGCGGCTCGGCACGCTGGTCGCTATCGACCTCGATCCGCCGCTTGACCGGCCCTTTTCCTTCGTGCATCAAAAGCAAAAGTTCCGTGTGCGGGTGATGGAGGAGTTGCTGGAATTTGCGCGCGGCTACTGCGAGGCCCATCGCGAACCCTAGTGTCCTTCACTCACGCGCCTTGGCCAGAAACGTTTCTGATCCCGCCGAAATGATGCGAAGTTCTGATTCAGGACACTAGATGCTGCCGGTCAAACCAACGCTGCCCCCTGATCAACAACGGCTGTTGAGACTCTTCAAGCAGTTGAGCCCTGCCGAGCAGCGGAGTCTGCTCGATTTTGCCGAGTTCCTCGCCATGCGTGAGGCACAGCAAGCGACACAGCCGCCGCCGGCCGATCTGCGCCCAGCGAACATTCCAAGGCCGCCCACTGAGTCGGTGGTAGCGGCCATCCGCCGTCTTTCGAAGACCTTCCCCATGCTGGACAGGGAGGCGCTGTTGCACGAAACCTCGGCGTTGATGACGGCGCATGTCATGCAGGGCAGGCCGGCTGCCGATGTGATTGACGAATTGGAAGCCGTTTTCCGCAGGCACTACCGGCAAGTAGAATCGGCGTCCGATCGGCAGGCGACGTGAAGCCAGCTCGAGAGGGCCGACAACGCCTGCGCTCGGCGTCGGCAGTTCCGCGCACTTGATTCCGGACTGGCGATCGGCAGACGCGACCGGTCATGTTGTAATCACCGGAAAGAACCGGTTGTATCTGGACTAGCGAAGCAATGCGACTTATCACCGACTGGTTTAAGCGGACCTTTTCTGATCCGCAGATCGTGTTTCTGACCCTTGTACTGGCAAGCGGTTTTGCCGTGATCCTCACGATGGGCGATATGCTGGCACCGGTTCTCGCAAGCGCGGTCATAGCCTATCTTCTCGAGGGATTGGTGGTGATCCTGGAAAAGCGCGGCCTGCCGCGCTGGTTATCGGCCAGTCTGGTGTTTTGCGCGTTCGTGCTGTTCTTGAGTCTGGTGCTGTTCGGGCTCCTGCCGCGGTTGTCGCGTCAGGTTACCGATTTGATACAACAGCTGCCGAGCATGATATCGGCGGGGCAAGAGGCGTTGATGAGGCTTCCCGAGCGTTTCCCGGAGGTGATTTCACCGCAGCAGGCGGAAGAGATCCTGGATGCGGTGCGGCGCGAGATCGGCAGCTACGGTCAGGATGTCCTCAGTCTATCGGTGTCCTCGGTGGTTGGCGTATTGACGATCCTCGTCTATCTGGTGCTGATGCCCATGCTGGTATTCTTCTTCCTGAAAGACAAGGACGTCATCATGCGCTGGGTCGGCAGTTTCATGCCTGGCGCACGCGGTCTCGCCAATCAGGTATGGATCGAAGTCGATCGCCAGATCGGCAATTACGTGCGCGGTAAGTTTTGGGAGATCATTATCGTCTGGGCCGCCTCGCTGCTGGCGTTTTCGTTTTTCGGTCTGCAATACGCGATGCTCTTGGCGGTGCTCGTCGGCTTCTCGGTAGTCGTACCCTATGTCGGTGCTACGGTGGTGACTTTCCCCGTCGTGTTGGTAGCCTGGTTCCAGTGGGGTTGGGGACCGGACTTTGTCTGGGTGACCGTGGCTTATCTGGTAATTCAGGCGCTCGACGGGAATCTCCTGGTCCCCCTGTTGTTCGGTGAAGTGGTCAATCTGCACCCGATTGCGATCATCGTCGCCATCCTGGTGTTCGGCGGGCTGTGGGGATTCTGGGGCGTCTTTTTCGCCATTCCGCTGGCAACTCTGGTTAACGCGGTATTGCGTGCCTGGCCGGCCGGCAAAAGCCTGGCGGAAGCCGCATGAGGGGGTGCACGCAGTGGAAGATGGTGCCGGCTTAGCTGACACACCACGTCAAACCGGTTGTAACGAGTGCGCCCCGTCACAGCGAGCATAGCGGTGACCGTAGCAGGAAGTAGGTGAGACAAGCGGGCTAGATGACGACCTGAGAAAAGTCGTAGTCCATGTTTTCCAACGGGCGCTGGATGAAATTGCCCTGCAGGAAATCGGCCCCCGAAGACCAGTGCAGGTCGATGCTTCGGGCATCATCCACGTTGGATACGATGACGTTGGCCGCGGCATCGTGCGCCTGCTCGATGACGCTGCTGATGACACTGCGATCCGCCTTGAGCAGCCGCGGCGCGATATTGATATAGCGCGCCTGCAGAAAACGCAATACCTTGAAGGCCGCTTCTTTCTCGGGGAAGCGAGACAGTGAGACTTCGACGTCCATGTCGCGCAGCGCCTCGATATTCGCGCGCGCGATCTTTAGGTCCTGCGAGATGTCGGGCAACCGAAAATCCATCACCAGTCCGGTTCCGACCACCTGTTTGGTGCGCAGGCGTCCGAGCAGCCACGCGGGAAGAGACACGTTGAGCGCGCTGTGTGCCGACTGGTGCACAAAGATCCGGGTGCGGCGGCCGGATTCACGTCGCTGTTTCAGGATGTCGATGGCGCGGTCCAGTATCCACTGATCGAGCTCCTCGCAAACACCGGCCTGCTCAGCGGCCTCGATGAGCTGCTGGCCACCGATGAGGTCGCCTTCCGCGTTGGGTAGCCGCAAGACAATCTCGTAGGTCTCGCTGCCGCGCGACTGCAGATCCAGCAGCGGTTGATAGAGAATGACGAACTCGTCGTCATGCAACGCGGATTTGATTAGCTGGTCGAAGTCGCTGCGCGGGTTTGCCGCGAACTCCAGGCTCTCGGCCTCGTCACTATGTGCGTGCACGCGATTTCCGCCATGATCCGCTGCCTGCTGACACGCAGATCTTGCGCGACTGATGATGCCGTTGGCGTCGTCGAGGCCGCCATCGATGAAGCAAACGCCGATGCTGCAGGTGATCGGCTGTTTGTCTGCAAAGACATGCGAAGCGACCTCGTTCAACAGCCGCTCGGCAACCTCGGTGACTGCAGGCATGGAGTTGCGCTTCAAAAGCACGCCGAAACTGTGATCATCGATGCGCGCGGCGAGGTCGGTATCCCGCAATTGATGGGCGATGACTGCACCGAGCTCGGAGATCAGGTGATCGAGGCCGCCTACACCATGCCTCTCCTGTAGTTGCGTCAGATTGTCGGGGGTAACCAGCATCACGCCCACCGGCATCGCTGTTTCGTCTTTGTCGACCGCTTTACCCAGGCGATCGAGAAAATGCTGGCGCGAAAATAATCCTGTCACCCGATCGTGTTTCGCCGGCTGGCCGGTCGCCCTGCGCAGCTGGCGGGAGCGCCGTATCCGCGTCTGTACAACGCCCAGGAGGTGTTTGGGGCGAATTGGTTTTGCGATGAAATCATCACCACCGACGCTAAGTGCGTCGAGCTGTTTGTCGGTGTCCTGCTCGCCAGACAGAAAGACAATGGGGATGGCGACGAATTCAGTGTGATCACGTATGACGGTCGTGAGTTCTATGCCATTGACCTCTGGCATATAGATGTCCATGAGGATCAGGTCTGGCTTGAACTCATGGAGGGTCTTGATGACCTTCACCGGCTCAGTGATCTGGACCACCTCGATGCCGGCCTTCCTCAATATCGAGGCGGCGAAATCCGCCTGCGTTGGATCGTCTTCGACCACAACGACGCGAAATGTCTGCTGCATGCCGGGTTGGGCAATGTCGCGGATCTGTTCCGCCACTTGTTCGGCATCCAGCGGCGCCACGAAGAATCCGTCGCCGCCTGCGCGGATTGCGTCTACCCGCAACTGCAGCGCCGTCGAGCTGCTCACGAAAATCAGCGGGATACTGATCGAAACGTGGCTGCGCAGCCGCACCAGTTCTGCGGACAACGGCGGCATCTGCGGCAGTAGCGACGTATCTGCGACGATGGCCTTTGGCGGATCAGCTTGCAGATTTGGCAGCACAGATTCGGGATCGCTGAAATACCTGACATCGCAATCGAGGTTGCGCAGCGCGTCGGCCACTTCTGCGGTGAGTCCGTGTTTGTCGCCGACGATGAACACGCTGATCTCGCCGGCCGGTAGCGGATCAGCCTCCTGATTGTCTGCGGCCAGCTGGGCTGCGGTCTTCAGCGCGCGTATCAGACCCGAAATGGTGTTGGTCTGATTCACTTCCGGTTTGATGTCGGAGCCGACGAAGGAGCTCAGATAAACCTCGAGTGAAAATACGCTCTCGTTGAGCTGGAATAGCGCGAAGGCCTTGCTATGTTCCGAAATCTCCCGCACTCGTTCGTACAGCGCATCCAGCTGAGCACTGTCCCAGGCTCCCGATTCGAGCCGCGACCAAATTTCCTCCACCGCGGCAATTCGCTTGGGCAATTGGCGGACAAACACCTCTTTATCTACGACTTGGCCAGTGTCCTTGTCTTCCGGCGGTGGCACCATTGGGTACAGCTCTCCCTCGGTTGCGGATTAGGTGTGGTTGCCGCTGGATTGGGGCAGCAGCCAGAACCTCAGCGCAACAATATGCTATCTATCAGTAGTCTGCCACAATGCCGCGCACGGAAACGTTCTGGCGATGGCTTTTGTCGTTCATTTTCGCGATTTTTCCGGACAGGAGGCCCCGCACCCGGTGCTCCCATTGGACCTAAACAAGACGTCGAGCAGGCCGCAGGTTGCCGACGGTACCCATGCTCTGCAGGGACTGATGGGGGTCGAGAGCCTCAAACACAGTGCATGGCTGGCGGGGCTGAGCGGGGGCGCGCTATTGATCCTGGCCGCAATTGTAGCCTGGCTCGGTACCGTGGCTACCGGGCTGGACAGCGTCTGGCTCGGCTGGGCGTCGGCGTCTGCGATGTTGGCAGCTTTCGGCGGCTCATGGCTCGCCCGGCAGTTGATCAGTCGTAAGCACCTGACCCGCTGGCGGCTGGTGCTGGTTGTAGTGATGGCCCTAAATGGAACTGCCTGGGCATTTGCCTCGGCAGTCGGCGAGGGTTTGCAGCCTTCACCTGTGGCGCTGCTGATGATCACCTGGCCGGCCATGGCACTGGCACTGGTGCCGTCGCTGTCTTGGCCGCTCGGACTCGGCCTGCAGCTGCTTGCGCAGCTGCTGTTAACGCTTGGTGTCGGAATTCTTCCGGAGTTCGGTGCGCGGGAGTTGCTGCTGCCGCTGGGAATGTGGTTCTCACTCGCCACCCTTGCGGTGATGGCGGCCCTCTACGCGAAGCGTTCCGCGATCTTGCAGGGTGAACTGCACTTCATGAAGTTTGAGTCTGCGGAACTGCAAAAGCGCTTCGATCATGCGCAATCGTCGCTGAGCACGGCCGATCAACAGCGCAAGACCATCGAGTCCGAATTGGCAGAGATCCTGAACCTCGCTGAGGATGCTGATCGGACCAAGACCGAGTTTCTGGCCACGATGAGCCACGAAATCCGGACTCCCTTGAACGGTATCCTGCCGATCCTCGAGATGTTGTGTGATACGCCACTGAATGCCGACCAAATGAAACTCGTTCGAACGGCGCAGGGCTCGTCTCGCCATCTGTTGCGGATCATCAACGACGTCTTGGATTTCGCCAAGGTCGAATCCGGCAAGCTGCAACTCGAGACCATCGAGATCGAGGTGCGGGATCTGGTCGACTCGGTGACCGAATTGATGAGCGGCAGTGCGCAGAACCGCAATCTGCAGCTCAGCGCCAGGGTCGCTGACAATGTACCGCAGGTAGTGCGTGGTGACCCCATTCGCCTACGCCAGATACTCATCAATCTCGTCAGCAACGCCATCAAGTTCACTGAGCAAGGCGGTATCCGCGTGGAGGTCTCACGTGGTCAGAGCAGTGAGAAAGAGGTGGAGCTGCTGTTTGCGGTGGCCGATACCGGCGTCGGCATGTCGCCGGAAACCGCGGATCGCCTGTTCCAATCGTTTACTCAGGCAGATGCATCGACCACGCGCAAACACGGCGGGACCGGACTGGGCCTTGCGATCTGCAAGCGCCTGGTGGAACTCATGGGTGGCAAGATCGGCGTCCGCTCGACCCTGGAACAGGGTTCGACATTCTGGTTCCTGGTGCCGATGCGCAAGTCGATACTGGAGGTGCCTTCGGCCCGCAGGGATCTGAAGGGCGTGCGGGTCTTGACGCTGATCACAGACGCCGAGCTGGCCGTGCGGGTGTCGAGAGATCTGCGCACTTGGGGTGTGATTGAAGAGACCGCAGCCGACCCGGCGGACGCCCTGTCGAAAATGCGCGCGACGGCGCAGCTCGGTGAAAGCTGGGCCTATGAGCTGGCACTCATCGATGCTGGAGGCATCGAACCCCACTTGACAGAAATGTTGGCAGAGATGCGCCAGGACGAGGCTCTGAAGAATATCCGCATCGTTGTCGCGTCGCGCTCGGACAACCTAGTGCGCAAGATCAACCGCGAATTTGGCGTTCTGGTCATGCGCGGTGCGCTGCGCACCGAGCCTCTACGGCGCGTCCTATATCGCTTGTTCGACGTCGAGGGCCGCGTATTCGGCAAACCCGAGCTCACACCCGGTGAGATTTACGAAGATCTCAATGTCTCGGCCGCTGATATGTCCATCGCGCTGGGATCTGCCGCCGCCGGGACTGGCGAGTTCTCCGGGCAGGTACTGCTGGTTGAGGATAACCCGGTGAACCTGGGCGTGATGCAGCGCGCGTTGTCCAAACTCGGCCTTATTTGCGAGACCGCGACCGATGGCAATGAGGCGTTGCTGAAGTGCGAAGCACAGCGTTTCAACCTGATTTTCATGGATTGCCAGATGCCGGTCATGGACGGTTACGAGGCAACAAGGCGAATTCGGCAGCTCGAGACCGAGCAGGATAGGGTGCCAAGCCCGATTGTGGCGATGACCGCCAACGCAATGGCAGGTGATCGGGAAAGATGCATCGTGGCGGGGATGGACGACTATCTGGCAAAGCCGGTCAGCATTGCGCAGCTTCGCAGCTGCATATCGCGATGGTTGGCCAGCGCCCAGTCACCGCGCAGCGCGGAACCGGAGATACCGCCCGAGGTGCGGAGATCCCAAGGCAGCGCATCTGTGCTCGATGAGCTCGTGCTGGCGGAGCTTCGGGAGATCATGGGGGAAGACTATCTCAGACTGCTGCAGACCTACCTTGATTCGGCCCCCCAGTTGATTGCGGATGCCCATTCCGCAGTCGCGAGCAAAGACCAGAAGGCACTGCTCCTCTCGGTTCATTCGCTCAAATCGAGCAGCGCGAATGTTGGCGCTAACCAGCTTTCGCAGCTGGCCCGTGACACTGAGCGTCTCGCCCGCGACGGCGATCTGGAAGAGGCGCAACACAGCTTGGCGGCAGTGGATGCCGCCTTTCGAAGCGCCGAGGCGTTATTGCTGGAGCACCTGGCGAGCTATTCCGCGGCGGGCGCTCACGGCTGACAATTACCCGCTTATCTCACCGATTACCTACTGCGCGGCCCGATACGCTCGCTGTGACGGTGCGTAATCGTTGCAGGCGGTTCGACGTAGTGTCGACTACGCCTTTACCGCCTTCCACTCCGTGCACCCCACCATAGCGGCGTCTCGGCGACCTCGTTACGAAAAACGGTGAGATATGCAGGTTAACCCTTCATCCGAGCGCGTCTGACGCGAATTCGGCCAGGCGAGAGCGCTCGCCGCGCCTCAGGGTAATATGGCCACCATGAGGCCAGTGCTTGAATCGGTCGACGACATAGGTCAAACCTGAAGTCGTCTCGGTCAGATAGGGGGTGTCGATTTGTGCGACATTCCCGAGGCACACGATCTTGGTGCCCGGCCCGGCCCGCGTTATCAGGGTCTTCATTTGCTTTGGCGTCAGATTCTGCGCCTCGTCGAGAATGATGTACTTGTTCAGGAAGGTGCGGCCGCGCATGAAATTGAGCGAGTGTATGCGGATTCGCGAACGCAGCAGGTCATCGGTTGCAGCGCGGCCCCATTCGCCGCCTTCGGTCTGTGTAAGCACCTCGAGATTGTCCATCAGGGCACCCATCCACGGGGTCATTTTTTCTTCTTCCGTGCCAGGAAGAAATCCGATGTCTTCGCCGACCGGTACGGTGACGCGGGTCATGACGATCTCGCGGAAACGATTCTGATCCAGTACCTGAGTAAGACCGGCCGCCAACGCCAGCAGCGTCTTGCCGGTGCCGGCGGTACCGAGTAGAGAGACGAAATCAATATTTGGGTCCATCAGCAGGTTGAGCGCAAAGTTCTGCTCACGGTTGCGTGCGCTGATCCCCCAAACTGCCTGCTTGACCGATCGATAGTCGTCGACGATCTCGATAAGCGCGTCTTGGCCGTCTTTCTCGCGCACAATCGCCTCGAACGGTTTCTTGTCCTCAATGTAGAGACACTGATTGACATACCAATCCGGTGTTTCAGGGCCCTTGACGCGATAGTAGGTGTGGCCCTCTTCCTGCCAAGAGTCGATGTCCTTGCTGTGGGTCTCCCAGAAATCGGCCGGCAGCTCTGCCTCCCCGCTGTAAAGCAGGTTGACGTCATCGAGCACTTGGTCGTTGTGATAGTCCTCGGTATGGATGCCAATCACGGCGGCCTTGATGCGCAGATTGATGTCTTTGGAGACCAGAGTTACATCGCGCTGGGGCGCCATTTCCGCCAGGGCCAGCACGGTGCCCAATATGTTGTTGTCCGGGATATTCCCGGGCAGGGTCGATGGCAGTTGCTTGGGCTGAAGTTGGGTCTGAAAAAATAAATGGCCGCAGTCCTCGTCCCCGTCTCCATTGCCGCGCAGCAGGCTAGTGCACGGCAGGGGGAGCCCTGAATCGATATCCTGCTTGGAGGCGGGCGTCATCAACTCGTCGAGGAAGCGGCTGACCTGACGCACGTTGCGCGCGACCTCAGAGGTGCCCTTCTTTGCCCGGTCAAGCTCCTCGAGGACGACCATCGGCATGAAGATATCGTGCTCGGCAAAGCGGAACATCGAGGTCGGATCGTGCATCAGCACATTGGTATCGAGAATGAACAGCTTTTTGTCTGCGCGGGATTTGATGCCCATGGTCTTCTTTTGATCTGCCAGCGGAGATTATTTTTTCAGGGATTTCACGGCGTCGAGTACCTCTTCGACATGCCCCATTACCTTAACGCCGCGCCACTCCTTACGCAGCGTACCGTCCGCATCGATCAGAAAGGTACTCCGCTCGATGCCCCGCACCTGTTTGCCGTACATATTCTTTTGTTTGACTACGTCAAATGCGCTGCTCAATGCCTCATCCTTGTCGGCCACCAGGTCGAAAGGGAAACCCTGCCGGGCCTTGAAGTTCTCCTGCGCCTTCAGGCTATCGCGCGATGCACCCAGTATCACGCAGGACTGGCGCCTGAACCTGGCGATCGCGGCGGTGAAATCCAACCCCTCCTGGGTGCAGCCCGGGGTGCCGGCCTTGGGATAAAAGTACAGGACCAGCGGTCTGCCGGCGAAATCGGACAGCTTGGCGCTGCGATCTCCGGTCAACTGCAGTGCCATGTCCGGCACTCTCTTGCCGATGGCGACGTTTGCCATGGTTGCGATGCCTCCTGAGGCGCGGTCTAGCGGCAGGGTGAGGTTGGATTCAGCCCTTGATGGGTTCGAGCACGGCGTCGATGTTCATGCTGTCGCAAAAATCCATGAACTCGTCGCGCAGCGCAGCGATATGGATGTCTGCCGGGATGCCGATACTCATCCGAACCGAGAACATCGGCGTGCCGGTGTGTGCGGCCGCATAAGAGCTGGTGGTCATATCTTCGATGTTGATGTTCTTGTCCGAGAAGAAGCTCGCCAGGCTATATACGATCCCCGGATGGTCCAGGGAGACCACGTCCACCCCATACGGCAAGAGATTGGCATTGCCGGCCCGTTCTTCCGTGCGGCGGGTAATGATCGTGAGATCCATTCTATCCTGCAGCTCAGGCACCTGGTCTTCGAGCTTGGCGAGCAGGTTCCACGGTCCCTCGACCATCAGCAGGATGGCGAATTCTCCGCCGAGAACCGTCATTCGACTGTCTGAGACATTGCAGTCGAGTTCGTAGATCGCCTTCGACAGTTGATTGACGATCCCGGGGCGATCCTTGCCCAAGGCGGAAATCACGAGATGGCTATTTTTCGTGGGCATGGCGGAAAGGTCACAGTTGGAAACCCGGATAATACGACGAGTGTACTGCCGCGTCTGCGCCTTGTCTCGATTGTCGCCATCACCGGCCGGTGACCGGCGCCGGCATCAGCTGTCCTCGATGACCGCATTGCGCAGCGCCTCGGCCGCCAGTTCGGGGCTCACTGTGCTGACGAACAGGCCCGACCCCAGTTCAAATCCGGTCGGGATGCTGGTGCGTGGGCAGATCTCCAGGTGCCAGTGGTAACTGTCCTGGCAGTTGTCAAACTCACTGCCGTGTGGGACCGAGTGCAGGAAAAAGTTGTACTGAACGCCGCCGACCACCTTGTCCAGCCGGGCCATGGTGCGCCGCAGGACGCGTGCAAAGTCATCCAGATCTTCCGCCGAGGCCTTGAGGTAATCAGCCTGATGCTGCAACGGCAGGATATGGATCTCCCATTCGAAGCGGCTCGCAAAGGGTTTTATTGCAACGAAGCGCCGGCCGCGCTCGATGACATATTGGCCGACATTGATCTTGCGTCGGATTTTACCCGAATCCCGATCGTAGATGGTCGCTTCATAGGTCAGGGCTTCGTCGATCAGGGAGCAGAAAACGCAGTGGTTGTACTTGCGATAGTAGTCGCGGCTGTGCGCAACCTCGTTTTGCACGTTTTCCGGGACCACCGGCGTGGCAATGACCTGGCTGTGGGTGTGCGCGATGCTGGCGCCCGCCGCTGCGCCGAAGTTCTTGAATATCAGCACATACTTCAGGCGTGGGTCTGAGCGGTACAGTTCCTCCATGCGTTGCCGGTACACGGAGAAAAGGCTGCTCAGATGGGCGTCTGTCATCTCGTGCAGCGCGATGCCGTGATTCGGGTTGTCGATCACCACTTCATGGCGACCGTAGCCGTCGATCACCTGTTGCAGGCCGAACGCAATGTTGGATTGACTACGCTCGTCACCGAGCACCGGGTAGAGATTGGGGACGATGCGGATGTCCCATTCCGCCCCGGGGGGGAAGGCCTTGATCTCGGGTGGTGTGCGGTCCTCGTTGCCGCGGCAGAATGGGCAGCTCTCGACGCGGGCGCGCAGATCACGCTCGACCTGCTCCTCGGCCTTCTTGGGCCGCATGCCGCGCGCAGTCGCCACCAGTACCGACTCGGTAGGGACAATCGGATTAATTCGGATCTCGCGCACCTTGTCGCCGGAATCGTCCATCGCAGCCTCGCTACTCACACTCTGGGCCTGGTTTGTAATTGGAGCGGCGATTCCCCTCAAGCTGACCGTGTTAATAGGGGCATCGAAACGGCATCGAGAGGGTACGCTCTGAATGCGGGTAACTGCAATCCGCATTGGCAGCATAAAAGCGCCCGGGATACAATTCGCCGGTTGATCCTCAGCGGAGCCTTACGGATGATCCAGGGCAGTCTGGTCGCCATCGTCACCCCCATGCACCCCGATGGTCGGGTCGATGAAAATGCGTTCCGCCGCCTGATCGACTGGCACGTGGCGCAGGGGACCGACGCCATCGTCGCGGTCGGCACCACCGGCGAATCCGCGACGCTGGACGAGAAAGAGCACTGTGACGCCATTGCGCTGGTCGTCGAGCAGACCGCTGGGCGCATCCCCGTGATTGCAGGCACAGGGGCCAACTCGACCAGTGAGGCCATTGCGCTTACCAGCTGTGCGCAGCAGGCAGGGGCCGACGCCTGTCTGCTGGTGACGCCGTACTACAACAAACCGACCCAGGAAGGGCTCTACCAGCATCACAGGGCCGTTGCCGAGGCCGTGGATATTGCGCAGATCCTCTACAACGTGCCGGGGCGCACCGCAGTGGATATGCTGCCGGAGACGGTGGCGCGGCTCGCCGACATCGCGAACATCGTCGGTGTCAAGGAGGCCACTGGGGAACTCGATCGAATTGCCCGCCTGCGCAGCCTAACGACGCCAGATTTCGCTATTTACAGCGGCGATGACGCCAGCGCACGCGAGGCTATACTGAGCGGCGCCAACGGGGATATCTCGGTCACGGCGAACGTGGCGCCCGCGGCCATGCATGCGATGTGTGCGGCCGCCCTGGCGGGCGACAGGGAAAAGGCAGCCTCACTCGACGCAGACCTTGCGGGACTGCACGACAAACTGTTTCTGGAGTCCAACCCGATACCGGTCAAATGGGCCCTGGCCGAAATGGGTATGATCGAGCGCGGTATCCGTCTGCCCCTTACCTGGTTCTCAGATTCGATGCATGATCCATTGCGCACCGCGATGCAGCGGGCCGGCATACTGTGAGTTCGTCAGCAGCGCGCTGCCTGGTGCGGCGTCGCGGGAAATCAAAACTTATGATGAAAAAGCTGTCGCGTAATCTGCTCCTGACATTGCTCGCGACCGGCCTGGCAGCATGCAGCAGCGTCAACGTGGACGAGGTTCTGCCCGACAAGGCGGTCGAGTACAAACGCGAGAAAGAGGCAGTGCGCAATCTAGAGTTGCCGCCTGATCTGACCTCCGATCGCATCAATGACCGCATGAGCGTGCCCGACACCCTCGGCGGTGCATCAACCAGCTACTCGGAATATCTCACCGATCGGCGCCTGCGTGGTATCGATGCCAGCGCGCGCCGCACGGCCGCTGGCGGCAGTGTGCTGCCCGAAATGCGTGACATCAAGGTAGAGCGAGACGGGGACGAGCGCTGGCTGCTGGTCAACGCACCGGTCGAGGATGTCTGGCCGCGGATCGTCGATTTCTGGCAGGAGAACGGCATCCTGCTGCTCGAGCAGGACCCCACGGTGGGCCTTATGCGCACCTCTTGGCTCGAGAACCGCGCGAACATCAAGCGGGATTTTATAACGAATACCATTCGCAAGGCCTTCGAAGGGTTTTATGAAACCGGCCTCCGAGACCAGTATCGCGTGCGCTTGGAACGAACTGCAAACGACCAAACAGAGATCTTTCTCACTCACTTCGGGATGGAGGAGGAGGTTGTCTCGACAAATGAAGGCGAAGTCGAGCGGACCGTGTGGACCACCCGAGAGCGGGACCCCGAGCTTGAATATGAAATGCTGCGGCGCCTGATGGTCTACCTCGGTGCCGCCGACGAAAGGGCCAGGGCACAATTGGCGGCCGGCAGCGGACGCAAACAGGACCGCTCGCAGCTGCTAAACACCAGTGACGGCACCCAGCTGATCATCGACGAGTCCTTCGAACGCTCCTGGCGCCTGATTGGCCTGTCGCTCGACCGGGTCGGCTTCGCGGTCGAGGACCGCGACCGTTCGGCGGGCGTCTACTATGTCCGGTACAACGACCCCAGCAAGCAAGATGCAGACAAGGGTTGGCTGTCCAGCCTGGCGTTTTGGGCGGACGACGAAGTGGACAAGGTGAATCGTTATCAAATCAAGGTCAGCACCAATCCGGCTGGACAGACGGTGGCCGTGGTAGCCAACGAGCAGGGCGAGGTGGAAAGCTCGCCGACGGCGCAGCGGATCTTGACCCTGTTGCACGAGCAGATTCGCTGACGGGCCTGCAGATGTATCTGCGGAATTCTGGCCGCGTCCGACCGCAGCCGCCCTGCGGCGGTCCGGGCATGTGATGCCCGCGCCGGTGACGCCCGACTGGGTCGCTTGAGCGCCGATGGCCTTCCGCTTTGCCTCCCTGGGTAGCGGCAGCCGCGGCAATGCGACCGTCATCGAGGCGGGTGAGACCCGGGTGCTGGTTGACTGTGGTTTTGCCGCGCGCGAATTACTGGGCCGCTGCGATCATCTCGGTCTCGACCCCGCTGGCCTGTCGGCGATCCTGGTGACTCACGAGCATGGCGACCACATGCGCGGGGTCGGCGCCGTCGCGCGTCGATTCAACCTCCCGGTGTGGATGACCCACGGCACCCGACATGCCGCCGATTTTGGCCGTCTCCCCGATCTGCAATTGTTCTCCAGCCACGGCGGGGACCTGACCATTGGGGGATTGCGGATCACCCCGGTGCCGGTGCCGCATGACGCGCGTGAGCCGACACAGTTCGTGTTCGAGCACGCTGGCACCCGCCTCGGACTGTTGACCGATATCGGCAGTATCACGCCGCGGGTGGTCGCGGCATTTGACGGCGTCGATGCGCTGTTGCTCGAGTGCAACCACGACGCCGACATGCTGGCCAGCGGACCCTATCCGCCGAGCCTTCAGGCCCGGGTCGGCGGTCAATACGGGCATCTGAACAATGCGCAGGCGGCCGATTTTCTGCGTCGCATCGACCATCGACGCCTGCGTCACCTGGTAGGGGCGCATCTGAGTGAGAAAAACAACTCGCCGGAACTGGTGCTGGCCGCGCTGGCTGCGGTCTCGGAAGGACTGGACGACTGCCTGAGCCTGCTGTTACAGGACCAGGCAAGCGACTGGTTTCCGATCACGGCCTGACGCCGCGCGCCGGCTGCAGTATCATGCGGCGCTTCCCATCCGGCATCATTCCGTGGGGTCCTCATGCTCACAATGCGCGGCGCGCCTGCCCTCTCCGAATTCCGCCTAGACAAGCTTCGGGCGCAGCTGGCCGATATTGCCGGCACCGACGTTCAACTCAGCACACGCTTTGTGCACTTCATCGATCTCGACGGCACGCTGAGTGAATCGGAAGCGGCGCTGCTGGAACGGCTCCTGACCTATGGCCCGAAACAGGGTGATGCCTCCGAGGCAGGCCGCCTGTTCCTGGTGGTCCCACGTCCTGGGACCATTTCGCCCTGGTCCAGCAAGGCAAGCGACATTGCGCACAACTGCGGTCTGCGGCGCATTCGGCGCATCGAGCGCGGCATCGCCTATTGGGTCGAAGGCGACATGCTGGAGCGTGGCGCTTACGCCGGGCTGGCGGCGCGCCTGCACGATCGCATGACCCAAGTGGTGCTCGCAGGCCTGAATGAAGCGACAAGGCTTTTCGAACAGACAGAGCCTCGCACCTTCGTCGCCGTCGATATCTTACGCGGCGGGCGCGAGGCCCTGCTGGCCGCGGACGCGGATCTCGGTCTGGCGCTGTCGGACGACGAGGTCGATTACCTGGTCGAGAGTTTTGTCGCGCTTGGCCGCAACCCGAGTGACGTCGAACTCATGATGTTCGCGCAGGCCAACTCGGAACACTGTCGACACAAGATCTTCAACGCGAGCTGGACGATCGATGGCGAGGCGCAGGCCCACTCGCTGTTCGGCATGATCCGCAACACCACCGAGCAGGCGCCGGATGATGTGCTATCGGCATACCGGGACAACGCCGCGGTGATCCGCGGCAGCGAGGGCTACCGATTCTATCCTGATCCCGAGAGCGCGGTTTACGGGCGGCACGATGAGGACATCCACATCCTCATGAAGGTGGAGACGCACAACCATCCGACGGCAATCTCGCCGGACCCGGGGGCCGCAACCGGCGCCGGCGGCGAGATCCGCGACGAGGGGGCGACCGGTAAAGGCGCCAAGCCCAAGGCGGGGCTGTGCGGTTTCTCGGTGTCCAATCTCCGCATTCCGGGGGCGCAGCAGCCCTGGGAGGCCGATTTCGGCAGACCGAGCCGGATCGTGAGCGCACTCGACATCATGCTCGAGGGACCGATCGGCGCGGCCGCATTCAACAACGAGTTCGGCCGCCCCAATCTTCTCGGGTATTTTCGCACCTTCGAGGAACGGGTACCGGGTGCCACGGCGGACGAGCTGCGCGGCTATCACAAACCGATCATGCTCGCCGGCGGGGTGGGCAACATCCGTCATCGAGATATCGAAAAGGATGCCTTCCCCGCCGGCACGCCTCTGGTCGTGCTGGGCGGGCCGGCGATGCTGATCGGCCTCGGCGGCGGGGCGGCGTCATCGATGGCCTCGGGCACCTCGGCGGAAGACCTGGACTTCGCCTCTGTGCAGCGCGCCAACCCAGAGATGGAGCGGCGCTGTCAGGAGGTGATCGACCGCTGCTGGCAGCGCGGCGAGGTCAATCCGATCCTGTTCATCCACGATGTCGGCGCCGGCGGACTGTCCAATGCGCTGCCTGAACTGGTGCACGATGCGGCGCGCGGCGGCAATTTCGAACTGCGTGCCGTACCGAACGACGACCCCGGCATGTCGCCGATGGAGATCTGGTGTAACGAGGCGCAGGAACGCTATGTGCTGGCCGTTGCGCGCGAGCGCTTGGCGGAGTTCGAGGCGATCTGTGTGCGCGAGCGCTGTCCCTATGCGATCGTCGGCGAGGCGAGCGCAGAGCAACGGCTGGTGCTGGGCGACAGTCATTTCGATGCCAAGCCGATCGATATGCCGATGTCTCTGCTGTTCGGCAAGCCACCGCGCATGCACCGCGATGTACGCCGGGAGAAGCCGCTGCTGCGACCGCTGGCGCTCGATGACGTGAGTGTTGCCGAGGTGGCCGAGCGCGTTCTGCGGCTGCCCAGCGTTGCCAACAAGACATTCCTGATCTCCATCGGTGACCGCAGCGTCACCGGTATGGTCGCGCGCGACCAGATGGTCGGTCCCTGGCAGGTGCCGGTAGCGGATCTAGCCGTCACCGCGGCGGACTTCGATGGCTACCGCGGCGAGGCGATGAGTCTGGGGGAACGCACCCCGCTGGCCCTGCTTGATGCCGCCGCATCGGCGCGCATGGCGATCGGCGAGGCCCTGACGAATCTGGCCGCGGCCGCGATAGGCCGGCTGGGGGATGTGAAGCTGTCGGCCAACTGGATGGCGGCGGCCGGTCATCCGGGTGAGGATGCACGGCTGTTCGATGCCGTGCAGGCGGTGGGTATGGAGCTGTGCCCGGCGCTCGGTATCGCGATACCCGTCGGCAAGGATTCGATGTCAATGAAGACGGTTTGGCAGCACGACGGCGCGCTGCGAGCGATGACGGCACCCCTGTCGCTGATCGTCTCCGCGTTCGCCCCGGTCGGCGACGTGCGGCAGACCCTGACCCCGCAGTTGCGCACGGACCTCGGTGATACCGACTTGGTGCTGATCGATCTCGGCCAGGGGAGAAACCGCCTCGGCGGCTCGGCGCTTGCGCAGGTGTATCGGCAGATCGGCGATAGGGCCCCTGACGTCGATGATCCGGCGCTGCTCAAGGCATTGTTTCATACGATGCAGGAGCTGAATCGCGATCGCCTTCTGCTCGCCTATCACGACCGATCCGACGGCGGCCTGTTCACGACCCTGTGCGAAATGGCCTTCGCCGGCCGCTGTGGTCTGGAGATCGATCTGTCCGGGCTGGCCCAGCAGGACCTGGACGTGCTGTTTAACGAAGAGCTGGGGGCGGTGCTTCAGGTACGTCACAGTGACAGTGACGACGTAATGAACGCACTCGAGCATGCCGGACTGGGCGCCTGCTGCCAGCTGATCGGCACAGTGACCGACAACGACGCGATCCGTGTGCGGCATGCGGGACGGACGATATTCGAAGGCAACCGGGCGTCGCTGCAGCAGGCCTGGTCGGAGACCACCCGGCAGCTGCAGGCCTTGCGCGACGACCCGCAGTGCGCCGCGGAGGAGTTCGCACGTATTGCGGAGGTCGACCCCGGCCTGTCGGTGCAGCTGACCTTCGATCACAATGACGATGTAGCCGCGCCCTTTGTCGAGCGTCGACGACCGCGTGTCGCCATTCTGCGAGAGCAGGGCGTCAATGGCCAGCTCGAGATGGCGGCCGCGTTCAACAAGTCGGGCTTCGAATGCGTCGACGTCCACATGTCCGACATCCTCGCCGGCCGCATGGACCTGCGCGATTTCCAGGGCATGGCGGCCTGTGGGGGTTTCAGCTACGGCGATGTCCTGGGCGCGGGCGAGGGTTGGGCGAAGTCTATCTTGTTCAACGATCGTGCGCGGGACCAGTTCCGTGCCTTCTTCGAGCGTCCGGATACCTTCAGCCTGGGCGTGTGCAACGGTTGTCAGATGCTGTCGAACCTGAAGGCGCTGATCCCCGGGGCCGAACACTGGCCCCGCTTCGTGCGCAATCGCTCGGAGCAGTTCGAGGCGCGCTTCGTCATGGTCGAGGTGCAGCAGACCCCTTCGGTCCTGCTTGACGGCATGGCCGGCTCGCGCCTGCCGATCGCCGTTGCGCACGGTGAAGGACGGGCTGAATTAGCCAGCGCGCAACAATTGAGGTCGGTCGCGTCCCAGGTGGCACTGCGTTTCATCGAGAACAGCGGTGAAGTGGCCGAGCGGTACCCGGCCAATCCAAACGGTTCGCCGCAGGGAATCGCGGGCCTGAGCAGCGCTGACGGTCGGGTGACTATCATGATGCCGCATCCGGAACGCGTCGTGCGCGCGGTGCAGAACTCCTGGCATCCGGATGACTGGCTGGAGGATGCGCCCTGGCGCCGCCTGTTCCGGAATGCGCGGCGGTGGCTGGGATGACCGAACACCAACTCGAGGATCTGCAAATCCGTTTGACCCACCAGGAGATGGCGATAGAGACCCTGAACCGCGCCGTGGCGCAGCAGGACTTGCTGATCGCACAACTGCGCGCCGATCTGGCGCAGGTCGGGCAGATGCTGCATGCGTTGCGACCCTCACCACTCGGTGACGCGACAGCCGAGGAGCCGCCGCCACCGCACTACTGAAGGCGACGGCTGGCGCGCCATCCGATGGATGACGACGGGAGCCGGCGCTGGATCACTACACGATGGATCCCAAACAGCGCAAAATCACCCTGTACGCCGTCATCGTGTTTCTGAGCTCGGCCTTGCTCTTGGTACTCGAGATCGTCGCCGCGCGCCTGATTGCGCCCTATGTGGGTGTCTCACTCTATACCTGGTCGGCGGTGATCGGCGTCGTGCTGGCGGGTCTGTCGATCGGCAATGCACTGGGCGGTGCCTGGGCCGACCGGCAGGCGACGGCCGAAGCGGCCGGCAGCGTATTGATCGCGGCCGGATTGTCGGCACTGCTGATCCCGTGGCTGCTGCTGGCCACGGCGCGCGGCCTGGACGGCTATGCGTTGTCCATCCTCAGCACTAGCCTGATTCTGGTGCTCGCCTTGTTTCTGCTGCCGGCGATCCTGATCGGCATCGTGACTCCGCTGCTGACCACCCTGGCGCTCGCACAGAGTTCCCGCACCGGACACATCGTCGGCATGATGCATGCGCTGGGCGCCACGGGCAGTATTCTCGGCACCTTTGCTGCCGCCTGGTGGCTGATACCGGCCATGGGATCGCGGAATGTGGTCTTGGCCTGCGGCCTGATGCTGTTGCTCAGTGGTCTGTTGTTCATCCGGCCGCTGGTCAACCGTCGGCGGACCGTCGTGACGACCGTCGCCCTGCTGGGAGCGGCAGTGCTTGGTCTCGGCACCTTCTTCAATCCGGCGCTGGCCTCGCCGTGTGACCGGGAGAGCAGCTATTTCTGCATCCGCACCGTCGACGAGGGCGTCGATCCGGTGCTGGGCCAGGCGCGCAGCCTGGTGCTGGACCATCTGCTGCATGGCACGAACGTCGAGAACGACGGCACCTTCCTGAGCGCGCCCTATGTGCATTTGATGCAGGAGTTGATGTGTCGTCACCATCACGATAAGGGTAGTTTGCGCGCCTTTTTCATCGGTGGCGGCGCCTTCACGCAGCCGCGGGCGCTGTGGTTGGCCAGCCTGCCGGTCGAGATCACGGTTGCCGAGTTGGACCCCATGGTCACGCAGACCGCGCGCGACGAGCTGTTTCTCGACGACCGCGACATGCGCGTCATCCACGGCGATGCGCGCGCGGTTTTGCGCGCGCTACCGGGGGATGAACGGTTCGATATCATCGTCGGTGACGCCTTTCATGACGTCGCCGTCCCGTATCACCTGGTGACCCAGGAATTTGCCCGCCTGCTGCGGCAACGCCTCGCCGATGACGGCATCTATGTACTGAATCTGGTCGATGCCTACCCGAACGGTCGCCTGGCACAGGCCCTGGTGAAGACGCTGGCGACGGTCTTCGATTACGTCGACGTATGGTTGGATGAGGTGCCGGCGGCCGAGGCGCGCGTGACCTATGTGATCAGTGCCGCCAATGTGGAGACCGCCATGGCCTCGGGCAGGCAGCGCCTGCATGCCGCCATGCGCCCGCAGCGGCGCTGGGTCCGGGTGACCGAGCGCATTGGGCAACCGGCCTCGCGTCAGCCCGATGTGCCGGTGCTGACCGACGATAATGCGCCAGTCGAGCAGCTGATCTCGACGCTGTTCACGACCGGCATGGGCCTCTAGCCTGCAAATCTCTACCCGATTCCCTGCTGCAGGCTAGCGGGGCGTACTCGCTACAGCCGGTTCGACGTGGTGTCAGCTACGTCTTCACCGTCCTTTACTGCGTGCGCCACGCCATGGCGGCGTCTCGACACTCTCGCGACGACAAACAGTGAGATTTGCAGGTTGGCTGCGCCGGGCCTAAATCGGGCTATGCTCCAACCCATGCGAGAGAAAGTTTGCGCACGCTGCCGTCTCCTTCGTACTGGGCTGCTCAGCAGCGTCCTGGGCGGCGCTGCCGGGTTCGCGGTGCTGGCCTATGGCGGTTCGGCAAACGAGTCCATGGCCGCGACCTTCCTGGCCGCCCTGGTGCCAGTGCTGTGGTACAACCGGCAGAACCGTTTAGGACGCCCCGGGTCTGGGTGAAATGAATCCCGGGCTCCATATGCGCCGGCGCCCGGGATCGATCACGCAGTCACGTTCGTCTGGCAAGACTATTAATGCTCGCTAATTTTTTGGATTGCGTTTCGGGCCTTATACTCCCGCTCACACTGAAGCTTGCGGTTTAGAGAACAGGTTTAACGGTGGATGGAGAAACGCCCCGCATCGCGGGGCGTTTGTTTTAGAGCCGCGACCTCACAGCGTCTTTTCCATGAACAGGCTGCATTGTGCCGCGGTAAACCCCGCTCGCTCGTAGAGAGAGCGCGCGCGCGGGTTGTCCTCTCTGACCTCAAGGGTTAAGCGACAGCAGCCGAGTTGCCGCGCCAGTTCCGCAATCGCCTCCAACAGGGCCTGTGCCACGGATCGACCGCGCCATTCCGGCAGTACGGCGATATCGTGGATGTTGAGCAAGGGACGTGCCAGGAAGGTCGAATAGCCAACGAAGCAGGTCGCAAATCCGACCGCCTCTGCACCCTTTTCGGCGAGCAGACAATGTGCCCCCGGGAGGCCTGCCAGATCGGCGGCGAGGCGCGTCCGCACCGCCTCGGGCAATGGGCGGCCTGCGCCCATCGGGTCACGCGCATAGGCATCGAGCAGGTCCAAGTAGGCGGTGACATCGCGCGGCTCACCGAACGCCACTCGCCGCACGCGCAGTAGTTGCTCAGTCAACGCGCCCCGCC
>JBATKF010000473.1:0-5725 GCA_049669185.1 Sedimenticolaceae bacterium | reverse complement strand
CAGCGTTGCGAGCGAGTTGCCGCCCGTCTGCGTGTGGGTCGTCGTCAGACGGACGTTTGGGTAAGGGATGGGCACCGGGACGCCAAGCGGTGGGGGCGTGCAGACGCCGGGCGCACCCCCTGGCGCGCAGAGATTCACGGTGCCTTGCATCCCAGCGACTGCCGCCACTCGCGAGGTCTGGAGGCTGGTGTTGCGCGCCACCGAGATGCGCGCAAGCACCCCCACCACGCCGCGGTTGGCGTCGGCCGAGGCGGTGACGGTGTAAAACTCGAGCGCCGGGTTGAAAGGCCACGGGGTTGTGCGGCTGTTTCCACCGGAGACCGGCGTGTTCTCGCTCAAGGCAGCGTCGAGTGGCGCATTGGTGGTATTGAGCCCCCAGCCGGCGGTGAACACCGGGAGCGCAGCCGCGGAGCCGGCGACGAGCAGCAGCGCGATACCTGTGATTGTGTAGCGGATTCCACCTGTTTTCATTTTGATTTCCCTCGGCAAAGCGTTTCGCGAACCTGTCAGGGTCGCTCAGCAATCTCCGGGCTGACAGGTAACTGACTTTCAGACCGCGTGTTGCCCGCAGCGCCCGGCAGGCAGAGCGCAACGAGCGTAAACAAACTCACACCGCCAACCCTGGCTGTCGTGCAATACACCCAAACCCGTTACGCGCACCGCCGGCGATCGTGGAATCGCCTGACAGGTGTTGCTTGCCGCGTCGCACCGGCAAGACCAGCAGTCCGAGTGCGAGCAAGGCGAACGACCCGGGCGACGCCACCCCACTGGTGTCATCAGCCAGGAATCTCCCATCGTTCAGCGCGACCAGGGAGAGCCGTCCGTTGGCCGTCATGACGTTGTAGTCGAACCCATCGGCCAGGTTCTCGATGCGCAACAGCGCGTCGCCGATGTCCAGCACGCCGGCAACCCGCAAAAAATCAAAGCTGTCACCCACCTGCGGGGCAAAGCCGTCGAGAAAGCGCAGGATGATCTCGCCGGCCAGGCTCGCGTTACCGGTGATATCGAGGAAGTCGTACTCGGTGCCCGGCGCAAGACCGGCGATCTCGATGATCAATTGCGACAGGGCGTCTTGGGAGTAATCCCCGTCGATGAACAACGGGCCGGGCGATAGCCCCGGCGACAGCGTCCCCCCCAGCAGGTGCACGTTTGCCGCCAGCGTGCTGTAGCCACCCTCGATGCTGCTCAAGCCGCCGACGAAGATGTCATGCGCAATCACGGTCGCGCCGTTTTCCAGCCGCAGGTTGCCGCGCCCGACGTCGGCACCGACGCGGTTGAAGCCGAGGAACAGGTCGGTCAGCCCCATGTCCCAGGTCGACCCCGGTCCGCTGACCGTGACATAACCGGTACCGACCTCGTTGATGCCGATGTAGTGCCGGGCCGAGCGCGACTGCAGCTGTGCGCCGCCGGCGATCTGCAGCGAGGAACCACCGAAGACGATGAGCGAATCTCCCGTTCCATCGACGCTGCCACGCGTGCCTGGACCGGAAAGCTCGATCGTGGAACCCTGTTGTACCCAGAGGACGTCGGACGTCATCTGGGCGCCGTCGGCGATGAACAGCCGAGCATGGCCGCCGGTCAGGATCGAGCCGCTGGCATTCAGTTGCGTTCCCGCGCCGTTGAACTCGACCACGGACAGGGGATCCAGCGCGTAGGTCGACGTATTCCCCAGCTCGAACCGCTGCACCTGCAGCTTCGCGCCATCCTCGACGGTCAGCGTCGCCAGGTCGCCACCCACGACGAACGCCGTGTCGGTTCGCCACAGCGTGCCCGCGCCGCTGATCAGGCCACTGGTGACGGCGGTTGCGTGAACCCCCATTTCGGTGCGAAAGGTGTCGACCCTGGCGCCATTGCTGACATTGAACGAGGCGTTGCCGCGGACGCCGATCAGCAGCGTGCCGTCGCCGGTTCCGCCGCCGATGCCCGGCTGCACCGTCAGTTCCGACCCTGGGCCCACGACATCGAAATGTCCGCTGCCGCCCGGCTCGAAGGCAACGGTCATATGACCGGCGACCAGCTCCGCGCCATCCAATACCTGCACAACGCCGTTCCCCGCGTTACCGACGCTCAGGCGGAGCAGGCCGACGCTGGTCGGCGTGCCTCCACCGGCCGAGCCCGTCGCAATCAGCGCACCCGATGCGCCCGCCAGGGTGCCCAGTGTCAGCGACGGACTGCCGTCGAGGGTTGCACCGTTCTCGAACACCAGTCGGCCCTGACCGCTGCGTCCGATCTCGTTGCCATCCAGTGCCAGGGTGCCGCCATCGATGCGCAGCTCGGCCGGCGCACCGCTGGTGGACTCGAGCAGCAGGCTGCCTATGCCGTTCACCGCGAGTCGGTGATCCTGCAGAGCGAACCCAACCTGGCCATCGCGCACCTGCAGGCCGGCCAGCTCCGCATCGGTGTCGAAGGTCACGGCATAGCTGTCGGGCAGATCAAACCTGGCCATGCTGAAGGCTGTGGGTGGCGTGTTGTTATCCCAGTTGCCGGCGGTTGCGTAGCCACCCCCGGCGCTGTTGTTCCAGGTCTGCTCGAGTACGGCGGGGGAGAGTTGCAGCAGGTACGACATACTGAGCGGGCCGTTGGTCCGGGACAGGAATCGGGTTTCTTCGTTAGAGATGATCGCCGTCGTGTTCAGCACGTAAAACCCGGGATCGAGGACACCCGTGAGATGCGCTTCGACAGGCCCGGATCCGGTGCCTGCGCTGTATGCCAGCGATGGTCCCGTGAGCTGAAAATAGCCGAGGTCGCCTGCAGAACCTGAATCGTCTTGCATGCTCAGGTCCAGGGCATAGCGGACCGGCTCGTACACCGAAAAGCTCACATACAGGGTGCCCTCCGAACGCGCTCTGGCATAACCGCCGGAGGACGTTGAGTTGTAGTTCACCGTGCCATCGGCCTGGAACAGGTCCTCGATGCGCAGCAGGTTGCCCAGCCCTGCGTCCTGCGACAGGGTTGCCGTGTGCAGCACCGAGCCACTTGCCTCTGCGGTAGGGGTGCTGGCACCGACCGTGTCGATATTCTGCACGGCGTCGGCGCGGAAAAATGAGAGCGTTCGGAAAAAGTCGGTGTCGGATTCCCCAGTACCATAGCTGACCCTTTCGCCGGTCGAAGTTGGGTCGAATCCTGCGCGGGCACGTAGATCCAGGTACGCGCCATAGCTCCTCTGATCCACTTCTACCGGCAGCGCAAACGCAAGCGTCGGTAAAAGGCAGACGACGAAGCATGCCGTGCGGCGACCGCGGTATGCGGCACGCGGACTACGATGTTTGCCTGGTTTTGTCATTTTCCGTTACTCCGGCAGTTTCATTTTTATTTTTGCCGCTGCCCCGGCTCGGCCGAGGTTCGTGCGCCAGACACTGTTTGCACCATTTGCTCAGGTCAGGAACCGGGTCCTGCCGGCAACTGTGGCGTCGAGTGATCGAGCGTCACCCAGGGCTGCTTTTCCGTGCACCAGATGTGCACGCTCGGGCTGACCCAGGACGGGTCGTCCAGGGTCCCCGCCTTGACGAAAATAATCCCCGGGTAGGCATCGCCGCGCCCGCTGACGGGCGAGCCGCAACGCGAACAGAACGCGCGGTAGAAAGGTGGGCTGTCGGCGCTTGCCCGCTCCTCGTAGCTGGCCGGCGTATCGCCCGTGAACTCCACCGCCTCCACCGGCAGTGCGATGTTGGTCGAGAACGCCGAGCCGCTGTTCTTTTGGCAGGTCGTGCAGTGACATACGGCCACCATCACCGGCTCCGTCTCGGCCCGATAGCGGATTGCGCCACACAGACAGCCCCCACTGATAGTCCTCATTCACGTACCCTCTGCGAAGCGCAAAAACGAAGCAGTTGTGCGCAGCTAATGACGTATGCAGTACGAAAAGCGAAATTCGGGCCAGGACTTGCAGTGTGCAACAACAGCTTAAAAATCAATCCATTATTCAGCTTTAGGTGTGGTGTCTTGATCGCGAAATCTCGTCAATCGCGAGATCTCGCGATTTGATTTGCGGCATGTCGCGTCGTGATCGGCCGCGACTCAGGCCGACTCACCGCCGATGCCGAGCGCTTTCATCTGCGAGCGCAGCGTGGAAGGTTTGAGGTTGAGCATGGCAGCGGCGCCCTGCGCGCCGGAGATGCGCCCATCGCAGGCGTCGAGGGCACGGACAATATTGAGGCGTTGGAGATCGCGGACTTCGTTGGCGGTCATGATCGGGATCTGTGCGCGGGGCTCACCGGGCGTATCTTTGCGCTTTGGGTGGTGCAGTACGACCTCGGGATAGAGCCACTCGTCCGGCGAAGTGATGACCGCGTGTTCGACGATGTTCTGCAGCTCGCGGACGTTGCCGGGCCAGTGATATGACCGCAGGCGCCTGGCGTGCTCCGGGTGCAGGCGCTTGTGCGGTCGACCAAAGCGCTCGGCGGCACGCGTGGCGAAGAGTTCCGCCAGCGGTAGGATGTCGTCGCCGCGTTCGCGCAGCGGTGGGATCTCGATCGGGAAGACGTTCAACCGGTAATACAAGTCCTCGCGGAACAGACCGCGGCGCACGGCATCGGCCAGATTGCGGTTGGTCGCCGCGATCACGCGGACATCTACGCGGCAGGGTTGCGATGCGCCGACCGGTTCGAACTCGCCCTCCTGCAACACGCGCAACAGCTTGGCCTGCAGATCCAAAGGCAGTTCGCCGATCTCGTCGAGCAGTATCGTGCCACCGTCGGCACGCAGGAAGCGTCCATCGCGGCGCGAGGTCGCACCTGTGAACGCGCCTTTGACGTGGCCGAAAAACTCGCTCTCCACCAGGTCGCGCGGTATCGCCGCACAGTTGACGGTAACCAGGACCCTGTCGGCACGCGCGCTGGCCTCGTGGATGGTGCGGGCAAACACCTCCTTGCCGCTGCCCGTCTCGCCCAGCAGCAACACGGTGGCATCGGTGGAGGCGACCTGCGCCGCCTTGGCAAATGCCGCCTTGAACGCGGGGCTATGGCCGACAATCCGGCCACGCTGTTGCAGCGCGTCGAGTTCGTCGCGCAAGTGATCGGCCTGGCGCTGCAATTGCCGGATATGCTGCTCGGCATCGTGCAGCGCATGCAGGTCCCTGAGTATCAGGGTGAACGCGGCAGCATCCCGATCGGATCCCTGGGACAGGGTCGCCTCCACATCGAAGGTCGTGCCATCGGTTCGTACGCCACGCAGGTGGTTGCCGATCCAGGCCTGTCTGCGATGCGGCGTGGCGGCAAAACCCTGCATGGTCTGCTGCAGCAGTCGAACGCTGTCGTCGGTAAAGCAGTCCTGCATCGCGGCAGGCGGGGCGCCAGCCCTGTCGCCGGTGAACATCTGTCGGGCTGACGGATTGGCCAGGTAGATATGCAGGTGCTCGTCAAAGTCGAGGATGGCGTCGAGTGCCCCGTCGATGAGGCGGCTCAGTCTTTCTTCGCGCTGCCTCAGTTCCTCCTCTGCATGGATCCTGCGCATCTCGGCCGCGGCGCGATTGCCGAAGATCTCGAACAGCGCCAGGTAGCGCGCTTCATTTGGTATCGGCTTGGAGTCGAGCACCGCCAGATGACCGATTATCCGCCCCGCGGAATCTCTGAACGGCATCCCCGTGTAGCTCACCAGGTCGTAGTCGCGCAGGAAGGTGTTCTTCGGGTAATGCTCGATCACGCGGTCCGGGATCTGGAACAGCTTGCCCTCCCGAATCACGCCCTCGCACGGCGTGCCGGCGATGTCGTAGGGACCAGGCTCTACC
>JBATKF010000472.1:0-7428 GCA_049669185.1 Sedimenticolaceae bacterium | reverse complement strand
AGTGCGCGATCGGCCTGGCGGACTGCGCTCAGGCGATGCGCAATGATCAGCGTGGTGCGATCGGCGAGGAAGGCCTGCAGGGCGGTATGCAGATGCTGTTCGGTGGTGGTGTCCAGCGCGGATGTGGCCTCGTCGAGAATCACCACCTTGGGGTCGCTCAATACCATCCGGGCCACCGCAAGGCGCTGGCGCTGTCCGCCGGACAGGCGGATGCCATCGCGCCCGATCAGGGTGTCGAGCCCGTCCGACAGGCTACGCACCACCGCCGAAAGCTGGGCGACGTCGAGCGCGCGCCACAGCTCTTCGTCTACGGTCGGGCGACCCAGCGTCAGGTTGTTGCGCACCGTGTCGTTGAACAGAGCCGGATGCTGCAGCACCGTAGCCACGTTGTCGCGAACCACATCGAGGCCGATCCGGGTGACCGGCACGCCATTGAAGCAGACCTGTCCGTGTTCCGGCAGGTAAAGACCCAGCAGGATCTGTACCAGTGTGGTCTTGCCGCCGCCACTGGCGCCGACCAGGGCGACCTTCTCACCGGCGGCGATCTGCAGGTTGACGTTGTCGAGCACCAACGGGCCGTCGCCGTAGCGGAAGCTGACGTTTTCCACCCGAATACTGGTCGTGCGCACGCCACGGAAGGGATCCTGCTCGTTTGGATAATGGGGCTCGAGGCCGACGTCCATCAGCTGGTTGATGCGCGCCAGGGCGGCCTTGGCGGCGAGATAGGCGTACTGGATATTCAGGATCTCCTGCACCGGCGTCATCATGAACCAGAGGTAGGCGTAGACGGCCAGCATCTCGCCGATGGTGAGGTCCGAGAACAGCACCATGAACATCGACAGCGCACGGAAGATGTCGAATCCGAACAGGAACACCATGAACGACAGGCGGTTGGCGGCATCGCTCTTCCAGGTGAAGGTCGCCGAGTGATCGCGAATCTTGCCGGCCGCATCGATGACCCGCTGGACATAATGGCGTTCCCGGTTGCTGGCGCGAATCTGCTGGATCGCGTCCAGGGTCTCGGCAAGCGACTCCTGGAAAACCTGATAGGCGCTGTTCTCACGCGCCTTGAGGCGCTTTACGCGGCGCCCGAATACCGTCGTCAGGTAGATCACCACCGGGTTCAGCAGCAGGATGAACAGCGCAAGCTGCCAGTGCATCCACAGCAGCACAAAGGCGGTACCGAGCACGCTGAGGACGGCGACGATGAACTTGCTCGTGGTCTGGCTGACGAACTGATCGATGGCGTCGAGATCAGTGACCAGGTGCGAGGCGACGGTACTGCTGCCGAGGGTCTCATACTCGGCCATGGAGAAACGCTCGAGGCGCTGCAACAGGGTACGTCGAATGCTGAAGATCACGTCCTTGGCGATCACCGTGAACTCGCGGGTCTGCCAGACGTTGAAGATCAATGTCAGCAGACGCAGCACCATCGTCAGGGCCAGTATGGCGCCGATGTACAGTGTGGGGCCGTGCCAGGCGTCCGGGAAGGTGGCGTTCATCCAACCCACCGCGGCGCCCGGTTTTTCCAGCAGCACCTCGTCGACCAGCAGCGGAATCAGCAACGGTACGGGCACCGCGGCCAGCGCACCGAGGATCGCGATCAGATTGGCGGCGACCAGCTCGCGGCGGTGACTCGCGATCATTTGGATCACTTCCGACCAGGTGTAGACTGTGGAGCGGGGGGTCGGGGCCTGAGCGGTGGTGCTTGCCATCTGGCCAGTCTAACAAAGCGATCTGTACAATCCGGCTTGGTCTGTAAACTACAGGGAAATACGCGGTGCCATTTGCTGCGCTGGGCTTTGTCTCACTACTGATCTGGTCGCTGCCGCTGGGCGCGGAGGAACAACCGGCCGATGTGCCTTACCGCCTTAGTGGGGAGGCGATCCAGGGTGGCCTGATGGTCGGCAGCACGACGCCGGGCAGCAGGGTCTGGCAGGATGATCAGCCGGTGCGGGTCAGCCCGCAAGGGAATTTCCTGGTTGGATTCACGCGCGACGCGCCGGCCAACTCCGCGCTTCGCATCGGCCTGCCGAACGGCATGGTGGTAAACGAGACCCTGCAGGTGGCCGAGCGTGAATACCGCATCCAGCGGATCGATGGCCTGCCGGAGCGCAAGGTCACGCCGCGCTCACCGGAGGATCTGGCGCGGATCCGACGCGACGCAGTGGCGGTGAAGAAGGCGCGGGCGCTCGACGACGACCGCCAGGATTTTCTCACCGGCTTCGCCTGGCCAGTGCTCGGCCCTATCACGGGGGTCTATGGCAGCCAGCGGGTCTTGAACGGGGAGCCTCGCCGCCCTCACTTCGGCGTCGACGTGGCCGCCCCAGTCGGCACGCCGGTACGTGCTCCCGCGCCAGGTGTCGTGACCCTGGCCGAGCCGGACATGTTTTTTTCCGGCGGCACCCTGATCATCGACCACGGCCATCGACTGACGTCGTCGTTCCTGCACCTTCACAAGCTCCATGCCGCTGTCGGCGAGCGCGTGGAGCAGGGAGAGATCGTCGCCGAAGTCGGCGCAACCGGGCGTGTCACGGGTGCCCACCTGGATTGGCGCATGAATTTGCGCGACCGGCGCATCGACCCCGAACTGTTGGTGCCGCCAATGCCGTCAGGGGACCGCAGCGCCGGACGTTGAATTGGGCCGCGATTCACCCGACGGACTCTGATATATTCCGCACACAATAAAGATCGGGGAAGGGGAGCAAGCATTATGAAGCAAATCGCACTGGCGATTGCACTGCTGTGTCACGGTATCGGCGCCTCGGCTGCGGATCTGGCGTCGGTGTATGCGATGGCCCAGAAGAATGACCCGACATTGGCCGCCGCGCAGGCGACGCGCGATGCGACGCTGGAGGCGGAGCCGCTGGCGAAGTCCCAGCTGCTGCCCGGGGTGTCCCTGTCAGGCGAGGCCAGCTACACGGATAGAGATGTCAAGGATTCGGGGCCTTTCGCCGATGACGATAGATTCGGCAGTGCCGGTGCTGCACTTCAGTTGGTCCAGGCCATATACCGTAAGGATCTGATGGTCCAGCTGGATCAGTCGCGTGACCAAGTCGCGCAGGCCGACATCGACTATACCACCGCGGAGCAGGACTTGATCGTGCGTGTAACGGAGGCCTACTTCGGGGTCCTGTCGGCGCAAGACACGCTGACGTTCACCGAGGCCGATGTCAAGGCGATTGCCCGACAGTTGGATCAGGCGAAACAGCGTTTCGAAGTCGGGCTGATCGCCATCACCGATGTGAACGAGGCCCAGGCGCGCTATGACCAGGCGCGCGCCAATGTGATCGTCGCGCAAAACCAACTCGATGATGCGATCGAATCCCTGGTGGAGATCACCAAAGAACCGACTGGACCGCTGGCGGATCTGAAGACCTCGATTGAATTGAAGCCGCCGCAGCCTGCGAGCCTGGATGAATGGACAGCGACCGCGCTGCAAAACAACCCCGGTGTTATCTCGGCGAAATACGATGCCGAAATCGCGCTCAAAGAGATCGATCGGCAGGATGCCGCCGACTCGCCGGCGCTCGATCTAGTTGGGTCATACTCCGTCGATCGATCGGACGCCGACACCGGCATCGACAGCAACGACGCTATCATCGGACTACAGTTGAGTATTCCCTTGTATACCGGTGGTGGGGTCCAGGCGGCGACCCGCCAGGCGCGGTTTCAATACCAGGCGGCACAAGACGTTTTAGAGCAGCGACGGCGCGCAGTGGAGACACAGGTGCGCAACGCCTACCGCGGTGTGCTGGCCAGCATCAGTCTGGTGAAGGCGTTGGAGGCCGCGGAGGTGTCGTCGAAGAGTGCCCTGGAGGCCACCGAGGCTGGCTTTGATGTCGGTACCCGTACCCTGGTCGACGTGCTGGACAGTCAGCGGGATCTGCTGCGCGTTCAGCGTGACCTGGATCAATCGCGCTACGAATATATCCTCAACAACCTGTCGTTGCTGCAGGCGGCCGGGACGCTGGATTCGAGCAATGTTCAAAACGCCAACAAACTCATGCAGCAAAATTAGACACTTGTTGACGTCTCGGGCGAATTTGGCCGCATTCGCTATTCGCGCTCGCGGCGCGCGAACATCAGACTGGTAATCTGCTCCGACACCATCCCGATCAGGAAGGTGAGCAGCGAGGTCATGTAGAGCAGGGCGCTCATGTTGGTGAAGCGACCGTTCTCGAGGTAGGTGTACCCATACAGCAGCGTGGCCGACAGGAACAGAAAGACGCTGATCGGCAAAAAGAACTTCAGCGGCGAATACAGCGCCCCGATCTTGAAGATGATCACCAAAAAACGTACGCCTTCACGCCAGATCTTCAGGTGGCTGCGGCCTTCGCGCTGCTGCACGTCGATGGGTTCGTAGGCGACCGAATAGCCGGAACGAAAAAACGCCATGGTGCTGGTCGTCGGATAAGAGAAGCCGTTCGGCAACAGGTGCAGGAACTCGCGGAAGCGATGAGCCTTGCAGATACGCAGCCCGCTGGTCAGGTCGGTGATCCTCTGGCCGGTCATCCAACTCGCCAGGCGATTGAAGGCAAAGTTGCCGAAACGTCTGAACACGCTGGCATGATCGCCGCGATACCGTGCGCCGACGAGCATATCGAGGTCTTCTGACTGGAACCGCGCCCACAGGCGCCGCAGATGCCCTGCGCTGTGCTGACCGTCCGCGTCGAGCATCGCGAGATATTTGCCGCCGGCTGCACGTACGCCGCGCTTTATCGCGGCGCCGTTGCCCATGCGATAGGGGTTGCGGACGACGCGGCATCCATTGGCCTCGCAGACCGCCGCGGTGTCGTCCTGCGAGCCGTCGTCAACAACAATGAGTTCAGCGTCCGGGAAGGCCTGCTTCAGGTCGGGCAGCAGATGCTCCAGGCTGCGCGCCTCGTTGAGCGCAGGCAGGATGATGCTGAGTTCGATTGGCAGATCGGTCACGTCCATATGGGTTTAATCGGGTCGGTGAGTGGCAATCTCTGCACGTTTTTCGGCCGTCTGCTGTTGTTGTGATTCATTGGCTGCGACGCCGGCCGCCCGTTCCAGTGCGACCATCGCCTCCTGGTCTCTCCCCAACTTCTGCAGCACCTGGACCAGCTGCATATGATAGCTCCATTGGGAGGGCCAGGCATCGACAGCGGCCTTGGCGTGTTGCAGGGCTGCGTCGAGATCTTGGGCAACGAACTCGAAGTATTTTCTGTAGGCCGCTTCGATGCCGGCGCGCCCGGTGTGATTCCATTGCGGATTCTCGAGGGCGGCGCCGAATAGCGATTCGAGATCCGCGGCTGTCATCGTGCCGGCGCCACTCTGCAGCCATTCCACCAGATAGCTGAACTGGCTCACGGAGACCTTCGTAGGTCCGACATAGCCCGAGCGCAGCGTCTGTTTCAGACGTTCCAGTACAGCCGGATCCGGCGGTTTGTTCTGGTGCAGATCAAGCACCAGCAGGCCAAATAAGCAGTTGATGCAGCGCGGATCGGCGGTCAGTCCGTTGTGTAAGAAAGTTCGGGCGGCGTCAGCCAGTTCGGGGGCGTTGTCTCCGGCCTTGTCCAGGGAGGTGATCAGCACCTGACCGGCCAAAAAATTGCTACGCGACGAGCGTGGATGATTCTCGGCGGCGCTGAGCATGAACTTTTGATAGCTCGACCAGTTGTCGACCCTGACGTAGGTAACGAGGGTATAACTGACCAGCAGCAAGCCGCCCAGTGCCAAGACCAGCGGTCTGAATCTCAACGCTTCTGACCAGATGACGACCACATAGGCCAGATAGAGCAGCGGCCCCAGTCCGGCCAGGTAGTTGCGGTGTTCGAATACCATCTCCAGGGGGAAAACGCTGGACTCGAGTACGTGATTGGCGAGAAAGAACAGCACGGCAAAGGCGAATACCGGGGCTCGCTCGCGTAAGTAGAGGGCCGCCGCCGTCAGGCCGAGCAGTCCGATGATGGCGAGCGCTGTAGACGGCGGATCGAAAAGGCCGGAAGACCACTGGATGTCGTCGTGAAATAGGCCAAAAGCGGTGATGTCGGGGATAAACAGCAGCCGCAAATAGAACCACAACACCCGTGGTTGGGTGAGGGCACGTTCTTCCAGCGTGAACGGTCGTCCGTCGAAGCTTAAGAGCTGCAGATGGGCGGAGACATAGGCCAGCCCGACGATCAAGGGTAAGGCGATGTACAATGCCCAGATCAGTCGAATACGGCGCTGTTGATTGGCAAGCGGAACACCCCGCAACAGCGTGATCTCACTGACCAACAGGAGCAGCGGCAGCAATACGGTATTTTCCTTGCCCAAAAAGCCGACCAACGCGATGGGCGCAGCCGCCAACATCCACCCAAGGCCTGGTTTGCCCGCCGCGATCTGCAGTCGACCCCAGAAATAACAGCTCAGCGCGACGAGCAGACTGAGGCTAGAGAGCTGAGCCATGCGCTGCACGCTGTACAGTACAGTGCTGACGTAGAGCGGATGAAGAAGCCAGACGGCAGCGGCCGCCAGGGCTAGCTGGGTTTCACGTTGACGGTCAACGGCGCCGTCACAGACCGCGCGATAGGCCAAGCGGGTAAAGACAAAAACCAATACCCCGGTTAGCAGATGTATCGCCAGGTTGGTGGCCTTGAATGCCCAGGGATCCAGACCGGTCAGCGCATGGTTGATGCCGAAACTCAGCTGCGCCAGCGGCCGATTGCTGGGAAACGCGCTGAAAGAAGAATTCCATGCGCGCATCAGGTCGGCCCAGCCCAGAGATTCGATCTTGACCCACTGATTCTTGGTAATGTGGATGTGGTCGTCGAACAGGAACGGGCCGTTGAGTCCGTGGGCGTAAACGAGCAGAGTAGCTGCCAGGGCCAGCAGGAGAATCGAGCGAACGGCGATCGAATGGGGCATCCGGGCTTGTTGTTGTCCTGAGATTACGCGGGTTCAGAGAGCAGTATCGGCGTTGAGGGGTTCCGGCTGAAGTGGTAAGACGCGAAATGTGACACTCGGCCTCAAGGTCCCAGTCATCTGTCCCTCAAGAAGCCCCATCGTCCGGTCCACCGCTTCCCTTCACCGGGTCCCCTGGGGCGGGTTCCCCGGCCTCTGCAGTACTATCAGTGGACTCCGACTTCTCGCTCCCCGTCCCGCCGCGCTTCGTTGCCTTCGCTTGGCGGTACCACCCGTTGCCCCGCTTCGCTCCCCGGGGCGAGGCAACTCCCGGGGCCTGGACTACTTACTACCGCGGTGCCCGCACCCGCCTGCCAAGGGTGGAAAGAACGAGACCTCCCAGGTTCCTGGACGACCCTTGCCTGCATGCCCCGCTCTCAGACCCCGGCGGACCGCTTACCCCAGGCCAGTTCGGTGTAAGCCATGCTGCCTTCCGCTTGCTTAACGGCGTCGGCTCCGCATCAATATCACTTTCGAGGCTCTATCACACGGCCTACAAGCACCCTGTGTACGCTT
>JBATKF010000471.1:0-27974 GCA_049669185.1 Sedimenticolaceae bacterium | reverse complement strand
CTTCGACCTGGTGGTCCCGGCCGCCCTCACCGCGTCAACCGATCCGACCCTGCTGCTGGCGATGGGCCTCGCGCTGCTCGGCGGCATCCTGCTCAACCTGATGCCTTGCGTACTGCCGGTGCTGTCGATCAAGGTACTGAGCCTGGTCGGTCAAGACCCCGCCCGCAGCGCCCGGCACGGCTGGGTATTCCTAGCCGGCGTGCTGGCGACCTTTACGGCCCTGGCCGCGCTGCTGATCGGCCTGCGCACTGCCGGCGCGGCCCTGGGCTGGGGCTTCCAGCTCCAAGAGCCGATCGTGGTGATCGGCCTGATGTACCTTATGCTGGCGCTGGGGCTTAATCTCTCCGGTGTCTATGCGCTGGGGTCACGCCTGATGGGCATGGGTCAGGGCATGACCTCGAAACCCGGCCTGGGCGGCAGCTTTGCGACCGGGGTGTTGGCTGTCGTGGTCGCCAGCCCCTGTACCGCGCCGTTCATGGGCACCGCCCTGGGCTTCGCGCTTACGCGTCCGGCCGCTGAATCCCTGCTGGTGTTCGCCGCACTGGGGCTCGGCTTTGGGCTGCCGGTGCTCATGCTCAGCCTCTGGCCACGTTGGCTGCGCCGGCTGCCGCCGCCCGGGGCGTGGATGGAGCGCCTGCGCAACGGTCTCGCCTTCCCGATGTACGGCGCCGCCGCCTGGCTGCTCTGGGTGCTCAGTCAGCAGGTGGCGTCGGATACCCTCGCGGCCGCGCTGGCCGGTGCCCTGCTGCTGTCGTTTGCATTGTGGTGGTACGGGCAACCGCTGCGCAGCCAGGGTAGTCGCCGCTTGATCGCGGCCACGGCGTTGCTGCTGAGTCTCGCTCTGGCCGCACTGGCCGGCACGCAGCGGGCCGGTGACGCCACCACCCCAGTCGCCACGACCTGGAGCAGCGAGCGCGTCGCACAGCTGCAACGCGAGGGGCGCGCCGTCCTGGTCAATTTCACCGCCGCCTGGTGCATCACCTGCAAGGTGAACGAGCAAGTGGCGCTGGCCACGGATAGCGTGCGCAATGCACTGGCCGCGCGCGGCATCGCCTACCTCAAGGCCGACTGGACCCGGCGCGATGCAGCCATCACCGCCGAACTTCAGCGCCATGGGCGCAGCGGCGTACCACTCTATCTGCTGTATCCGCCGGGCGATGGCGCGCCACGGGTGCTGCCGCAACTCTTGACCGAAGGTCTGGTCTTACAGGCCGTCTCCGATATCTGACAAAGGGAGTGATAACCATGAGTAGCAGGACAACCATCGCCGCGCTTTTGCTTGCCTTCACGGCAGTCGCCCAGGCATCGGTCAAGGTCGGCCAACCCGCGCCGGTCTTCGCCGCGACCGACAGCAAGGGGCAGCGCCATTCGCTCGAGGATTTCCGCGGCAAGGTCGTGGTCCTGGAGTGGACCAACCACGACTGCCCCTATGTGCGTAAACACTACGGCGCGGGCAACATGCAGGCCCAGCAGCGCGCGGCCACCGAGCAAGGCGCCGTGTGGCTCTCGGTCATCTCATCGGCGCCGGGCAAACAGGGCCAGGTCAGCGGCGCCGAGGCCGATCGCCTGACCGAGCAGCGGGATGCCGCGCCGACGGCGGTGCTGATGGACACGACAGGGGACATCGGCCGCAGCTATGGCGCCAAGACCACACCGCACATGTATGTCATCGACCCGCAAGGGACCCTCGTCTACATGGGTGGGATCGACAGCATCTCCTCCGCGAACCCGGCCGACATACCCAAAGCGACACAGTACGTCAGCGCGGCGCTGCAAGAGGTGATGGCCGGCCAGTCGGTCAGCCAGCCGGTCACGCGGCCCTATGGTTGCTCGGTGAAGTACTAATCCGCAGAGCTCAGCGAGCGAGATCGACGATCTCCATGCGATGGTTGCCGTGGGGGTGTTCCTCCGAAGGACCCTGCGCGAGGATTGCGATGCCCTCGGCGATGCCCTGCCCGCGCATCCAATCGCGCAAGAACGGGGTCCAGTCCGCGGCATCGGCCGTGACCTGCAATGCGTGCACACCGTAGGAAAACTGCAGCGCCTGACAGGTCGCCGGCGCCTTGCTGAACGCGACAATCCAGGTCGGCAGGCGGAAACGCGTCACATTGCGCGCCATGGACCCGGACCGGGTCGGGACGCCAACCACGGCCGGGTTGAGCGTGTTCACCGCGTTTTGGATGCTACGGGCGATCAATCCCGGCAGGCTCGGATGCTCGGGGATCCTGGCATCGACCGGCGCGCGTGGCCGATGGGGTTCTGTCGCGGCGGCGATCTCTGCCAGCATGCTGACCGCCTCGACCGGGTAACGCCCCATGGCCGACTCGGCGGACAGCATGACCGCGTCGGTACCATCCAGGATCGCATTCGCGACGTCCGTCGCCTCGGCGCGCGTGGGGCGGCGATGCGTCGTCATGGACTCCAACATCTGCGTGGCGGTGATGACCGGTTTGCCGTGTCGATTGGCCGCACGCATCAGCTCTTTCTGCACTATCGCCATCTCTGCGATCGGTAGCTCGACGCCGAGATCGCCGCGTGCCACCATCAGGCCGTCGGCCGCCTCGAGTATCTGGTCGAGACTTTCGACCGCGCGTGCACGCTCGATCTTGGCGATCACAAAGGGCTGATAACCGAGCGACGCCGCCGCCTGTTTCACCGCGATGACGTCCTCGGCCGTGGAGACAAAGGACTGGCTGACGGCATCGACGCCCTGCGAGAGCGCAAACGCCAGGCACTCGAGATCGCGCGCGGTGAAGGCGCTCATGCCGAGGTCGATACCGGGAAGATCGAGCCCCTTGCGCGACGACAGCTCGCCACCGGCGCGCACCTCGCACAAGACATCACTGCCGCTGACGCTCACCACCTTCAGCGAGATGAGACCGTCGTTGAGAAACATCTTGTCTTCCGGATGCACCACCTGCGGCAGGCGTTCGAAATTGACCGAGAAACGCGTGTCATCACCAACGATGTCGTCTGTCGTCAGGGTCACCAGCGCACCGTTCGCAAGTTCGACCTGCTCAGGGGCGAGTTCACCGATGCGTATTTTCGGCCCCGGCAGATCGGCCATGATGGCCAGCCGGCGCCCGGTCAACTCGGCTGCCTCGCGCAGACGCGCGATGCTGGCCGCATGCGCGGAAAAGTCACCATGCGAAAAGTTCAGGCGGGCGACACTCATACCGGCGCGCAGCATCGCCGCGAGGGTCTCGACGCTGTCCGAGGCCGGACCGACGGTACAGATCAACTTGGTCTTGTGATTCGGAAGTTGCATGGTGCGGCGTGGATGAACTGCGATGATAGTGCTGTGGATTCGTGACAGGAGCAAGACAGCCTTGGCCCTGTCGTTCGACAACGCATTTATGCCGCTGGCGAACCTGGGTAAATAAAGCCCGCGCAGGGCGGGCTCTATGACGCCGAGTCGATCGCGCGACCGAGATCAGTTGTTCTGGATCACGATGTTCGGGAACTTGGCTGCATAGCTCTTCGCCTGTCGCGAGAGCTGGGCCGCGGCCTTGCGCGCGATCTCGCGGTAGATCTGCGAGGGCCGAGACTCCGGCTCGGCGACCACGGTCGGCTTACCCGAGTCGGTCTCTTCGCGGATGCGGGTCTCCAGCGGCAGCGCGCCTAGGAAGTTCACACCGTACTGCTCGGCCATGCGCCGACCGCCGCCTTCGCCGAAGATGTGTTCTTCGTGGCCGCAATTCGAACAGATGTGGATGGACATATTCTCGACGATGCCGAGAATCGGCACCTCGACCTTCTCGAACATCTTGAAGCCCTTGCGCGCGTCCAGCAGGGCGATGTCCTGCGGCGTGGTCACAATGATCGCGCCGGACACTGGGACCTTCTGTGCCAGCGTCAGCTGCGTATCACCGGTACCTGGCGGCAGGTCAATTACCAGGTAATCGAGCTCTTCCCAGTTGGTGTCGTTCAGCAGTTGCTCGAGCGCCTGAGTGACCATAGGGCCGCGCCAGATCATCGGCGTTTCCTCGTCGATCAGGAACCCTATCGACATCGCCTGCAGGTGATAGCTCATCATCGGCTCAAGGGTATTACCGTCTTTCGACTCCGGCTTCCCGGAGATCCCGAGCATGCGCGGCTGCGAGGGGCCATAGATATCGGCGTCCAGGATACCGACCCTGCCGCCTTCGGCGGACAGCGCCAAGGCCAGATTGACCGCCGTGGTGGACTTGCCCACACCGCCCTTGCCGGACGCGACGGCGATGATGTTCTTTACGTTGTCAATCGGCTTCAGCGATTTCTGCACCGAGTGGGCCTGAATCTTGGTCTCGAGCGTCACCTCACAGCTGCTCACGCCGTCGATCGCCTCAACCGCTGCCTTAACCGCAGCAGCAATCTCGTCGTGAATGCCCTTAGCCGGGAAGCCCAGCTGTAGATCGACGCCTACCTTGCCACCGTCGATCTTCACATCTTTCACCGACTTGGCGCTGACCAGGTCGATCTCAAGGTGGGGTTCGATGTAGGTCTTGATGGCCGCTTCGACCTGCTCTCTCGTGGGATCTGCCATAGTTTTTTCCTGCGTCACTTTTTCCGTTTGGCTGAACCCGGCCGGCAATTTCGTTGAGATCGGGCCGGGGATTGCCTTGATCTTTGATCTATTTATTCTACACGAAGCCAGGCGCAGAAACCCAAGTGTTTTAGTCGGGAATTAGGGTCGAACCCGCGCGAGCGGTAATCGACCTCCCGAATTCAGCGGTAACGACGCAGCACCCACGCCTGCGGGTCAATACTGCGCAGCAACGTGAGATAATGCTGCGCCAAATTGCGCACCAGGCTTGTATCCCCAAATGTCCAACGCACGTCGTATTCTTGTCACCAGCGCCCTGCCCTATGCCAACGGCGCCATCCACCTGGGCCACCTGGTGGAATACATCCAGACCGACATCTGGAGCCGTTTTCAGAAGATGCGCGGGCACGAGTGCTACTACGTCTGCGCCGACGATGCCCACGGCACACCCATCATGCTGCGCGCACGCGCGGAGGGCATCGAACCGGAGGAGCTGATCGCACGGGTCTGGACCGAGCACACCGAGGACTTTGCCGGCTTCGCGGTCGGCTTCGACAATTACCACTCGACCCACTCCGACGAGAACCGGGCCTGTGCCACGACCATCTATGAGCGCAACCGCGATGCCGGCCACATCGTGCGCCGCACCATCTCGCAGGCATACGATCCCGAGGCCCAGATGTTCCTTCCAGACCGCTTCATCAAGGGCAGTTGCCCAAAGTGCGGCGCCGAGGATCAGTACGGGGACAGCTGCGAGGTCTGCGGCGCGACGTACGCACCGACCGACCTCAGGAATCCGGTCTCCGTGGTGTCCGGGTCCACCCCGATCGAGAGAGATTCCGAGCATCTGTTTTTCAAGCTGGGCAACTTCGAAAAAGTCCTGAGGGACTGGCACAAGGCCGGACATGTGCAGGCCGAGGTCGCCAACAAGCTCAACGAGTGGTTCGAAGCCGGGCTCAATGACTGGGATATCTCGCGCGACGCGCCGTACTTCGGCTTCGAGATCCCGGACGCCGAGGGCAAGTATTTTTATGTTTGGCTGGATGCGCCGATCGGCTACATGGCCAGTTTTCGCAACTACTGCGATCGGACCGGGGTCGATTTCGACAGCTTCTGGGTCGCCGACGCGCAGACCGAGCTGTATCACTTCATCGGTAAGGACATCATCTACTTCCATGCGCTGTTCTGGCCGGCGATGCTGCACGGCGCCGGCTACCGCAAGCCCAGTGGCGTCTATGCACACGGCTTTCTGACCGTCGACGGCGCCAAGATGTCGAAATCGCGCGGCACCTTCATTCGGGCGCGCACTTATCTCAAACACCTCAATCCGGAGTACCTGCGCTACTACTTCGCGGCCAAGCTCAGCTCACGCGTGGATGACATCGACCTCAACCTCGAGGACTTTGCCGCGCGTGTAAATGCGGACCTGATCGGCAAGGTGGTCAATATCGCCAGCCGCTGTGCCGGCTTTATCGGCAAACGATTCGACAACAGGCTGTCGGACAGCCTGGACCAACCCGACCTGTTCTACACCTTCGTCAAGGCCGGGGACGAGATCGCCGCGCTGTATGAAAAACGGGAGTTCGGACGCGCGGTACGCGAGATCATGGCACTGGCCGATCTGGCCAATCAGTACATCGATGAAAAGGCGCCCTGGGTCGTGGCGAAGCAGGAGGGTCAGGATGCCCAGCTGCACGCCATCTGCTCGATGGGGATAAACCTGTTTCGGGTGCTGATCGGCTATCTCAAGCCGATCTTGCCGATCATGGCCGGACAGGCGGAGGAATTCCTCCGGATTGAACCCATGGCCTGGAACTCGCAGCGTGAGCCGCTGCTCGACCACGCCATCAGCAAGTTCAAACCGCTGATGACTCGGGTCGACCGTGACCGGATCGATGCGATGATCGAGGATTCCAAAGAAGACCTGGTCGCAGAGGCAAAGACAACGGCCGGTGGACCGGCGCCAGGCGGGCCGCTAAGCAAGGACCCGATCGCCGACACCATCGATTTTGCCGACTTTGCCAAAGTGGATTTGCGCGTGGTGCGCATCGCCAATGCGGAGCACGTCGAGGGGGCCGACAAACTGCTGCGCCTTACCCTGGAACTCGGCGGCGAGACGCGCACGGTATTTGCCGGGATCAAGGCCGCGTATGACCCACGCGACCTCGAGGGCAGACTCAGTGTCATGGTCGCCAATCTGGCGCCGCGCACGATGAAATTCGGGGTGTCCGAGGGCATGGTGCTGGCCGCGGGACCGGGCGGTGAAGACATCTTCCTGCTCGCGCCCGACGCGGGTGCCGCGCCGGGGATGCGGGTCAAGTAGGCTACCCGTTCCACCAGTCCCTGAGGTCGGCGAACCGCGGCAACACGGCATCCGGCACCACGCGGCCGTCGAGATCGGCCGGGGAGAACTTGCCGGTGCGGACCTGGATACCCCGAATGCCGGCCGACTGCGCGCCTGCGACATCGACCCGGATGTCATCACCCACCATGACCAGCTGCTCACAGGGCAGCCCGCAGACATCGGCCGCCTGCCGGAAGAAATCCGGCGAGGGTTTGCCCAGGACCACCGCCTGGCGGCCTGTGGCCTGTTCCAGCGCCGTGACGAACGGCGCGACATCCAGACGCAGGCCGTCGTCCGCGCGCCAATAGCGGGTCATCCCCAGTGCTATCAACGCCGCGTCGGAATTGTCCATCAACAGTCGAAAGGCACGGTTCAGGGTCTGAAAATCCCAGGCCTCGCCGAGATCGCCGATCACGACGGCGGCAGCGCCCTGTTCGGCTTCCGCCGGCAGTACCCCCGGAACATCGAAGTCGGTCGCCGTGGCCGCAGCGACGAACAGGGCCACCGGGTCGAGATCGCGCTGCCCGATCCAATGATTGGCGGCGATCACCGGCGTCAGAATCTCCTGCGCCGAAACATCGACACCGAGCCCGTGCAGCTTCTCGACGATGGCCGCCCGGGGGCGCGAGGTGGTATTGGTCAGAAAAAGGTGGGGTATCCCCTCACGCTGCAGCCAGGCGACTGTCTCGGCGCTGCCAGGGATCAATGTTCCGCCCTGGTAGACCACGCCGTCGATGTCGATCAGTAGTCCCCGCACCGGCCTGCTCAGCTCAATGCACGACGTCGATCGTCAAATCCTACCGCCGCCTGTAACGCCATCCGAACGCCAGGCAAACCCAAGTGCCAATCGACGCAGCAGGTCGCCGGGCTAACACTCCGCCAGTAATTCGACCCTGCCGTTCTCATCGACCGCCTCCAGTCGCACGTCGAAACCCCACAGTCTGCGGATGTGGCGCAGTATCTCGTCGACTGTGCCCGCCAGCGGCCGTCGGTTGTAGCGATAGTGGCGCAGCAACAGCGAACGGTCGCCGCGCCGGTCAACGTTGTACACCTGGATGTTGGGCTCGCGACTACCGAGGTTGTACTGATCAGCCAGTGCCTGTCGCAGCTCACGGTAGCCGGCCTCGTCATGAATGGCGGTCACCTCGAGGTGTTCATCCCGATCGTCATCCAATACTGCAAACAGCCGGAATTCGCGCATCAGTTTCGGTGACAGAAACTGCGCGATAAAGCTCTCGTCCTTGAAGTTGGCCATCGCGAACTTGAGCACTTCGAGCCAGTCGCGGCCGGCGATATCCGGAAACCAGTGGCGGTCTTCGTCGTCTGGCGCCTCACAGATCCGACGGATATCGCGCATCATCGCAAAGCCCAACGCATAGGGATTGATGCCGCTGTAGTGGGGCGAATCGAATGACGGCTGCGCGACCACGTTGGTATGTGACTGCAGGACCTCCAGCATAAAGCCGTCGGTCACATAGCCCTCATCGTACAGACGATTCAGCAGGGTATAGTGCCAAAAACTCGCCCAGCCCTCGTTCATCACCTGGGTCTGGCGCTGCGGATAGAAATACTGGCCGATCTTGCGCACGATGCGCACGATCTCGCGCTGCCAGGGCTCGAGCAACGGAGCATTCTTTTCGATGAAATACAGGAGGTTCTCCTGTGGCTCGGCGGGAAAGCGCTCGGTCTTCTGGATTTCTTCATCCTGGGCCGGTGTCGGTATGGTGCGCCACAGGTCGTTGATCTGCGTCTGCAAGTAGTCTTCGCGCATCCGCTGCCGCTTCTTTTCCTCGGCGAGCGACAGCGGTGCCGGCCGCTTGTAGCGGTCGACGCCGTGATTCATCAGCGCATGGCAGGAATCGAGCAGCAGCTCGACCTGGTCGGCGCCGTAGCGTTCCTCACACTCGGCGACATAGGCCCTGGCGAAGACTAGATAGTCGATGATGGCATCTGCGCTGGTCCAGGTCTGAAACAGATAATTGCCCTTGAAAAAGCTGTTGTGCCCATAGCAGGCATGGGCAATCACCAGCGCCTGCATCGGCAGAGAATTCTCCTCCATCAAATAGGCGATGCAGGGATCCGAGTTTATGACGATCTCGTACGCCAGCCCCATCTGGCCGCGCCTATAAGTCTGCTCGGTCGACACAAAATGCTTACCGAACGACCAGTGGTGGTAATTGATGGGCAACCCGACGGAGGAGTAGGCGTCGATCATCTGCTCCGAGGTGATGACCTCAATCTGGTTGGCGTAGGTGTCGAGTCCGAATTCGTCTCTCGCAATGCGCCCGATCTCGCGATCGAAGCGCTTGAGCAGCGGAAAGCTCCACTCCGAGGTATCGCAGATCAAGCGATCGCGGCTCATGCCTGTTGCCTCTGGAACAGGCTGCGAAAAACCGCGTAGACGTCTTCGGGACCGTCGATCTGCTGCATGGCGAAGTTCGATTCCACCGCATCCACCTCCTGGTACGCATACCACAACGCCTGATGATGCCGCGGCATGATCTCGACATAGGCGAAGTAGCGCATCAACGGCATCAGCTTCTCTGCCAACAGGTCGCGACAGACGGGCGAATCCGACTCCCAGTTGTCGCCGTCTGAGGCCTGCGCGGTGTAGATGTTCCAGCCGCTCGAATCATAGCGCTCGCGAATCACATCGTAGACCAGATTCAGGGCGCTGCTGACTACGGTGCCGCCGGTTTCGCGCGAATAGAAGAACTCGTGCTCATCTACCTCCATCGCGGTGGTGTGATGGCGAATGAACACAACGTCGATCTTGTCGTAGTTGCGCTGCAGAAACATGTGCAGCAAAAGAAAGAAGCGCTTGGCAAGGCTCTTGCGCTCCTCATCCATCGATCCCGATACATCCATCACGCAGAACATCACCGCCTTGCTGGTCGGTTCGGGCTGCTTGGCGAATGACTTGTAACGCAGGTCGAAGGTATCGATGAATGGCAGAGACGCAATACGCACCCGCAGTTTGCTGATCTCCTCGCGCAGCTCGGTTACGCGCGCATCGTCCTCGGCGGCTCCGTCCTGGAGGAGCGCGGTCAGCTCTTCCTCCAGCTCGCGAATGCGGCCCCTGTAGGGCGAGCCGAGCGCGGTACGCCGAGCGATCGCGCCTTTGAGCGAGCGTACGACATCGATGTTGCTCGGCGCGCCATCGGCCGAGTAACCTGCCCTGACAGTTTTGAACTCTGTGGCGCCCGCGAGCTGATTACGGACCAGATTCGGCAACTCGAGGTCGTCGAACAACAGATCGAGATACTCTTCACGACTCAGCTCGAAGACGAAGTCGTCGTCTCCCTCACCGCTGTCGCTGGCCTTGCCGTCCCCCGAGCCGCCCCCGGCACCGCCCGGAGGACGCTGCAGCTGGTCGCCGGTAACAAACTCCTTGTTCCCCGTATGTACGCTCTCGCGGGTGCCGCCCGGGCCGTGATGGAAGACCGGTTCCGACACATCCCTGGACGGGATGTTGACCCTTTCGCCGGCGTCTGTATCGACGATGCTCCGGCGATTTACCGCATCAGCTACGGCCTGCTTCAGCTGCGACTTGTAGCGCTTGAGAAAACGCTGCCGATTGACTGCGCTCTTGCGCTTGGCACTGACTCGACGATCGATGAAGTGCGACATGGGTATCCCGATTTCAGTCAGCCTTCGGCGGAAATCCTTTGAATCTCCGCTGTTGTGTAGAGCGCACGGGACGCATCCCGGTCACTGCGACTTACGCACCCGCAGGTACCATTCCGACAACAAACGGACCTGCTTAGGCGTATAGCCCTTGTCTACCATCCGATCCACGAATTCCTCGTGTTTCTTCTTCTCCGCCTCGGATGCCTTAGCGTTGAAGGAGATCACCGGCAGCAGCTCCTCTGTATTCGAGAACATCTTCTTCTCGATAACGGCGCGCAACTTTTCGTAACTGGTCCATTTCGGGTTCGCGCCATTGTTGTTGGCCCTGGCGCGCAGTACGAAATTGACTATTTCATTGCGGAAGTCTTTCGGATTCGAAATGCCCGCGGGTTTTTCGATCTTTTCCAACTCCTCGTTCAGGCCCGCTCGGTTCATCATCTCGCCAGTGTCGGGATCACGATACTCTTGGTCCTGAATCCAGTAGTCCGCGTAAGTGACATAGCGGTCGAAGATGTTCTGACCATACTCTGCGTACGACTCGAGATAAGCGGTCTGCAATTCCTTCCCGATGAAGTCGGCATAGCGAGGTGCGAGATACTCCTTGAGGAAGCTGAGGTAGTGATCTTCGACCTCGGGCGGAAGATGCTCACGGACTATCTGGCGCTCCAGCACGTACAGAAGATGCACGGGGTTTGCAGCGACCTCGGAGTGATCGAAGTTGAAGACCTGGGAGAGTATCTTGAACGCAAAGCGGGTCGATATCCCGGTCATGCCTTCCTCGACGCCGGCATAATCGCGATATTCCTGCACCGACTTGGCCTTCGGATCGGTGTCCTTCAGGTTCTCGCCGTCGTACACCCGCATTTTCGAGTAAATGCTCGCGTTCTCCGGCTCTTTCATGCGCGTCAGCACGGAGAACTGCGCCATCATCTGTAGCGTACCCGGGGCGCATGGCGCCCTGTTGAGCGAGCTGTCACGTAGCAGCTTGTGGTAGATCTGCGTCTCCTCGGTCACCCGCAGGCAGTACGGCACTTTGACGATGTAGACGCGGTCGAGAAATGCCTCATTGTTCTTGTTGTTGCGGAAAGACTGCCACTCGGACTCGTTGGAGTGGGCCAGGATAATGCCCTGAAACGGCAGCGCCGAGAGCCCTTCCGTCGGGTTGTAGTTGCCTTCCTGAGTCGCCGTCAACAGCGGGTGCAGCACCTTGATCGGTGCCTTGAACATCTCGACAAATTCCATCAGTCCCTGATTGGCGCGGCATAAGGCGCCCGAGTAGCTGTAGGCGTCGGCATCATTCTGCGCGTAGTGCTCCAACTGTCGTATATCGACCTTGCCCACCAGCGACGAAATGTCCTGATTGTTCTCATCGCCCGGCTCAGTCTTGGCGATCGCTACCTGCTCCAGGATGGATGGATAGAGCTTGACGACCTTGAACCGGCTGATGTCACCGTTGAACTCCTGCAGGCGCTTCACCGCCCAGGGCGACATGATGTTGCGCAGATGCCGCCGTGGTATGCCGTAGTCCTCTTCGAGGATGGCGCCATCTTCATCGGCCGAAAAAAGTCCTAGCGGCGATTCGAACACCGGCGAATCCTGAATCGCGTAGAACGGCGTGTGCTGCATCAGCTCCTTGAGTTTCTCTGCCAGCGAAGATTTCCCCCCGCCGACCGGGCCGAGCAGGTAGAGGATCTGCTTTTTCTCCTCCAACCCCTGGGCAGCGTGCTTGAGGTAGGAAACGAGATGCTCGATCGGTTCTTCCATGCCGTAGAAATCGGCGAAGGCGGGATAGCGCCGGATTACTTTGTTCTGAAATATCCGACTGAGTCGCGGATCGTCGTGGGTATTGATCACTTCCGGATCGCCAATTGCCGCGAGCAGACGCTCGGCTGGCCCCGCATAGGCCATCGGATCGTTTTTGCAAAGCGCCAGGTACTCGTCGAGGCTCATCACCTCCTCCCTGGCCGACTCGTATCTTGACTGATAGCGCTCAAAAATTGACATCCGCAACACCTCTCAAGGTTGTAGGCCGGGGCGCCTCACCCTCGGCCATGCCCAGGTATAACTTTCACGCCGCCAGGGCGCGAGTTGTTTGTCGGATCGATTGTCCTCAACAAACGATCCCGGGCGCCGTGGCGCCGTCGCAGGGCCGCTGCTGCACGAAACCGGTGCAGCCAGTGGTCGAACCCGACCGGTCGGCCTCTTGCTATCCGCTGCTGGACGTTACTATGCAAGCATCGGGCCTGTTTACGAAATTTGTTCCCTCTTAGACAGTATCGACGAAAAGGGTTCCGCGCCGAACGATGAAACAATGGGCCCTCGCAGGCGCCCGCCGCAAATCGCTCGCACCATCCCCAAAGCCTCGTTAGGCCGCGGTTTGGCGGTCTTCGTCGTCCGTCTGCCGCATCGCCCAGACCAGGCGCCAAACGGTCAGCCACAATGGCGGCCGCCGGCTGCTTTCCCTACTTGCTGTATGCCGCTTGCCACAGCGCTCGGCGGCCATGTCGCCGACGACATCCTGACACACCGGCCGGCATCGCGGCCGGCCTTTGCCGGCAGACGCCAAGATGACGGCAGCAGGTCGGAGACGCTTTCGCCCCAGACGCGCTGCAGCTGGGACAATGCAACTCTCGTCAAGGCCTCTGCCGCATCACGGGTCGGCAAGCTTCGGCTTACTTTTCAATTTTACGCGATAGACGCGAACTCAACACCGGCGACTTGCTGGCATTCGACGGATCGAGGCGCTAAAGCTGTCGTTTCGCAGGCCCGGAAACCGGCGGCAAATATGGTCATGTCGGGTAAAAAACCTTTGCGAAACGCGGCATTCGGCGTCTTGTCTGCCCGACATCGGGGCCCGAGATTGCTAAACTGTCGTGTCGTTTCTCGAACGCGCGCTGGCGCCCGGATCACGGTCGCCACCACCACGCTTGCGGCTGACAGCAGTCTCCGCATTTGCGCAACGTGAGAAACAGACCTTTCACAACGACGCCGGCGGCGCTGCGCGCCGGCTGGCGGGGCCAAAGGGCGAATGACTGAATATGCGCTGATACTGATCAGCACCGTGCTGGTGAACAACTTCGTGCTGGTGAAGTTTCTCGGCCTGTGTCCTTTCATGGGGGTGTCCCGCAAGCTCGAGACCGCCATGGGCATGGGCCTGGCCACCACCTTCGTGCTGACATTGTCCTCTGTCAGCAGTTATCTGGTGAACGAATACATCCTGGCGCCGCTGGACGTCGAATATCTGCGGACTATCGCGTTCATCCTGGTAATTGCCGTTGTCGTGCAATTCACCGAGATGGTGATGCATAAGACCAGCCCGCTGCTGTATCAGGTACTGGGAATTTTTCTGCCGCTGATCACCACCAACTGTGCGGTGCTGGGGGTTGCCCTGCTGAATATCCAGGAGCAGCACAGCTTCGTCGAGTCTGCGCTCTACGGATTCGGTGCGGCGGTCGGCTTCTCGCTGGTCCTGGTACTGTTCGCCGCGGTACGCGAGCGCGTCGCAGTCGCCGACGTCCCGGAACCTTTTCAAGGCAACGCCATCGCCCTGGTGACCGCAGGCCTGATGTCGATGGCCTTCATGGGATTTGCCGGTCTGGTGAATAGATGAGGGCAGCGCCTTGATCACTGCCGTCTTGACCATCGCCGGTCTGGCCAGTCTGTTCGGTCTGATCCTGGGCTATTCCGCGATCCGTTTTCGCGTCGAGGGAGATCCAATTGCCGATCAGATCGACGGCCTGTTGCCGCAGACGCAGTGCGGCCAATGTGGCTACGCCGGTTGCCGGCCATACGCCGAGGCGATGGCGGCCGGCGAGGCCGAGATCAACCGCTGTCCGCCGGGTGGAGAGACCACGATGATCGCACTTGCCGAGCTGCTCGGCCGCGACCCCATGCCGCTCGAAGACGAGGCCGCGGCGGAGAAACCCAAGTCGGTCGCCTTAATCGTCGAGGCCGATTGCATCGGTTGTACCCTCTGCATCCAGGCCTGCCCGGTCGATGCCATCGTCGGCGCGGCCAAGCAGATGCACACCGTGATCGAAGACGAGTGCACCGGCTGCGAACTCTGCCTGCCGCCCTGCCCGGTCGAATGCATCGTCATGCGTCCCTTGGAGGCCACGCCGCGGACCTGGAGATGGCCGTTTCCGAAAGAGGTCACGGCGGAGGCGGCGCATGGCTGATCAGCGCACGATCTGGTCTTTCCACGGTGGCCTGCGCATTGACGACCACAAGGCACTGTCGAGCGGGCGGCCGTTGCAGCGACTGCCGATGCCGGAGCGACTGACTCTGCCTCTGCAACAGCATATCGGGCACAGCGCTGAGCCCGCGGTCGAGGTCGGCGAGCATATAAAGAAGGGACAACTGTTGGCGAATGCCGTCGACTTCGTCAGCGCGCCGCTGCATGCCCCAACCTCGGGAACGGTCATCGAGATCGGCGACCGGCCCATCCCTCACCCCTCCGGCCTCAATGATGCCTGCATCGTCATCGAGGCCGACGGCCAAGACGCCTGGGCCGAGCTTCCCGAAGCGCTACCCGACTACCGCGCCCACAGCGGCGCCCACCTGCGCGAGCGCATCCGCTGGGCCGGCATCGTCGGACTCGGCGGCGCCGCCTTCCCCACCGCGGTGAAGGTCAATACCAGCGGCCAACGACCGATTGAAAGCCTGATCATCAACGCCGCCGAGTGCGAACCCTACATCACCTGCGACGACACGCTGATGCGCGAACGTGCCGCCGATATCGTCGATGGCATCGGTATTCTGCGCTATCTGGTCGACGCCCGAGAGTGCCTGATCGGCATCGAGGACAACAAACCCGAGGCGATTGCATCTCTGCGCCAGGCCATCACGCAAAGCGACCAGCAAGACATCGAGATCGTCGTCGTGCCCTCCGTGTACCCGAGCGGCGGCGAGAAACAGCTGATTCAGCTCTTGACCGGCAAAGCGGTCCCTTCACACGGATTGCCCTCGGCAGTGGGCGTGTTATGTCAGAACGTCGCGACCGCCGCAGCGATCGCCGACGCCGTGTTACGGGGGCGTCCGCTGATCGAGCGCATCGTCACGGTGACCGGCCAGGGGGTCGGCCAACCCGGCAACTTCTTGGTGCCGCTGGGGACCCCGGCCGACGTGCTGATCCAGCATGCCGGGGGTTACACCGATCGCGTCCATGAACTGATCCTTGGCGGCCCAATGATGGGCTTCGGTCTTCGGGACGACCGCGTGCCGATCACCAAGGGAACCAATTGTCTGTTGGCCGCATCGCGCGAGGAGGCACCTCAGGCCGAACCCGAGCGCCCCTGTATCCGCTGCGGTCAGTGTGCCGAGGTCTGTCCGGCGCAACTCTTGCCGCAGCAGCTGTTTTGGTACGCCCGCGCCCGCGACTTCGACAAGGTCCAGGATTATCACCTGTTCGATTGCATCGAGTGCGGCTGCTGCGCCTACGTATGTCCCGCACACATCCCTTTGGTGCACTATTACCGCTTCGCCAAGACCGAGATCTGGGCCCAGGAGCGCGACCGCGAGAAATCCGATCTGGCGCGGCGCCGTCATGAGGCACGCCAGGCACGCCTCGAACGCCTCGAGCATCAACGCAAGGCTCGCCTGCGCAAGAAAAAAGAGGCCTTGGAGAGCAAGCCGGGCGCCAGCGATGCGGTCGATCCGAAAAAGGCGGCCATCGAGGCCGCGATGCAACGCGCCGCGGCCAAGAAGGCGGCGCAGCAGGCCGCACCCTCCAACAAAGACTAACCATGCAATTCGCTACCACCAGTTCGCCGCATCTGAGCGGACCGCAGAGCGTGACCCGTGTCATGGGCATGGTGCTGCTCGCGCTGCTGCCCGGCACCCTGGCGATGTTCTGGTATTTCGGCTGGGGCGTACTGATCAATATACTGATCGCCGTTGCCGCCGCTGTGGCCGCTGAGGCGGCAGTACTGAAGCTGCGCGGCCGCGCGGTGGGCCCAGTCCTCATCGATCTCAGCGCAGTGGTCACCGCCTGGCTGATGGCCATCGCGCTGCCGCCGCTGCTACCCTGGTGGCAGACCTTTCTGGGCAGCGCCTTTGCGATCATCATCGCCAAGCAATTGTTCGGCGGCATCGGCTTCAATCCATTCAACCCAGCCATGGCCGGCTATGTGCTGCTGCTGGTGTCTTTCCCGGTGACCATGACCCGCTGGCTGCCGCCCGACGTCCTCAGCAGTGGCGCGCTGTCGCTGATCGATTCGCTGCATATCACCTTCAGCGGGACGCCGCCACTCGGGCAGACCTGGGATGCCATCACCAGTGCGACGCCGCTCGATCAGATGCGCACCCAGCTGTCGCAAAACCTGATGATCAGTGAGATCCGCGAGAGTCCGCTGTGGGGCGACTTCGGCGGTCGCGGTTGGGAATGGATCGGCAACTGGTTCTTGATTGGCGGTCTGTTCATGATCTGGCGCCGGGTCATCAGCTGGCGTATCCCGGCCAGTATGCTGGGCGCACTGATCCTGGTCTCGGGGCTGTTCTGGGCGATCGACGCGAATACCCACCCCTTCCCGGCATTCCATGTGTTCAGCGGTGGCGCGATCTTGGGCGCCTTCTTCATTGCCACAGACCCGGTCTCGGCCAGTACGACACCGCGTGGCCAGCTGATCTATGGCGCATTGATCGGTCTGCTGGTCTTCATCATCCGCACCTGGGGCGGCTACCCGGATGCGGTTGCGTTCGCCGTCCTGCTGCTGAATATGGCCGCGCCGACGATCGACTATTACACCCAGCCGCGCATCTTCGGCCAGCGGGAGCACGAGGATGCGTAGCCTAGCCCGGATACCGGTGCAACATGCAGGCTAAGCTTCCGGCAGTGGTGTCGAGCGTGCTGCTGGGCCTGTTCGGCGTGCTCGGCGCAGGCCTGGTCGCGCTGAGTCACCAGGGCACCGCCGAGCGTATCGCACGCAACGAGCGCGAGGTGCTGCTCCAGCAGCTGGAGGAAATGCTGCCGCGGGCCCAGATCGACAACGACATGCTTACCGACGTCGTCGATGTCTCGGCACCCGAGGCGCTGGGCGCAGCGATGACCCGGGTATACCGCGGGTGGCATCAAGGCCAACCGGTCGCCGCGGTGTTCAGCCCGGTGATCGCCCAGGGCTACAGTGGCCCGATTCGCCTGATCGTGGCGGTGCGTTACGATGGCACCCTGGCAGGTGCACGCGTGCTGGCGCACCGCGAGACCCCGGGCCTCGGCGATAAGATCGAGGTCGAACGCTCAGACTGGATCCTCGATTTTGCCGGCAAGTCGCTGCTCGATCCGCCGGCATCGGCCTGGGCGGTAAAACGCGACGGTGGCCAGTTCGACCAATTCACCGGCGCGACGGTGACCCCGCGTGCGGTAGTACGTGGTCTGAAGGCCAGCCTGGTGTATTTCAATGAACACAGGCTCAAGCTGTTCGAGCAGCCGCAGCCGGAGGAGAGCGCAGGTTGATGGACGACGGCTATCGCAAGATCGTTCTCGACGGGCTTTGGCACAACAACCAGGCCCTGGTCGCCCTGCTCGGCCTGTGCCCGCTGCTCGCCGTCTCCAACACGCTGATCAACGGCCTCGGTCTCGGCCTGGCCACGACGCTGGTACTGACACTGTCGAATGTGTCGGTGTCGGTGATCCGTAACTGGGTGCGACCCGAGATCCGCCTGGCGGTGTTTGTCCTCATCATCGCGTCGTTCGTGACCACGGTGGAGCTGGTGATGAATGCGTATTTCCACGGCCTGTACAAGGTGCTGGGTATCTTCATCCCACTGATTGTCACCAATTGCGCGATCATCGGTCGCGCCGAGGCGTTCGCCTCGCGCAACCCGGTGCCGCGCGCGCTCGCCGACGGTCTGGCGATCGGCATAGGCTTCACGCTTGCGCTGGTAGTCCTCGGCGGCAGCCGCGAATTGATCGGCCAGGGGACGCTGTTCGACGGCGCCCATCTGATGTTCGGCGAGGTGGCGCGCGACTGGCGCTGGGCCATCAGCGAGGACTACCCCGGCATCCTGATCATGATCCTGCCCCCCGGCGCGTTCATGGGCCTGGGCATGATGATCGCATTGAAGAACATCATCGACAGGCAACTGAGCAGGCGCAAGGCGGTACCGGCAGCACGCGGCGAGCCCTCCGCCGCCCGGGCCTGATCCTTGTAGCGGCCCTCGTGAACCGGGCCAAACGTCAACGCATCTTCGAGCGTCTGCGTGCCGCCGATCCGCACCCGACGACGGAACTCAACTATACGAGCCCATTCGAGCTGCTGGTCGCCGTCATCCTGTCGGCGCAGGCCACGGACAAAGGCGTCAACAAGGCCACTGCGCGACTGTTTCCTGTCGCGAACACACCGCAGGCCATCCATGCCCTCGGCGTCGACGGACTCAAGGCCTATATCAAGACCATCGGCCTGTTCAACAGCAAGGCCGAGAACATCATCAAGGCCTGCGACATACTCATAAAGCAACACGCTGGCCAGGTACCTGCCGATCGCGCCAGTCTCGAGGCGCTGCCCGGTGTCGGGCGCAAGACCGCCAATGTGGTGCTGAACACGGCCTTTGGACAGCCCACCATGGCTGTCGACACCCATATCTTTCGCGTCGCCAACCGCACCGGCATCGCGCCGGGCAAGACCGTCCTGGCGGTTGAACAACGACTCCTGCGCCTGGTGCCCAAGGAATTTCTGCATGACGCGCACCACTGGCTTATCCTTCTCGGTCGTTACACCTGCGTCGCACGCAAACCACGCTGCGGCGCCTGTCTGATCGAGGACCTCTGCGAATACCGCGACAAGGTCGAGTAGGCCCAGCCCCCAGGCCTGCATATCTCACCGTTTTACGCAGCGAGGCCGCCGAGACGCCGCTATGGCGGGGTGCACGGAGTGGAAGGGGGTGAAGGCGTAGTCCACACTACGTCGAACCGCCTGCAACGAGACCGTTTCGCCAGGAGCGAAACGGGTCGCATGCGGTGCGCCCGAAGGGCCGATGCCCAGGATGGCATCGGACAGCGCCCCGTCAGGGCGAGCGTATCGGGGGCCGCAGCAGGAAATCGGTGAGATATGCAGGTCTAAAGCTGCATTTATCTCATGGTTTTAATGCGCCGCAACAGCGCCGCGCGCGTTGCGGCTGTGGCACGATGCCGCGGGGTACCGAAAGCCTTCTTCAGCAGCCGCAATGTTTGGACAGAATCGCGCAGAACTCCGCCGTTTTTTTCTGACCAGCTGGGACAGACGCCTGGCCGGTCAGCCGCTTCAGCCTCTCGAACGGCTGGTTGCGGAGGTCATCGCGCAGCATCCCGAGTATCACGCGTGCCTCGCCGACGCGGACCAGCTGCAGCAGGATTTCGGCCCTGAACAGGGCCAGACGAACCCCTGGCTGCACATGGGCATGCATATCACGATCGGCGAGCAGCTCGGGGCCGACCGCCCCTCGGGCATACGTTCCGCCTATCAACGCCTCGTGCTTCGTCAGGGGGATTCCCACGCGGCCGAACACGCGATGATGGAGTGCCTCGGCGCAGCGCTGTGGGAGGCACAGCGATCAGGCACGGCGCCGGATGAGCAGGCCTATCTGGCATGCGTAAAGAAGCTGGCGCGATGAAACATTCGCGCCGCCCTGGCGGTCCCATTCAGGTAGCGGTGGGCATCTGTGCGGCGGCAAGGGAAAGCACCCCACCGGGGCAGCAAAAGCCTGAATAGGCGCCGCAACGGAATTTTTCCCTGGAATACAGGCCTCTAGGCTGGAGCCGATCGGATGCGACGCACGTCGCAAGGAGAATACATGTCCCGAAAGCCCACGAAAAACGTTGCGACTGCCATTGGTGCGGCGTTCGCGGGGTCCATGCTGATCGCGGGCGGCGCCCATGCCGCCGAGAACCCCTTTGGTCTGTCCGAACTCGCTGGGGGCTATGCGCAGCTCGCCGGCAGCCATGTCGAAGGCAAGTGCGCCACCGGTAAGTGTGGCGGCAATGCCAAGATGGCCGACGGAAAGTGCGCCACCGGCAGGTGTGGCGGCAATGCCAAGATGGCGGACGGAAAGTGCGCCGCCGGCAGCTGTGGCGGCAGTGCCAAGATGGCCGACGGAAAGTGCGGCGCCGGTAAGTGTGGCGGCAATGCCGAGATGGCCGAGGGCAAAGACCGAGGCGGCGCCAAGATGACCGAGGGCAAGTGCGGCGAAGGCAAGTGTGGCGGCGCCAAATAGGCGGAGCCGCGGGTGCGCCATTTCGATCATCGGCCGGCGCACCCGCCAACGGTTGAACGCTGCCGACGCGGCCTGCATGCGGCGTAAAGAAAGCAGTCCATGACCGCGCCCAGCCATCGACCCCCAGCCCAAAGATACCCGGTTACCGGCGCCGGGCTCGGGCTGCGGCTCGACCTGATCGAGGAACTGGCGGTCGACCCGCCTGCTCAGCTGGACTTTCTGGAGATCGCGCCCGAGAACTGGATGCGCGTCGGCGGCGCGCGCGGCAAAGCCCTGCGCGGTCTCACTGAGCAATATCCCCTCGTTTGCCACGGCCTATCGCTGTCCATAGGCGGACCGACTGCGCTCGATGACGCCTTTCTGCAGGAACTCAAGGGCTTCCTGGACCTGCACGGCGTACGCGCCTATACCGAACACCTTTCGTACTGCGGTGACACCGGCCGGCTCTACGATCTTATGCCGATCCCGTTCACCGAGGAGGCGGTAGGCTATGTCGCCAAACGCATACGCCATGTACAAGAGGTACTCGAACGGCGGATCGGGATGGAGAACGTATCGACCTACGCCGTACCCGCTGGCGAGATGAACGAACTCGAGTTCATCAACGCCGTGCTCGCCGAGGCCGATTGCCTGCTGCATCTGGATATCAACAATATTTTCGTCAACGGCGTCAATCACGGCTTCGACGCACGTGCCTATCTTGCCGGGATTCCCGCGGAGCGCATTGTCTATGCGCACATCGCCGGCCATTACCGGGAACCAGACGATCTGCGCATCGACACCCATGGCGAAGACGTACTGCCTGAGGTCTGGGATCTGCTCGACGCGGCCTATGACCAGAATGGCGTCTTCCCGACGCTGCTGGAGCGCGACTTCAACATACCGCCGCTCGCCACACTGCTCCGTGAAGTCGACGAGATCGTCAAGCGACAGCGCAGATTGCAGGGGGCAAGCGGTGCCGACGTCGCCTGAGCCGCCGCTGGACTTTCAGCGCCAGCAGCTGGCATTCACCGCGCACATCCGCGACCCGGCAAACAATCCCGCGCCGGACGGCATCCCTGGCCGCCGCATGGCGGTATACGCGGAACTGATTTTCAACAACATCGACGACCAGCTCTCGACCAATTTCCCGGTGCTGCGACGCATTACCGGCGACGCGCGCTGGCATGCGATGGTGCGCGACTTCATGGTCCGCCATCGCAGTGAGACCCCATTTTTCACTGAGGTCGGCCTCGAGTTTCTCGAGTACCTGCAGCAGGAGCGCGAGCCCGAACACGGCGACCTGCCGTTCATGCTGGAGCTGGCGCACTACGAGTATGTCGAGCTGGCCGTCGCGATCAGCGATGCGGATGCACAATTGGGGGATTACGACCCTAATGGCGACCTACTGCAAGGTCGACCGCTGGTCGGCCCGACCGTCTGGAACCTGACCTACCAGTGGCCGGTACACAGTATCGGGCCGGACTATCTGCCGGAGGACATGCCGCAGGACCCCACGCACCTGGTCGTGTATCGTGATCGCCAGCATGCAGTGCATTTTCTGCAGATCAATGCGGTCACCCAGCGTCTGCTGGCGTTGGCGAGGGAAAACCCGTCACACTGTGGTCTCGATCTGCTAAAGACGATCGCCGCGGAGCTGTCGCATCCGAAACCGGCGAGCGTGATTACGGCCGGCGCGGGACTGCTCGACGATCTGCGGCAGCGCGGCGTCATCCTCGGCACCCGAACCTAGCCTGTCGAACTTAACGCCGGCCCAGCTGCAGTGGATCATTCGGATCCACCCCGTCCATAAACAGCTTGCGGGGGTCGCGGTGGGTCGTCTGGTACACAAGCCCCATCCAGTTGCCGACCACGGCATGCGCCGTGTCGCGCCAGGTGTTGTCGAGACCCAGCGTCAGAAGATCATCCGGAAAATCGGGGATTCCCTGCCCGGCCGAGACTGCCTGATCCAGCCCGCGCCGATATTCCCGTAGGATCGCCTGGTTGCGTCCGCCGAAGTAATTGTCGACGAACGGCGGATAATCCCCCAGCTCGCCTTTCGCGTAGCGCATTACCTCGCGTTTGTACTCCTTGAGCAGGGAGATCGTGTCGTATTCCGGGTGCCCCTGAAAAAACACGAAGCGAAAACCGTCGGGGCTGGTGGCCAGGTGCACGCCGACCTGGCTTTCGGCAAGCACCCGCAGGCCCGCCATCTCGAACTGCGCGCGTGATACGTCATTCCAGCGCGAGTGCGGTACGTCGAAGCGGGTATTGACGTCGTATACCAGCGGATGTGTCTTGTCGATCAGACGATGCCGAAACACGCCCCAGGTCTTGGTCGGCCGCAGCACGCGCCGCTGGCCATAGCGGAACTCCAGGACTGCATGCGTGGCGAGGCAGCTGCACAGCGTCGAGGGGACCTGTTCGAAGGCCCAGTCGATTACCTCGATCAGCGGGTGCCAGAAGGGCTGCTCCGCCAGTGACGGACCGACCACATTGGCGCCGGTGATAATCAGGGCGTCCAGTCCCTGCTCCCTGACCTGCTCAAAGGTATCGTAGTACTTGTCGATGTGGGTCCGGGCGGCGTCGCCGCGCGACAGCTGTGGCAGCGTGAACGGGTGCATGTAGAACTGCGCAATCGGGTTGCTGTCGCCGACCAATCGGAAGAACTGGCGTTCGGTGGCCGCCAGCGCCTTGTCCGGCATCATGTTCAGCAGGCCGACATGGAGTTCCCGAATATCCTGGTGCAGCGCCCGATCGGGGGGCAAGACATGCACGCCCTCGCGGCGCAGGCGCTCGAAGGTCGGCAGGGCATTGTGCGCAACGATAGGCATGTTGTTCGTTTCGGGCTAGGCGCGGCCGATAGCGACTTCGAGCAAGTCGAGAAAGTCCTGCTGGTCGCGCACCCCGGCCACCTCCCGGGAGGTCACTGTATAACCTTGCCTGGCGATCTCCTCGTAGCGGGGCACCCGCGAGTGGAACAGACGCGGAAACACCCAGCGGGTGAATTCGTCCGGGTCCATCTGCGCCGCGTAATTCAGACCCTGTTCCGCCAGATAGACCACCAGCTGCTCGAGCAGAAAGGCAGGGCGATAGTACAGCGGCTTCGGATCACTCTGCGCGCGCGCGATCAATTTTCGCTCCTCCTCCTGGTCTGTCACCTGGATGTAAAGCATCAATGTGTGTTCACACAGCAGCTCGATAACGCCCGATTCGTCCAGTTCGCACAGCGAGCCGCCCACGTCGTTGACGAAGTGCTGATAGCCGTAGATCTGTTGCGCCTTGTCGATGAAAGCAGGGACATCCCGCATCGCGGCAATCTCCGCATCCCGGTATTGCGCCTGGCGCCGCTGAAAGTCCTCCAGAGGCACACCGCCGCGTTCCGGATCGCCCAGCTTGCCGACGAAGGACAGCACCGGACCCAGATCCGAGACCTTGATGTTGTTTCGGATGTAAATCCAGTCATTGCGCAGCAGATCGCTGAGAAAGGGGACCTGCATCGCCTGCGCCTTGATCAAGTCGAGGATATCCTCGTCGAGGTAGCGCGTGCCGATGCGATAATCGCCGGAATAGTGGTACCAATGGTGACGGCGCAGCATGGCGGAGAGATAGGTCTTGCCCACGCCCGACATACCCAGCAGGGTTACCTTTTTCTGCGGCCACTTGCGGAAGTCTTCGACAGTGAACTTCACGACTCGCTCCGTCCTCACGACTGAAGCCGCGCATTATCCGCCATGCGGCGGGGGGTTGGAAATCTAGCCTGAAAATCTCACCGGCTGGCGAATCAAACAACGCGCCGCAGGCGATCGCCGCCCGATGTCTCTCGCTGCAGCTCGAAACACGCGCCTGTCTCGGCGACCCGGTAGCCCATCGCGCGCAACTGCGTCGCCGCAGCCTTGGACTCATAGTGATACAAGACCAGCCGCGCACGCAGCTCAGGCGGGTAGCTGGCAACAAGGTCGGGCGCGCCGGTGTGCGAGGGGTTTCCATGCAGCGCACAGTCGTGGAACACCAGCTCGCCCTGCGCCGCGAAATGGGCGAGCACCTCCGGTATCGGGCGGGTGTCGCCTGTGTAGACGAACCGGCCCTGCAGGGAGATTCCATAGGCCGCGCGATAGCCATGGTGGTTCACGGCAAACACGCTGAACGCATGCCCTGCGTGCCAGAACTGATCTCCAACCGGGACTACCTGAAATCTATCCCAGAAATTGATCCCACCCTCGGCGAGCTTGAACAAATCCTCGGCGAGCTGCTGATGCAGACGCGGAATGATATTCGTCGGCAGGTAGAGCCGCGTGGGCGGCAGATCGACATATTCGCAGGCGAGGCGGTAGAACAGATTCTCCAGGCCGCCAGTGTGGTCCAAGTGAGTGTGCGTGATGAATATCGCAGTCGGGAACGCTCCGTAGAGCGCCTGATAGGCGCGCAGAACGGTCGGCCCGCAGTCGATCAGCAACAACGGGCTGCCCCGGGCATCCTCGAGCACCGCCGAGGCATTGCCGAGGTCATGGGCTCCCGCATTGCCCACGCCCAGAAAACGCAACTGCAGGTGATCGGACATCGGGGGTCTCCATTCGTCAAACTTGAGGACAGTATAAGCACGCTGCCGTTTCCTTCCGATGACGATTGCGAGGATGGCGCCATGGATATTCAGGGGGAATTTTCTCTGCGGCCTATACTGCCGTCCTCGAAGACGCCTGCGGAAGGCGAATGGACCGACGGAACCTGACGATCGTCGTCTACTGCACCGTGGTGAGTTTTGGCGTGCTGTATACGACACAGCCACTGCTGCCCCTGCTGGCGGCGCAGTGGGGCCGACCGATGAACGACACGGCATTGCTGACTACAGCGACGATGGTCCCGTTGGCGCTGGGACCGCTGGTCTACGGGTACATCCTCGAACACGTCTCGACAAAACACGTGCTGATGGCCGCCTTCGCCGTACTGACGCTGGCGCAGTTCGGCCTCAGCGCCGGGCCAGACTATCCGCTGTTCCTGGCCCTGCGCACCCTGCAGGGGCTGATGCTGCCCGCAATATTCACTGCGTTGATGACCTATAGCTCCGCGGCCGGCGGACCTGACCGCACGCGGCGCAACATTACGGTATACGTCGCCGCGACCATCCTCGGCGGGTTCAGCGGGCGCGCGGCAGGCGGGCTGCTTACCGACCTGCACAGCTGGCAGTTTGCGTTCTTTTTCTGGGCGCTCGCTGCGCTGGTGGCGACCGGCTTGATAAGCCGTCTCGACGCCGATCCCCGTCTGCGACTCGGTCGCGTAAGTCTGGTCGAGATCCGTGAGCTGGCGCGCCGGCCGGTCTATGCCGAGGGCCTGGCCAGCGCCTTCTTATTGTTCTTTGCTTTCGCCGCGCTGCTGAACTTTCTACCGTTTCAGATGAGGGCCAATGACCCTGGTATTTCGCACAGTGAAATCGCACTGGTCTACAGTGGTTATCTCATCGGGATCGTGATTTCGCTGGCCTCGCTGCGCCTGATTGGCCTGTTCGGCGGTGAACGCCGGACCCTGGTGATCGGCAGCCTGGTCTATCTGCTCGGCACGGCCGCATTCGCGCTGCCCGGAAACCAGCTTGCCTATTTGTCCATGCTGGTCTTCGCTGCGGGGATGTTCACGCTGCATAGCGTACTCTCGGCCTTTCTCAATCACCTCGAGACGCGCCGCAAGGGCCTCATCAACGGCCTGTATGTGTCGGCCTACTACGCCGGCGGTGCACTCGGCTCGTATTTCCCCGGATTCCTGTACCAGAAATTCGGCTGGATGGCGTTTATCCTGTTCCTCTGTGCACTACTTTTCGCGCTGACGGGGCTAAGCCTGATTTTGCGTGGGGCCCGAGTGCAATTGGCCGCCGATGATCTACACGAGCAAACGCACGATGTGGCGAAACACCGCTGATGCCTATGGGCTGATCCAGATCACACTGCACTGGCTGATCGCGATTCTGATCGCCGTCCTGCTGCCGTTGGGCCTGTGGATGACTGGCCTCGACTACTACGACCCTTGGTACAAGAAGGCACCCGATCTACATCGCGCGATCGGTATCTTATTCGCGCTGCTGCTGATGCTGCGCATGGGCTGGCGGCTCGCCCAGGTTCAGCCCAGATCGCTTGCAGCGTCGGCCTGGGAGAAGAGGGCCGCCGTCGCTGCGCATCGGCTGCTCTACCTGCTGCCACTGCTCCTGGTGGTCAGCGGTTACCTGATCTCGACCGCAGACGGTCGTGGCATCGACGTGTTCGGCTGGTTCGAAGTGCCGGCCACATTGCAGGGGCTCGAGGGCCAGGAGGACATCGCGGGCGATGTTCACTTCGCGCTGGCGATGTTGCTGCTTGCCGTGATTACGCTGCACGTGCTGGCGGCACTGCGCCACCACCTGGTGCACAAAGACGACACGCTGCGGCGCATTTGGCCGGGAATGGATAGCGCACGCAACCGATGAAATGTGCGAAAGGCGCCGCTTGAATCAATCCCGCAGGTATCACGGACGATCGCCAACGAACCTTAAATAGAGACTGTAACGCAACAATGGAGGACAGACGTGAGAATCACTGTTACCCGATTCCTGAAGATTTGCCTGCTGGTGCTACCGACTAGCGCACTGGCCGCCGATTATGTGATCGATACCAAGGGCGCCCACGCCTTTATCCAGTTCCACATCAAGCACCTAGGCTACAGCTGGCTGGTCGGTCGTTTCAACACCTTCGCCGGGGAGTTCAGCTACGATGAGGCCAACCCGGAGGCCGCCAAAGTCTCGGTTACCATCGACACCGCAAGCATCGACTCCAATCACGCCGAGCGCGACAAGCACCTGCGCGACGAGGAGTTTCTCAATGTAGAGAAATACCCGCAGGCGAAATTCGTCAGCACCACCTATCGCGAGCTGGCGGATGGCAAGGGTGAGTTGCAGGGTGACTTTACGCTCAATGGCGTGACTCGACCGATGACTATCGAGGTCAGCCAAATCGGGGCTGGAGACGATCCGTGGGGCGGCTATCGGCGAGGCTTCGAGGGCCGGACAAGCTTTGCGCTCGCCGATTTCGGCATCAAGCGCAGCCTTGGGCCGGCGTCACGCGAGGTCAATCTCTGGCTAGGCGTCGAGGGGATCCGCAAAGAGTAATTCCGCCGCAGTAAAAAAGGACGCCGCTAAAGCCGCGATCGCCGATGCCGACTAGGCTGTTGTTAACGGCGGCTGCATAGGTGCCTGTGGTGTTGGCAGTTCAGCGATTGATCGGATCGGCGTTGGGGTTGGTGCTGGCCGGGTGCAGCAGCATGCCGCCCGGCGAACCGGGCGTGGTGCCGGCC
>JBATKF010000470.1:0-15921 GCA_049669185.1 Sedimenticolaceae bacterium | reverse complement strand
TAGAGCGTGGGTCGCGTGATACCGAGCAGATCCGAGGTCTTGGAGACGTTGCCGTCACTGCGGGCCAATGCACGCAGGATCGCCTGAGACTCGGCATTCTCGCGTACCTCGCGCAAGTTGAACGGGTCCAGATCGCGGTCGCCGTTCGGCACCGGCAACTCCAGGTCCTCGAGCGAGATCTGCGTACCGTCGGCCATGATTACCGCACGCTTGATGCGATTCTCCAGCTCGCGTACGTTACCCGGCCAGTCGTGGGCCTCGATGGCCTCGATGGCCTGGGGCGTAAGGCCCTTGATCGGGCGCTTGAGTTCCGTTGCGTACCTCTCGAGAAACGCGCGCGCCAGCAGCAGGCTGTCACCTTGGCGTTCGCGCAGCGGCGGCACGCGGATTGTCGCTTCGTTGATCCGGTAATAGAGATCTTCGCGAAACTCGCCGGCCTGGATCTGCTCGGGTAGGTCACGGTGAGTCGCGCAGATCACGCGGACATCGACCGGTATCTCGCTCCGTCCGCCGATCCGTTCGATCACCCGCTCCTGCAGGAACCGCAGCAACTTGGCCTGCAGTGGCTGCGGAAGATCACCGACCTCGTCGAGAAAAAGGATGCCGCCGTTGGCGACCTCTATCTTGCCCTGGGTCGTCTTTGCCGCGCCCGTGAACGCGCCCTTCTCGTAGCCGAATAATTCGCTCTCCAGCAACGCCTCCGGGATCGCGGCACAGTTGATTGCCACCAGACGTTTGTCGTGGCGTTCGCTCAGCTTATGCAGTGCCTTGACCAGCACCTCCTTGCCGGTGCCGCTCTCGCCGAGGATCAGTGTGGAGACATCGGTCGGTGCCAGCTTCTCGACGGTGCGACACACCTTGAGCATCTCCGGGCTTGACGCGATCAATCCCTCCAGGACGGAAGGACCATGCACCGTCTGCAGACGGCGATTCTCCTGCTCTATTTGATACAGACGCGAGGCGCGCTTGATCGTAAAACTGAGCAGCTCGGGATCGATGGGCTTTTCGTAGAAGTCGTATGCGCCCATCGCGATAGCGCGCAGGGCATTGGTTCGATCGTTGTGGCCGGTGACTACAATCACCTTGGTATCAGGCGCCAGCGTGAGGATTTCCTCCAGTACAGCAAAACCTTCGCTGACACCACCCGGATCCGGCGGCAGACCGAGATCCAGTGTCACCACTGCCGGCTCCAATCTGCGCAGGTGTGCAATGGCTTCCTCGCGGTTTTCCGCGACCTCGACGTCGAAGTCTTCGAAGCTCCATTTCAACTGGCTCTGCAGCCCTGGATCGTCTTCAACGACCAAGAGCGTGTCTTTGGTTTCAGTCACTGTCTACCGATCCTTCTCAATCGCCATTCGCTGCTCACCCGACCCGGAAGCCTGCTTCTCATCCAGGGGCAGCAGGATACGAAAAACGGTACCGCGACCCGGCGTGCTCTCCACCTTCACCTGACCGCCGAGCGCCGTAATCACCTCGCGACATTCATAGGCGCCGATTCCCATGCCGGTGAGTCCCTTTGTCGAATCGAATGGCCGGAACAGCCGCGTCTTGATGAACTCCGCATCCATCCCGCTCCCGGTATCGCGGATCTCCACTATAGCCTGGTCACCGGATACGCGCAGTAGGAGCTCGACGCGGCCATCCGTCGGCGTGGCGTCCTGCGCATTCTGTACCACATGGCCGAGTACCGCAGACAGACGGTCCGGCTCGGCGAGCACATAGGCATCGCTCACCTCTGCGTTGATCACCGGCACGGGGCGGCTGTTGGATTTCGACAGCACCACGTCCTGCAGTTCTGCCAGCAGGTCGATGCGCCGGCGTGCGCCGGTGACATCGGCGCTCTTCAATTGCGCCATCAGACGATTCATCTTGTTGACTGCATTCTCGATGGTACCGACCGCATCGTCGATAAAGGCCGGATTGCGTTTGTGCCGGGCGGCATTCGTAGCTACCAGCGACAGCTGGGCAATGAGATTCTTGAGATCGTGGATAACGAACGCGGATAGCCGGTTGAAACCCTCGAACTGTCTGGCCTCGGCCAAGGCCTCAGCTGCCTGATTGAGCGCCAGGTAGCTTGCCGCCTGCATACCGACGGTCTTCAGTAGGTCGAGGTTCTCCCAGTTGATCGATTGCGGCGCGCGGGGCTGCAAGAGCATCACGAAACCAAGCAGCCGTTCTTCATGCATCAACGGCACGATCAGCCAGGCATCGGCATTGTCCAGCACCCAGGCCGGCAACGAAAGGTCGCCGTAGACATCCGGCGCGGTACGCAGTTCGTCGACGTTGATGACCCAACGCTGTTTCTCCATGAAAGGCACCATGGGCTCTGTCGCCGGAATCGCCGCGTCGACGACGTACTGGGCGTTGAATCGCGCCTTGAATCGGTAGTCCCCCTTGTCGTTCTGCAGCCATAACAGCCCCCCCGAACTCTCGACGATCTCGGCCAGGGCCCAAATGGCCCGCTCGTGAAGCGGCATCTCGACCCGCCTGCCGGCCAACAGTCCGATGACACGCAGCCATTCCTCCCGGTAATCGTAGCGGTAACTGAAGAAATGCTTGTTGAAAAAGACCTTGGTGCGTGCCCTGAACTGACCCGAGAACAAGAGGGCCACCAAGACGACAAGCGCACCGAACAGGAAGGCGATCTGCAGCACACCGCCCCATTCTCCGCCGTAGACTTTGATGTAGTAACCCGCAAGGGCCATCAACAACATGTAAAGCCCGGCGCTGAACAGGGTCGTCGAATGCAGCACCATGCGGCGTGATAGGAATACCGGCAGACTCCAGTCCGGATTGCGCGCCGCCGTGATGGCGATCATCGGTATCGCGATGACCGTGACAAAACCACGCGCCGACCAGATCGCGGCATCCAGGCGGTGGAACAGCAGTGCATCGGTGTACAGATAGAAGTCGAAGGCGAACATCACGCCCAGCCCGAAGCACAGGTATTTGATCCCCCAACGTTGTTCGATGGGCGTGTTGCGGAATAGCTGTTCCACCAGGGCCAAACCGAGCACGGCGAACAGCAGCTGACCGATCAGCGAGAACTCCAGCTGCAGCGCGGCCGGCCGCATCTGGTCGATCACCGCTGGCACGTCCACCAGCATCGCCAGCATCACCAGGCCGAGGGTCAAACAGGCCAACCGCACATAGCCCAGAAGGCGGCTGTAGAGCGCGCTGCCTTCGGCGAAGGGCTTGAGCACGTGGAGCAGAAAGAAAATCCACAGCAGATTGCGCACCACCTCTGCCGCCCACACCAGGTCGAGCCCGAGGATGGCAAAGCCGGCCTGCAGCGCAGCGGCCATCGACCAGGCGCAGGAGCTGCCGACCGCCATCAGCAACTGCGTGCCTTGAAAGCGTCCGCGCCACCCGGTCAGCAAGACAAGAAACAGGACGAAGAATGCGAGGCCGGCGACGCCATAGCCATAAAATGCGAGTTCGCTCACCATGCTGTCACGGCCCTCCGCGATAGGGTGCCGACGCGCGGCCTAGTGCGCACCCTTACCCCACAGCACCACCTCCACGGTCTCGAGCAAGATGATCAAATCCAAAAAGGCGCTCGCGTTCTTTACGTAGTACAGATCGAATTCCAGTTTGTTGCGCGCATCTTCGATCGTTGCGCCGTAGGGATAGGATAACTGCGCCCAGCCGGTCAGGCCTGGTTTGACGCGATGGCGTTCGTTGTAGAAAGGGATCTCCTTTGCCAATTGTTCGACAAACTCTGGCCGCTCGGGTCGCGGTCCCACTAGGCTCATCTCACCCAGCAACACGTTGAATACCTGCGGCAGCTCGTCGAGGCGCGACTTACGGATTGTCGCCCCGACCCGGGTAATCCGGGTGTCGTTCTTGGTCGCCCAGCGCGCCACGCCATCGGCCTCCGCATCGTTTCGCATACTGCGAAACTTGTGCACCCGAAACTCTTTGCCGTTGAGTCCGACCCGCACCTGATGAAACAAGACTGGGCCGCGGCCCCCGCTCTCGATCAGGATCGCCAGCGCCACCAGCAGCATCAGCGGCCAGGTGACCAGGAAAATGATGCTGGCCACGATCAGGTCCAGGACGCGTTTCGAGTACTGCGCAAGACCACCCAAGTGAAAACCGTCCGAGAAGAAAATCCAGCTGGGCTGCAGCACATCGAGCTTGATCCTGGAGGTCTCCTTTTCGAAGAAACTCAGCAGATCCAGCACCATCGTTCCTGACATCTTGCAATCGAGTATCTCATCGACCGGCAGACGCAGACGTCGGTCGTCTGGGGCTATGACGATCTCGTCGACCTCATGATCGAGGACAAGATCGGATAAACGACGATCATGCGGCAACCAGCGTTCCGCCGGGATATCGGTCTCTTGCTCATTCACCGGGATATAGCCAACGACCCTGAAGCCAGGCTGCTGCGGCTCCAGATCGGCAATCATCTTTGCCTGGCGACCGGTTCCGAGCACCAGCACTGTATTGGACTGCTGCTCGGCATGCGTGAGGCGGAAGAACAGCGTTCGCAGACCCAGCACCCCGGCGAAGGTGAACAGCATCGCGAAGGCCATGACGCCGCGCCACACCGCCAGATCGGGAAAGGTGTAAAAGACGACACTCATCGCCACATTGGCGATCAGGAAACTCAGCCCGATACGAACCAGCAACCCAGCGCTAAAGGGCAGACCCCGCTGGTAGAGACCGACGGAGATCATCGAAATCAACATCGCACCGGCGTAAGCCATCGCGGTGTAGGACAGGGTCTCGGGTACCGCCCCCAGGGACATGCCGGCGATCGAGAACCGCATATAGTATCCGGCCACCATCGAATAAAAGATGACCACGAACTCGGCCACGCCGAGCAGCAGGTAAAGCTTGGACACATAGTGTCCGAAAAGCCGGATCATCATGGGCGTGAGGAATCTCGCGGACCGACGGGTGAGCGGAGACTGACAGAGCGGATCATGTCCATCAATCGATTGGTCGCAAAATACATACCGCCACCACGTTTTCCCCTAGCCCGCCTCGCTTCCACTCGTCGGCCGCGTTATTATCCGCGCGGCGCGGGCGCCTGGGCCCGGCACTACAGAGACGCAGCAAGGTGTGTGCCCTATGGACATTCAAGACGCAAATATTGCCGTCATCGGGCTCGGATACGTCGGCCTGCCACTCGCCGTCGAGTTCGCGAAGAAATTTCCTGTCACCGGATACGATATCAGCGTCCCGCGCATAACGGAATTGCGGCAGGGAATGGACAGTTCTTTAGAAGTAGAGCCGGCGGAACTGGCTGCCGTCTCCATGAAATTTACCGACCAGCCGGATGATTTGCGTGACTGCAACGTCTATATCGTGACGGTGCCAACCCCGATCGACAGCTACAAGACCCCGGACCTGCGGCCGCTGATCGCCGCCAGCCGAGCGGTCGGCAAGGCCATCGCGCCGGGCGACGTGGTCATTTATGAGTCCACAGTCTACCCTGGGGCGACCGAAGAAGACTGTATCCCGGTCGTCGAACAGGAGTCTCACCTAGTCTTCAATCGGGACTTTTTCGCCGGCTATAGCCCGGAACGCATCAACCCGGGCGACAAGGAACATCGCGTCACTTCGATAAAGAAGGTGACTTCGGGCTCGACACCCGAGATCGCCGATTTCGTCGACGCACTGTATGCGAGCATCATCATTGCCGGCACCCATAAGGCGAGTTCCATCAAGGTGGCCGAGGCGGCGAAGGTCATCGAAAACACCCAGCGCGATGTCAACATCGCGCTGGTCAACGAACTCTCCCTTATCTTCGGCAAACTGGCTATCGACACCGAAGAGGTACTCCAGGCGGCCGGAACAAAATGGAATTTCCTACCGTTTCGCCCCGGTCTGGTCGGCGGCCATTGCATCGGCGTCGATCCCTACTACCTGACGCACAAGGCGCAGGCGATCGGTTACCACCCGGCCATGATCCTGGCCGGCCGACGGATCAATGATGGCATGGGTTCCCATGTCGCGGGCAGGGTAGTCAAACTGATGCTGCAGCGGGGCCTGACGGTAAATGGCGGCCGGGCTTTGATCATGGGGCTGACGTTCAAGGAGAACTGCCCGGATCTGCGCAACACCCGGGTCACCGACATCATCGATGAGCTGCAGAGCTATGGTATACAGGTGGACGTCTGGGATCCCTGGGTCAGCGGCCCTGACGCCGAGCGGGAATACCGCATCACGCCGATTTCCCAGCCTGAAAGCGGTGCCTACAATGCGATGGTTTTAGCCGTCGGGCATCGCCAGTTCGTCGAACTCGGCGTCGACAAGATTCGTGAATTCGGCGCTACCGATGCGATCCTGTTCGACGTCAAATACCTGTTCCCGGCATCCGCTACCGACGGCCGACTCTAGATCAACAACGGAATCCCCACCATGCGTGTATTGATCACCGGAAGCGCAGGCTTTATCGGTTCTGAACTCGCGCTGCGCCTGCTAGAGCGTGGCGATGAAGTCATCGGCGTCGACTGTCTCGACCCTTACTATGACGTCACGCTGAAGGAGGCACGCCTCGCGCGCACCCGTGACCATGCCAAGTATAGCGACATACGCGCGCGCATCGAAGACCGTGCTGCGATGGCCAAGACCTTCGCCGACTACCAGCCGCAGCGGGTGATCAATCTCGCCGCACAGGCAGGCGTCCGCTACTCGATCGAAAATCCCGACGCCTACATCGACAGCAACCTGGTCGGCTTCGGCAATATCCTGCAGGGATGCAGGAATCACCGTATAGAGCACCTCGTTTACGCCTCGTCCAGCTCTGTGTACGGATCGAACACCAATATGCCATTCTCAGTGCACGACAACGTCGACCATCCGGTGAGCCTTTACGCCGCCACCAAGAAGGCCAACGAATTGATGGCGCATACCTACAGCCATCTGTACGGTATCCCGACTACCGGCCTGCGTTTCTTCACCGTGTACGGCCCCTGGGGAAGGCCGGACATGGCGCTGTTCAAATTCACCAAGAACATCCTCGCGGGCGAACCGATTCCGGTGTTCAACTACGGCAGACACCGGCGCGATTTCACCTACATCGACGACATCGTCGAGGGTGTCATTCGCGTGCTCGACCAGCCTGCGCAGCCGAACCCGGCGTGGAACGGCGACGAGCCCGATTCGGCCACCAGCCGCGCCCCTTACCGCCTGTACAACATCGGCAACAACAACCCGGTGGAGCTGATGCACTACATCGAGACGCTGGAGAAGTGCCTGGGTATGCAGGCGGAAAAGGAGCTGCTGCCGCTGCAGCCGGGCGACGTGCCCGACACCTATGCGAACGTCGAGGATCTGGTCGCCGACCTTGACTACAAGCCCGCCACCTCGGTTGAGGAAGGCGTCGCCAACTTCGTCAGCTGGTACCGCGCCTACTACAAGGTCTGAACGGACCGCAGGCGCAGATATTCCCGACGGCAAAGGCACCGGCCGGCTGGATTGACCTGCCAATCTCACCGTCTTTCACTGGGTGCGCCCCGCCACAGCGGCGTCTGGGCACCCTCGCAACGGAAAACGATGAAATTTGCAGGTCAGATAAACGCCAGCACCACCTGCTCGATATCCGCTTTGTCGATCACGGCATCCTGTACCACCGGCCTGTCGAACAGGGCCTCGATCATCGGCGGGATCGGCGTGTTGGCGGTGGTGGAAATCGATTTCAGCGCATCGATGTCGTGGCTGTCGACCTCGCCGGTCAGCGCGTGCGCGATGGTCGGCGAGAACTTGGTCCATTCTGCAGTTGAATAGACGATGTCCGGCAGCGGCTTGTCGCGGCAGCTGGCGTGGGTCTTGAAACAGATCGCGGTGTGCGGGTCCATCAGGTAGCCGTGGTCGCGGAAAGCCTCGCGGATGCAGGCATCGACCTCCGCATCGTCGGCGTAGTCGGCGACAAACACTGCCTGCAGCGAGGTCAGTTCATCGGCGGTCAATTGATAGGCGCGCTTCCCGTCCAGCTCGGCCATCAGCTCGCGCGTGCGTTGTGCACCGAATAGGTCGTAGAGCACGCGTTCGACGTTCGACGACTTGAGGATGTCCATGGCCGGCGAACTGGTCGCGATCACTTTACGGTCGCTTATGTCGTACCGCCCGGTGCGAATCAGCGCGGTCAGTACGTTGTTGCTGTTCGAGGAGATCAGTATCTTCTCCACCGGCAGCCCCATCTTCATGGCGTAGTAGCCACCTAGCGCGTTGCCGAAGTTGCCGCTGGGCACGTTCAGGTACACCCTGTCACCGAGCGCAATCGCACGCTGGCGCACCAGTTCCAGATAGCTGTGGATGTGGTAGATCTGCTGGAAGATGATGCGTCCGAAATTGACCGAGTTGGCGGCGGACAGGTGGGTTTGGCGCTCGCGCAGCCGGGCCTGGAATGAATCGGACGACAACAGGGCCTTGAGCGCGGACTGCGCGTCATCGAAATCGCCGTGGATGCCGATCACCTTCAGGTTGGGCGCATCCTCGGTCACCATCTGCAGGCGCTGCACGTCCGATGTTCCGCCATCGGGGTACAAACAGGCCACCTTCACGTTGGCGCGGTTCTTGAACGTTTCCAGCGTTGCCGGCCCGGTATCTCCACTGGTCGCCGCGAGAATAAGGTAACGCTCGTTACGCGCCTGCGCGATGCTGGACAGCACCACACCGAAGGGTTGCAGGGCCATGTCCTTGAAGGCCCGGGTGGGCCCGTGATAAAGCTCGGCGACGAACAGGTCATCGCGCACCCGCACCACGGGCACCGGATGTGCCGGGTCGTCGAAGCCGTCGTACAGGTCCATGGCGCAGTCGATCACCGCCTGATCGATATCCAGTTCGAAGGCGGCGAGCACTGCGCGCGCCAGCGTCTTGTAGTCACTGTCCAGGTGCGCCTGGAGGAAGGGTTCACCCAGCATGGGCAGGCTTTCGGGCACGTAGAGTCCGCCGAAAGAGCACAACGGGCTGAGAATCGCCTGGGAAAAGGTGACGGATGACGGGCGACTACCGTCGTTGCCCCGGGTTTCGATGAAAAGCATGGTGCGCGCCGTGTACCCAACAAAGCGCGGGATTATAACCCGTTGTCGACACCGGGACTGCCGGGCGCCTCCGGGTTGGCGTCCAGGTACACGAACAGCGGCCGCTTCCTGCGCCACGCGCGCCAAGCCAACCGCGGGTGCCAGCGGTATACCGTCCCGTTACCGGGATGGACATGCAGTTCGTCACAGCCCTGCAGCAGGTCCGGCATGCGCTCCTCGAGTCCGGCGAGCGCCTGCAGCCAGCCCCCCGGATTGGCGCGCGTCACGGCCCTGCCCAGTGCCTGCTCTATGACCAGTTCATCTCCACCGACGGCGGGTCGCAACGCCAGCAGCCCGCGTGACAGAACGCAATCGCCGGACAGCCGGGCCACCGAACTCTGCCCCTCTGGCGGCAGGCCGCCACCGCCGCTGAACCAAAGACCACCCAGCGTTGGCCGACCCCGGGCCTCACGTTCGTGGTTGAACTCCAGGGCATGGCACAGCATCTGGGTCTCGTTGAGCAAGCCGCGCCACCGTTGCCGGTCATCACCGTCGGGCAGGAACCGGTAAAGATCGCGACCGATCACCTCGGTCAGCGGGTGCGTCTGAATCGCTGGAGGCCGATCGCACCGCAGATAGAGACGGCCGGCACGGCTGCCGTACAGGCGGACGCCGTCGTCGCTGAAATGGGCGTTGAAAACCTCGACCAGACGGGCGATCTCGTCGCCATCGAGCGGATCGTCATTCAGATCGAAGGCCAGCAGGCAGTCCCGGTCCGGAATCAACTCGAGGGGATCGGCGTGCAACAGGAACCCCGCCGGGGCCTCGCCGGTATCACCCAGGAAAGTCACCGCGGCAGTGGGCAGGTCAGCGCCAACCGGCGTTTCAATGCCGAACAGCGCAAACAATCCCCCCGCGTAGCCGAACGGCTCGCCGAGGCGATCGGCGCGCGCCAGCAGCATCTCCAGGTGCGGAAAGGCCTGCCGTCCATCGCGCTCGACTCCCGGCATGGGGCCGAGCAGGCCGGGCACGAACAGGTGGCGGATCAAACCGTCATTTGAGCTGTTCGACGCGTATGCGGGTGACCGCGCCGGCCACGGCGTCTAACGACTCGATCTTTTCGATTGCCGCGTTCATCTGACGCTCCCGCACCTGGTGCGTCCGCATCACCAGCGGCACCTCGGTCTCGCCCTCGGGCGGCTGCTTCTGCTGCATAGCCTCGATGCTGATGCCGGCGTCGGCGAGGATCCCGGCCACCGCCGCCACGACGCCCGGCCTGTCCACCGCCGTCATGCGCAGATAATAGGCGGTCTCCACCTCGTCCATCGACAGCACCGACATGTCCGACAGCTCGCCCGGCTGGAACGCCAGGTGCGGCACCCGGTTCTCCGGATCAGTGGTCAGCGTGCGCGTCACATCGATAATGTCGGCCACCACCGCCGAGGCGGTCGGCAGCGAACCCGCGCCAGCGCCGTAGTACAGGGTCGGACCGACTGCGTCTCCCATGACCAGTACCGCGTTCATCACCCCATCGACATTGGCGATCAGACGCCGCTCCGGGATCAGCGTCGGGTGCACGCGCAGCTCGATGCCGGTACAGGTCCGCCGGGTCACTCCCAGGTGCTTGATGCGGTAACCGAACTCCTCAGCGTAGATGACATCCTGCGGCTCGATGCGACTGATGCCCTCGGTGTAGCACTTGTCGAACTGCAGTGGAATGCCGAATGCCAGCGAAGCCAGGATCGTCAGCTTGTGTGCCGCGTCGATCCCCTCCACGTCAAAAGTGGGGTCGGCCTCCGCATAGCCGAGCGCCTGCGCCTCGGCCAGCACGTCGGCGAAATCGCGGCCCTTGTCCTTCATCTCGGTAAGGATGAAGTTGCCGGTGCCGTTGATGATGCCGGCGATCCACTCGATATGGTTGGCTGCGAGTCCCTCGCGCAGTGCCTTGATGATCGGGATGCCGCCGGCGACTGCGGCCTCGAAGGCTACGGTCACCCCCCTCGCCTGAGCCGCCGCGAAGATCTCGTTGCCGTGCAGTGCGATCAGGGCCTTGTTGGCGGTCACCACATGCTTGCCGTTCTCAATCGCCCTGAGCACCAGCTCGCGCGCCGGCGAAAAGCCGCCAATCAGTTCGACGACAATGTCGATCTTCGGATTGTCGACCACGGCAAAGGCGTCATCGCACACCTCGACCCGATCCAGTCCCTCAAGACCGTCGGCGTCATACTCGCGGGCCGCCGCGTGCGCAACGACAATCTCGCGCCCAGCGCGCCGCGCGATCTCTGCCGCATTCCGCACCAAAACGTTGAGGGTGCCGCCACCGACGGTACCCAGGCCCAGCAGGCCGACTCTTACAGGATCCACGCCTCTCTACTCCCAATCTCTCGCTCAATCGGCAACCGATCGCACGCCGCTCACGCCTGGCCGACCGGATCATTGACGCCATCGCGGCGGAACATCTCCTTGATGCCCCGCAGCGCCTGGCGCGTGCGATGTTCATTCTCGATCAGGCCGAAGCGCACGTGGTCCTCACCGTACGAGCCGAAACCGATACCCGGTGCGACCGCCACCTTCGCCTCCTGCAGCAGCTTCTTGCAGAACTCCAGCGAGCCCAACTGCCGGTAGGGCTCGGGTATCGGCGCCCAGACGAACATGGTCGCCTTGGGTCTCTGCACCGTCCAGCCCATTGCATTCAGGCCGTCACAAAGGACATCCCGACGCCGCTGATACATGTCACGGATCTCTTCGACACAGTCCTGTGGGCCTTCCAGCGCCGCGATCGCGGCCACCTGGATCGGCGTGTACATCCCGTAATCCAGGTAGGACTTGATCTTGGCCAGTGCCGCTACCAGGGTCTTATTGCCGACCATGAAACCTACCCGCCATCCGGGCATGCTATAGGTCTTGGACATCGAATAGAATTCGACGGCGATATCCTCAGCACCTGCGACCTGAAGGATGGACGGGGCCTTATAGCCGTCGAATGCGATCGCCGCATAGGCCAGATCATGCACTACCCAGATGTTGTGTGCCCTGGCGATCTCGATGACGCGTTCGAAAAACGCGAGGTCCACGCACTGCGTGGTCGGGTTGCCGGGAAAATTGACGACCAACATCTTCGGTCGCGGCCAGGACTCGTCGATCGCCTTTTGCAGCTCCTCGAAGAAGTCATGCTCTGGCGTCATAGGCACATGGCGGACATCCGCGCCGGCAATGATGAAGCCATACGGGTGGATCGGGTAGGCCGGGTTTGGCACCAGCACCGAGTCTCCCGGTCCCATGCAGGCCAGCGCCAGATGCGCCAGCCCTTCCTTCGAACCGATAGTGACGATCGCCTGGGTGTCGGGGTCTAGCGTCACGTCGAACTGGGCTTTGTACCAATTGCAGATCGCGCGGCGCAGCCGCGGCACACCACGCGAGACCGAGTAGCGATTGGTCCCCGGGCGCTGTGCAGCCTCCACCAGCTTGTCCACGATATGCTTGGGCGTCGGCTGATCAGGATTGCCCATGCCGAAGTCGATAATATCCTCGCCGCGCGCCCGCGCCGCCGCCTTGAGATCGTTCACGATCGCGAATACGTAAGGCGGCAAGCGTTTGATTCTGTGGAAGTCTTCCATCTCCGGCGATGACACGGGCAACCTCGAGTGCGGAAAGGGCCGAAATAAGCCGTGTAAGCTACAGGAATGGCAGTTAAAATGTCAATGAAATTAATCGATTAGGTCAAGGTCGCCGAATCCGGGATGGATGATCGACGGCATTGGGAGCAAGTGATGAAAATAGCCCTCGACAACGCCAGCGGCGTCAACGCAATCAAGAGCTATGCGCCCGGCCGGGTGCAGATCAGAGAGCGCCACTATTCCCGCAGTCTGATCGTGATGCCGCATCACCTGTTGACGGAATGGGGGCCGGACGATGCAGGCACGCTGCGCGGGTCCGACTTTGAACCGATTATCGAGCACCGGCCCGAGGTGCTGATCCTGGGGACTGGGGAGCGCCAGGTGTTCCCCGAACCCGCGGTCTTCTGCACCTTGATGGATCTCGGCATCGGCTTTGAGGTGATGGACAACGCGGCGGCCTGCCGAACTTACAACATCTTGATCGCCGAGGAGCGGCGCGCGGTACTCGCTCTGATGCTCGCCACCGACCCCGCCTGATGACCCGAGTGCGACGATGACTCAAGTCAATCAAAGCCTGCTTGTGAGCGGCATCCATGACTCGTCATGATTACACTACACGCTGATTCCGTTCTCCAGCCCGAGCAAACGAACAGGCCATGGAAGATACCCTCAAGCATCTGCTGGCCGCAGAGAGCGCCGCCAACAAACTGGTAGAGAAAGCGCAGACCGAGAGCGAACGCCTGGTTCAGACCACGCTGCATGAGGCCCGTCAGCAGGAAGAGCGCTTCGCGGCCCGCGTGCCGGAACTGCATTCGGCCTTCCTGGAGAAATCCGATCAGCGCGCTCAGCAGACAGTGGCGGAGATGGAGCGGCGCTTCCAGGAACGCCTCACCCAATTGCGAGAGGCGGCCGAGATGCATGAAGACGCGGCGCTCGAGGCGGCTTTTCGCGAATTGCTCGGCGGGCGCCCGGCAGATCCACCGTGAATAGACTGGCTAGTCAGGCATATCTACGCACGCGGTTGGCGATCATGCACGGCAATCTGCTGGGCCGGGAGAAGCTCGCCGCCCTGGCACAGATGCCGCTTGACGAGCTGGCCAAGCACACCGGTTTCGATGCCGTCACCGGGGGCAAAGACGCCACCCGTCTGGCGGCATTCGAACGCGCCCTGATGCAGACCTGGTTGGATGAGCTCAGCGCGCTGCTGCGGCCGCTCGCGGGGCCGGCGCGGCGTCTGTTGACACAGTGGGCCAGCCGCTACGAGCTACTGAACATCAAGGCCTTGGTGCGCGGCAAGATCGGCCAGCTGCCCAACGAACAGATCGAACAAAGCCTATTCGAGTTGCCGGGATTCCTCAGTCTGAATCATGAACAGCTCCTCAATACCGACAGCGTACCGGAGCTGTTGCGCCAACTGCAGAAGACCCGCTATCGGCGGCTCGCAACCCAGGCATTGCGGCAGTACGAGGACCGTCCCGATCCGTTTCTGCTCGACGCGACGCTCGACCAACAGTTCTACAGCGATCTCAGCCATCGCGCCCAACAGCTGGAGAGTGACGACCGTACCGAGACCCTCGATCTCATCGGCCGCTTCGTCGACCGCCACAACCTGGTGTGGAGTCTGCGCTATCGATTCAACTACGGCCTGCAGCCCAGTGAGGTGCTATATCTGGCCATCGACGGCGGGCGGGTGCTGAATCGATCTCTGCTGCAGCAGATGTTGCAGGCGGACACGCTGAGCGACGCGCTGCGACAGCTGCCGAAGAATCTGTTGAGCCGTCGTGAGATGCCCGAACAGATCACCTTGATCGAGGCCACGATGCGCGACGATCTGTTCAACCGTGCGCAGCGCGTGATGCTCCGCAGCCCCTCGATACTGGCCAGCGTATTGGCCTATCTGGTATTGCGGCACAGTGAGATCACCAAACTGTATTCGATTGTGCATGCCCGTGTACGCGGCCTCGGCGACGACGTGCTCGCACAGGCGCTGGACCCCCTGCAAGAGGCAGCCGCATGATTCTTGCCGGGCAGGATATGCGGCATATTACGATCAAGCTGATGCGCGAGGATCTGCCGCGTGCGAGCCTATTACTGGCCGAGCTGGCGGCCTTCGCACCCGATGAACGTCCCCTGCTGGAGGCGGAGCTACCCGAGATTCCCGGCAAAAGCTTCCGCAGCCGTATCCGCCGCGCCTGGGGCCATCTCGACCGCCTGGTGGCACTGCTCGGCGAACTGCCGGCTCAAGACCCCGAGACGCCGTTCCTGGTCCTGCGCCGCGAACAGCTGATCGAGATCGACCAGTGGCTCGCCGAGGCATGGAAGCAATGCGCACCCTGCGACGAGGCACTGCACAGGATCGAAGAGGAATTCAGCGAACTGCACAATCTGGAGCGATCGCTGGAGGACTTCGCCGATCTGGATATCGACCTGAGCCGTCTGCAAGCGCAGCATACACATCTCGACATGCGCATCGGTTCCCTGCCTGCGGAAAACGAGCCGCGGTTGCGCGACATCCTGGCGCTTTCCAACCACCTGATCCTCAACGTCGCCGGCGATGGCGACACCCTGCGTATTCTGATCGCCGGCCGGCGGGAAGACGCGTCTATCCTCGACAGCGTGCTGCATGCCGCGGCCTTTCAGCCGCTCAGCATTCCGGAGAGCTTCGATGACAATCCCAGCGCGCTGCGAAGCGAGCTGGCGACGCGCCGGGAAAAGCTCTCGCAGGAATGCACGCAGCTGCGCGGCCAGCTCGCCAACTGGATGACCACCAACCGGCGCCAGATGCTACGTGCGCGGCAGATGCTCGAGGCCGCGGAGCCGTATGTCAGCCTGCGTGGTGCAGCGCGATCGCGCGGGCCGCTCGCGGCGCTACAGGGGTGGGTGCCGGCCAGCTATCTCGGCAGGATCGAAGCAGCACTGCGCGAGAGCCTGAGCCTGCCGTTTCTGCTGGAAGCACGGAGGCCGCGCGGCGATGAACGCCACCTGGTACCGATACCAATTCGGCAAAGGGGACTCCTACAGCCCTTTGCGATGCTGGTCCAGCAATACGGCGTGCCCCGCTTTGGCGAGTTCGATCCGACTATCCTGTTCGCGATCACCTTTGCCGGGATGTTCGGCATGATGTTCGGCGATATCGGCCACGGCGCAGTCATCGTCGTGGCCGGCCTGGTGCTGCGCCGCCGCCTGCGTGCGTTCACCTACCTGTTCGTGCTGGCGGGCGCCTCGGCGATGTTGTTTGGCTGGCTGTACGGCAGCATCTTCGGCGTCGAGCACTGGATAGATCCACTGTGGATCGCGCCGATGTCGGATCCGATCTACATGCTCGC
>JBATKF010000469.1:0-3819 GCA_049669185.1 Sedimenticolaceae bacterium | reverse complement strand
GGTCGGCGCAGGCCCGCTCGCGGGTGCCGATGGCGGCGCAACTCGCCCCGGTCGCGGTGTGATGGTGCTGGCCTGCAGTGGATCGTCCCAATTGAACATCATTTAACCTCGTGTTCGCGCTATTGTGGTTGCCTGAGCGTCTGGCCGACGCCCGTCGCAGTCGCGGTCGGTTGTTCCGGAGACTGCCTCGGTAGTGGTGCCGAAGTGACCCCAGTCCCTCCTGGGTGGTGGTCTATGACATTGAACAAATGTCGGGCGAGAGTTCTTGGGGTCCCTCCGGCATTGACTTTGACGACGGTCGTTGGATGAACCCCTCGCGGGCCCGCTCGCCGGGTATTCGGTGACGAGCTTCTCGACGTCGCCGCCAGTGGGCCATCCCGATTCAATATGCCTGGTGCGCTCATCTGCTGTCCGGCCGACCTATTGGCAGGCCTCGCAGTCAGGGTCGAGGATGCTGCAGACCTTAGGGGCTGCATCCTCCGCGGCATCCGTGGACATGGACTGATAGCTGCCGCCGACCGCACTCAGTTTGTTGGCCTTGCTGCTGTCGTCCATGGTGGACTTTTCGACGTGGGTTGCCCCCATCGAGCGCAGGTAATAGGTCGTCTTGAGGCCCCGCACCCAGGCCAGCTTGTAGAGATTGTCGAGCTTCTTGCCCGAGGGCTCCGACATGTACAGGTTCAGGCTCTGCGCCTGATCGATCCACTTCTGCCGGCGGCTGCCGGCCTCGACCAGCCAGCGCGGATCGACCTCGAAGGCCGAGGCGTACAGCGCCTTGAGATCGTCGGGAACACGATTGATCGGCTGCACCGAGCCGTCGTAGTACTTGAGATCGTTGACCATCACCGGATCCCAGAGGTCGAGTGCCTTGAGGTCGCGCACCAGGTAGGGATTGACCACGGTGAACTCACCCGACAGATTCGATTTGACGAACAGGTTCTGGTACGTGGGTTCGATGGACTGGCTTACGCCGCAGATGTTCGAGATGGTCGCGGTCGGTGCGATCGCCATGGTGTTCGAGTTGCGCATACCTACGGTCTTGACGCGCTCGCGCAGGGTGTCCCAATCGAGCGTGCTGCTATCGTCGACCTGCAGATAGCCGCCGCGCTCCTCGCCCAGTCGGGCCAGCGAGTCGATCGGGAGGATGCCCTGACTCCACAGCGAACCCTCGAAGCTGTGATAGCGGCCGCGCTCTTCGGCCAGGTCGGTCGAGGCCTGGATCGCGAAGTACGACACCACCTCCATGGAACGATCGGCGAATTCGACCGCGTCCTGGCTGGCGTAGGGCAGTCGCATCTTGTACAGCGCATCCTGGAACCCCATGATGCCGAGGCCCACCGGACGATGGCGCAGGTTTGAACTGCGCGCCTGCGGCACACTGTAGTAGTTGTACTCGATCACGTTGTCGAGCATGCGCATGGCGGTGCCGATGGTCTTCTGCAGCTTGGCGGTGTCGAGCCCGTTCTCGTCCACATGCGCGGCGAGGTTGACCGAACCGAGGTTGCACACCGCGATCTCGTTGTCGTTGGTGTGCAGCGTAATCTCGGTGCACAGGTTGGAGCTGTGGACTACGCCGGCGTGCTGGTTGGTGTAGCGAATGTTGCAGGGGTCCTTGAAGGTGACCCAGGGATGGCCGGTCTCGAACAGCATGCCCAGCAGCTTGCGCCACAGATCGGCGGCCTTGAGCGTCTTGGCGACGTTCATCTCGCCGCGGGCGGCCTTCGCCTCGTAGCGCACATAGGCCTCCTCGAAGGCCCTGCCGGTCAGGTCGTGCAGGTCGCTGGTCTCGTCCGGGGAGAACAGGGTCCAGTGGCCGTCCTCGGCGACCCGCCTCATGAACAGGTCCGGGATCCAGTTGGCGGTGTTCATGTCGTGGGTGCGGCGGCGGTCGTCGCCGGTGTTCTTGCGCAGGTCGAGAAATTCCTCGACATCGATGTGCCAGGTCTCGAGGTAGGCGCACACCGCGCCCTTGCGCTTGCCGCCCTGGTTGACCGCGACGGCGGTGTCGTTGGCGACTTTCAGAAAGGGCACCACGCCCTGTGATTTACCGTTGGTGCCCTTGATGTGCGCACCCATGCCGCGCACCCGGGTCCAGTCGTTGCCGAGACCGCCGGCGAACTTCGACAGCAGCGCATTGTCCTTGATGGCCCCGTAGATCCCGTCGAGATCGTCCGGCACGGTGGTGAGATAGCAGCTCGAGAGCTGTGGCCGGAGTGTGCCCGAGTTGAATAGGGTAGGCGTCGAGCTCATGAAGTCGAAGCTCGAGAGCAGGTTGTAGAACTCGATCGCGCGTCCCTCGCGGTCGATCTCGTTGATTGCCAGGCCCATGGCCACGCGCATGAAGAACGCCTGTGGCAGTTCGAAGCGGGTGCCTTTCGAATGGATGAAGTAGCGGTCGTACAGGGTCTGCAGACCGAGATAGGTGAACTGCAGATCGCGTTCCGGCTGCAGCGCCGCGCCCAGCCGCTCCAGGTCGTACTGCGTCAGCCGCTTGTCGAGCAGCTCGAGGTCTGCGCCACGCTTCACGTAACTGGCGAAATACTCGCCGTAGCCCTGGCCCATCTCGTGCTGGGTGGCGACGCCGGTGTCCAGGCCTAGGAAGCCGAGGGCCTCTCGGCGCAGCATGTCCATCAGCAGCCGCGCAGCCACATAGGAGTAATTGGGCTCCTGTTCGATGAGCGTGCGCGCGCTCATCACCAGCGCCTGTGAGACGTCCTGTTCCCTGACACCGTCGAACAGGTTGCGGCAGGTATCGTCGAGGATCGATTCCACCGCGACCGCCTCGAGATCGCTACAGGCCTCGGCGACCAGCCTGCGCAGACGTTCGATATCCAGCGGGCGCGTGGTGCCGTCCGCGAGCACCATATTGAGTTGGGTATCCGCCTTACTGGTGGTCTTCTTTGCGGCCTCTTCGGCACGCTTGCGCGCCTGTTCCTCGCGATACAGCACATAAGAGCGTGCGACCTTGTGCTCGCCCGAGCGCATGAGTGCGAGTTCGACCTGGTCCTGGATATCTTCGATATGAACGGTGCCGCCGGCCGGGTTGCGGCGCATCAGGGCGTCGCTCAGCTGCTCGGTCAGGCTCTGCACCAGATCATGAACGCGGTGCGAGGCCGCGGCGCTGCCGCCCTCGACCGCCAGGAACGCCTTGGTCATCGCGACCGCGATCTTGTTCGCATCAAAATTCGTGACCTTGCCGTTGCGGCGGATCACGCGCAGCCCGCCTGGCGCGTTGGCCTGGATCTCAGGCGTGGCGTTTGTCGAGTTTTCCTGCTGCGGTGGGACGGCGATGTCCTCCGCTACATCTGAATGCGCGCCTTCGGTTGCCATTGAGGCTCCTCCTGGGATGATTTAATTCTTCGGTGGACAGACCGCGTTGCGCGATCGGACGGGTGCCGCCGACGTACTGCACTGCGTCCACACGAAACACAATATATACGCTGCCATTCAGGTGTCAACCACAATATCTTGTGTAAAAACGCTGTGGAAAGTCGTGTGGAGCCTGTGTATCGCTTGTGGATAACGGCGGCCGAGGCAGGTCCTTTGCCAATGCTTTCAGAGACTTGAAAAGGCCTATCCCGGTCGCTCGCCAGGTGATGCGCACTTCGGGTGTCGGGTATCGGTTGCCGGGGTTGCCCGCGGCCGTTCAGCCTGACGATCTACCAGTCGACGCGATGCCGATGAAACCTTCAGGCTAACGCTGATGGCGCGCGATGATGCTGCGCAGATGATCGGCGGTGACCGGTCCCATGTGGCGCTCGACGATTTCGCCTGCGGGGTCGAGGATCGCGGTGGTGGGCAGCCCCTCGAGGGGCTCGA
>JBATKF010000468.1:0-2673 GCA_049669185.1 Sedimenticolaceae bacterium | reverse complement strand
CTATTACGCGCGTCAGGAAGCTAGATTACCGCCCCTGCTCGCCTGGGGGTCCAACGACGACGGGACCGGTGTTGCACTGCTGTTGGATGGATCCACGGCGACGACGGACTTCAGCCAAGCGGATTGGCTGGAACAGATCCCCCATGACCTGTTCCTTTGGAAAAGGGGGAAGATCGATGGGGGAAGGCGGCTGCTGCCGCCGCTGCCAGACGAGGGCCCCTGGCGAGAGCTCACCCGGCAGCATCTGGCAGTAATCTATTCGCATTGTCCCGAAGACAGTCTGGAGGCGTTGCGGGCGGCCTTGAGGAATGCCGACTGGGGCCTGCGCGCCTCGACCAAGTTCAAGGGGGGCGAATCAGCTTCTTATTCCTGTGAACGCGCCGCATGCTTTTTGCCCGGCCAGGGGCCTAATTGACGGCGGAATTCAAACTTGCGCCGCTATTGCCGACTCGGTAATGATCTCACTGCCTGACGCAGCACCCGCTTGGAGATTCAGTCTTGCGGGTAGTCCGTCGCTATATCTTTTGCCCCAGCCGCGTCGGTAGTAACTTTCTGTTGAAGATTGTCATCATCATCCCGACCTACAACGAGCGGGCCAACATTGCGCCGCTGCTCGATGCCCTGCAGGAACAGTTCGCAACGCTTAAGCACCACTTGCGCGTGCTGGTGGTCGATGACGATTCGCCGGATGGTACACAGGATGTCGTGCGCGACTGCATGCGCAGCATGCCGAATCTGGAACTGATCACTGGTGAGAAGCAGGGACTGGGCAGCGCGTATATTCGGGGGATGACCCACGTCCTGCGCAGCGCTTGGGCCGACGCGGTGTTCGAAATGGACGCCGATTTCTCGCACAAACCGGAGGATGTGCCCGGGCTGATCGCCGCCCTCGAGAGCGGCGCTGATTTCGTCATCGGCAGTCGTTATGTGGATGGCGGCAGCATCCCGCCGGAGTGGGGATTCCTGCGGCGGATGAATTCTCGCCTCGGTAATCTGGTGGCCCGCTATCTTGCGGGAATCTACCGGGTAAAGGACTGCACTGCCGGATTTCGCGCCATCCGCACATCGCTTCTTGCGCGGATTGATCTGGATTGTCTCAGGGTGCAGGGGTACGCATTCCAGATTGCGCTGCTCTACGAAGCCGTAATCCGCAAGGCCAGGATCGTAGAGGTGCCCGTTGATTTCATCGACAGACGGGAAGGCGAATCCAAGCTGAGCCTCGACGATGTCCTCGAGTTCCTACAGAGCGCCTTATGGCTGCGATTCAGGAGTTCGACCACCTTTGTCAAGTTCGGCATCGTGGGTGGTTCGGGCGTGCTGGTCAATCTTGGCTGCTTTTCCCTGTTGCTGATGCTGGGGATGAATAAGTTTCTGGCGTCGCCCATTGCGATCGAGCTTTCCATTGTCTGGAACTTTTTTCTCAATAACGCCTGGACCTTCAGATGGCGTAGCAAACACGACCGTCTGCACCTGCGTGGTCTCAAGTTCAATGCGGTTTCGTTGCTTACCTTGGGAGTAAGCTTCGGTACCTTCGCGGCGTTGAGTCTGACCTTCCCGGATCTGTCGCCCTATCTGAGCCAACTCGCGGGTATCGTTCCTGCAGCCTTGTTCAATTACTTCTTGAACTCTTACTGGACGTTCAAGGACCAGCCTGCGCAAACGGAAAGCCACTGAGTGGCCAGCCGGCGGAACCGGCAGGGTCAGAGTGCTGAGGGGCGAGCGGATGTGGGTTGACCTAAGTTATTGATTTTAGTGGAGCCAATGGGCGGAATCGAACCGCCGACCTACTGATTACGAATCACGGTGGCGTCCAACCCAGCTTGAGTGGCTGGCTCGGCCGATATGCTATCCTCGGCCCACAATCCAACGCCAGGGTTGAAACCCAGATACGTTGTTTCGTGAGGGGCTGATTGTCGCAGCCCCTCCGTCTTCTTCAAGACAATCTCTCCCAGAGCACCGCGGTCGGTATTGCCGCCTACCCCAGATACGTCACTGTATTTTTAATACAGCACTCGCCCTATTGCAAGGGTCAAAGCGACATGCCGTCCAGGAGATTTCTCATGCGGTCGATATCGGGGTGTACGTACTGCATCGTTGTCTGAATATCCGTATGGCCCAACATCTGTTGCAGTGTACGAATATCCTTACGCGCAGCGAGTTCGGTTGCCATGGTGTGGCGCAACCGATGGGGTGTAATGCGAATCTTCAATGCTTTCGACAACCGTTCAAATGTGCTGCTCAATTGGTCGACGGTCATCCGTGTGCCTTTGAAACGTTCATGGAACAGCGTGACGTTGAAGACCTGTTCTTCTCCCCCGGGCACCCGTTGGATTCGGTCAGTCGTCAGTAGCAGTAAGTTTTCAAGCTCAGGGAGCAGGGGTTCAGCGATAGGTATGTACCATTCGCGATGAGTCTTGCTTGAAGCGGCGCGAAGATGGATTGTCGCTTCATCAAAATTGATGTCCTCCCACTTCAGCTCAACTAACTGCTGCCTGCGGATGCCTGTGTAGTAGAAGGTCTTGACAGCGATCGCCCAGAACCAGGCGGGTCGTGTATTGTGCTTGCTTTGGTCGCTGTCCCGTAGGGCCTTGATGATCGTCGACAAGTCGACACTATCGACTGTCTTCTTCCGCAGGCTGGGGGCGCGGGCGGGTGCGGTGTCTGCGAAGGGGT
>JBATKF010000467.1:0-2964 GCA_049669185.1 Sedimenticolaceae bacterium | reverse complement strand
GCGCAGCACGAAGCGGTCCGATTCGCGCCCGAGCACTTCGATGAGGTGCGCCCGGGCCGGTTCGAACACTTCCGGCCGGGTGCACAGACGACCGATCGCGAGCACCGCCGAGGCCCGCACTGCCGCTTCGTTGTCGTCGCCCAGCAACACCGGCAGGATCACCGCAGCCCGCTCGGCCGGGGCCTGATGCAGAACATCGGCGACCGTCTGACGTACGGCCTGACTCGGATCCACGGCGGCGGTATCGAGCAGGTGCGACAAAGCGGCATGTGCCGCCAGGCGTTTACCGAGCAGGCGCACTGCATGGCGACGCACGAACAGGTCATCGCCGGCACCCTGGATGCGTAGCGTCAACGCCCGATCCAGCGAATCGGGCGACAATTTCTCGAGCAGGGTCAAGGCCTCGCACTGCAGCCAGGTTTCCTGGCTACGCTCGAGCGCGGTCCGATAGACGTACTGCAGCGCCTTGCCGCTCAGGCTGCTCTCGCGGTGCTCCGCCGGCAGTGCCTGTAGCGCCCGCGAGAGACAACGGAAGGCGGCAATCCGCACCGCAGTGTTACCGACGAAGGTAAACAACGGGCGTACCAGGGTTTCCAGTTCCAGACGCCGCCAGCGCTGCAGCGCCTCGGCCGGCTCGGCGGCACCCCGCAGGGTGAAGGCCGCCAGCGTACTGAGCCGTTCGAGGGCGAACACCAGACGGCGATCAAACTGCGATATGCGGCGATGATAACGTTCGCTGACTGCGTCATAACCGAACCAGCGCCGGAACGCATGCCGGTCGCCGAGCAGTTCACGACGCGATGCGCCTAGGGCCAGCGCCAGACCCAGCACCAGCTCACGACCCTCTTCTACGGTGGCGGCGTGGCCGTAGCTGCGCCGGAAGCTGGCAAATTTCAGACCCAGTTCCCGGCGATGCTGTAGCAACTGTTCGATATCGAGGCGCAGGAGGTCGAGCAGCCGTTCCACCAACGCCAGATCGGTCGTCGTCTCTACGGGTTCGCCGGCATCTGTCGACCTCTGACGCCCGATCGCCGCCTCGAGGCGCGACAGTTCCCGCCCGTACACGCGCTGCTGGAACGCGTTCAGCTCCATCGTCAGCAATTGACCGAGGCGCGATGCAGCCATGCCTACCAGCCCTCGGTGGCCATCTTTTCCAGCGTCTTGCGCTGACGTAGCTGTCGGAAGTCCAGGTCGCTGGGGCGGAAGTCCTGGTAGTAACGCCCGTTGGCGCGGCTCAGCGACAAAGAGAGCGCTACCGAGGCGTCGCCGGATTTCGTGTCGTATTCGTAAACCAGACCGGCCTGCAGGCCGCGGTGCGGGCTCAGCCAGCGACTGAACCCGACCTCCAACTGTAGGCGCTGGGTGTCGCTCCCCTGTGCGCGGTCGTCGTCGGAGAAATACTCGAAGTGTTTGAAGCGAACGCCCAGATCCAGGTCGCCGCGCAACTGCCTGGCACCGAGGTCGACGCTCGCGTGATCCGGGTCGATGAGATTGAGGTCTTCGTTGCTGACCAGATTCGCCCCCGCATGGAGCAGGGTGTCCAGCGATGGCCGGTATTGGACGCGCTCACCGAGCCGCAGGCCGCGGCGGTGGTCCTGCTTGTAGTCGGTGAAGATATCCTGATCAATCTCCGCGCGATCTCCTTTGGGGAGACTGTCGAGGCTCAACCAGCGCTGGAACAGGGTCAGCGACGGCCGGTGGGTGACTTTGTCGCCGAGGCGCAGCGTGCGTGCGACCCCGGCACGCACGGTGGCCGCCGACTCGACGTCACCGGTGGCGTCGACATGCTGCAGAAACACCCTGGCCGCGACATCGAGTTCGACCGGCCAGTCCGGACGGCGTACACCGACGTAGCCACGCAGTGCCAGTGTCGGCGCACCGTGCTCGTGAAGCCGCACCGCCCCGTCGGCATGGTAGTAGGTGGCGTCACGCTCGGAGAACCGCCGATAGGTGGCCCCGAGCGAGGCAAAGCGCTGTGCCGCGGACGCCCCCCCGGGTTCGTCGTCGAGCGTGCGGCGGCTGGTCAACCCACTGGTAAATGACCAGGTGGCGTCATCGGGCCAAGCGGATACAAAGGGCTCGACCGACCGCGCCTCGATCAATTCGATTGTGGGCATCGCTGGCCATAACGGCGCCCCGACGGGCACCGGTTGGTAGAGCGTCTGGCCGATCGCGACCTCGCGTCGTCCGGTCGCAATGCTGCGCCGGAAGACCCGCAGCAGGGCCTCATCGCGCTCCCCCGAAACTGGGATCACCACCTGCTGCCAACCGGCCTCCAGGGTCCGATAGCTGACCCGGGTCTGACCATCGCGCCACTCGTCGATGCGCAACCGTGAGGGGCCGCGTTGCAGCAACACCAGTGGCTGGTCCCGGGTGGCCAGCATATAGCTGCGCTGCACGGGTTCGGCGATCACCCGGGAGTTGCCACCGCGCCGTTCGTCGACCTTGATACGGACATACTGATTGGCCAACGGCTCGAGGATGCGAAGCCGCACCGCGTGGTCGCCGGCGGCGACATGTTCGCGCAGGTTGACCTCGGGCTGAGTTGCGCTCAGCTCTACCTCGGTCGGCGGCTGATCATCCCAGGCGACCAGGACCCGCATCGGCTGCAGCGGCCGATGACCGACGCCGGCAATCGACAGACGCATGCCGATGGTGACCGGTGCCCGGTTGTACAGCGTCAGGACTTGGGAATCGTGACCCGACAGGAGCTGTTCCTTGTCGTCCGGCATCGCGATGATTGCCTTGCGTATCTGCATCGCCGGCGACTCCGGTTGCCAGCCGCTGAACTCGACCAGGCGTATGCCGGCACTATCCTGGGCACTACGCACCAGCTGCCAGGTCGCCTGGCGTCGCAGACGTCGCAGCAGGGGCTCGATCCCAGGTGCGTCCGGCTGGGTCTCGGCCAGCCGCTCGGCCTCGGCCAGGATCGCCTCGTAACGCTGCGGTGTCTGCTCCGCGTCC
>JBATKF010000466.1:0-10129 GCA_049669185.1 Sedimenticolaceae bacterium | reverse complement strand
GTACTGATCATCGGTCTGGTGTTGTTCGGGGCGGTGTTCGCGATCAATTCCGCGCTGCACAGTTATCTGATCCTGGCCTACTCGGATTTCGACAAGGTCGCGATGAATGTCGGTTTCTACTATATGGCCAATGCCGGAGGCAGATTGGCCGGTACCGTGCTCTCGGGCTGGGTGTATCAGACCCACGGCCTCGATGGCTGCCTGTGGTGGTCAGCGGCGTTTGTCTTGGCGGCCGCCCTGTTGTCACTGAAGCTGCCGGATGTCCCCCCGGCGAAGGTGCGCAATGACGCCGGTCCTGGGGTATCGCAATGAGCGCAGAGGCCGATCCGACTCTGCGTCGGCTACGCTGGATATTCTGGACGCTGGTCCTGCTGCTCGTGCTGTGGCAGTTTCTGCCGTGGATCGAGCGCTACCTGATCGGGATGACCGCAGAACCGCGGTCGGTGACGGCGCGCGGGGACCTGGCCGGCGACGAGATCGCGACCATCGAGCTGTTCGAACGGGCGAGCCCGACGGTCGTGTTCATCAGTACCCGCCAACGCGTGGTAAACGTCTGGACACGCAATGTGCTGAGCGTGCCGCGCGGCAACGGCTCTGGGCTGGTCTGGGACGATCTGGGCCATGTGGTGACCAATAACCATGTGGTCGAGGGTGCATCGGAGGCAACCGTGCGTCTCAACGACGGTCGCAGCTATCGCGCCGTGCTGATCGGCAGCAGCCCGTCGCACGACCTCGCGGTGCTGCGCATCAACGTGCCCTTCGATCGGCCGCCAGCGGTGCCAATCGGCACCAGCGGCGACCTGCGCGTGGGTCAGAAGGTATTCGCCATCGGCAACCCGTTCGGCCTGGACTACACCCTGACCAGCGGGTTGGTATCGGCCCTGGACAGATCGCTCGAGGACGACGACGGTACGACCATCGAGCACCTGATCCAGACCGACGCTGCAATAAACCCCGGTAACTCCGGCGGCCCGCTGCTCGATAGTGCCGGCCGCCTTATCGGCATCAATACCGCAATCTACAGCCCTTCCGGTGCCTACGCCGGGATCGGTTTCGCGGTACCGGTCGATACCGTAAACCGCGTGGTGCCGCAGTTGATCGCTCAGGGGAGGTACATTCGACCCAGCCTGGGCATCTCGATAGACGCCAACATCAATCAAGTAATCACGGAGCAGCTCGGCGTCAGTGGTGTTGCGGTATTGCAGGTCCAGTCTGGCTCGGCCGCCGAAGCCGCGGGTCTGCGCAGCACCCGCGTCGATGCCGACGGTGAGGTCATCCCGGGTGATGTCATCTTGGCAGTGGCCGGCATACGGGTCGACAGTATCCCGGACTTGTTGTCGGCGCTCGACAAGCAGCGCATCGGCGATGAGGTTGCTCTTCGCATTTGGCGTGACGGTCGAGAACTCCAGGTGTCGGTAGTGCTGCAGGCGGGCTAGTTTGAGAATCTCTTAGAGCACTGCGTCGATCAAGCCCTGCAGCTTCTCGAAATGGCTGCCTTTCCAGTAGATCCGACCGCAGCCGCGGCAGCGCCAGAAGTCGTGAAAGGCATCGCGGGTGATGGGTTCCAGCTGGTCCAGTATCGCCGCCTTGCGCACCGGATCGATCAGGTCATTGCACTCCATGCAGCGCGTAAAAGGGTGCACGCTGCCGGTCAGGTCGCAGCGCGCTATCACGTAACGCAGCTGCGCAACGGGGTCATCCTGCCGGATATGGCAGCCATGGGTCACCGCGCGCCGCATGAGCAGATCCCGGTCGCGGGTCAGGACGATGCGTCGCTGCGCGACGGCCTGTCTGACCAGGTCGGCATCGTCGATATCCCTGGAATACAGGGTGTCGAAGCCGAGCAGGCGCAGGTAGCGCGCGAGGCGGCCGAGCTGGGCATCGGCGAAAAAGCGCGTCTCACGCAGTGGAAAGTTGCGCAGGCGCAACAGTGGCGCCACATCGATTGCCTCCCAGACCGGATAAACACTGATGCGATCACCGTCATAGACGGTGGCCTCCAGGTCGACCGACACTCCGTTGATCAGCAGGATCTCGATCTCGGTGTGCGGGACCTGCAGTGTCTCGACCAGATGGCGCACTGGGCAGGGCGGTCGGAAGTCGAGCGTGATGTCCCGCTGGCGCAGCGCGGCGGGCAGATAGTCATTCAGCTCCGCGTAGAAACGCAGGGTCGCGTGCGCCATGGTTTGCCTGCTAAATGCGCTGCAGGCGCCGATGATAGCGCAGGGCGGCTTGACTCGCCGCGCGGGCGGCTCGAGACTCGAATGCAGGGCCGGGCATCAAACGCAATGGGCATGCGGTCCCGCGGCAGTACCAATCGCGACGCGCCCGGCAGGGGCCTCTTGAATATGCGAGAATGGGAAATCGACCACGGCAAATGGCGGCATCATGCATGGCCGGGCCGTCTGCAGTCCCGGGCCTCCGCGGCGGGTGGCCCGCTACAGTGCGCGCATGTGTGAATTGTTCGCCATGTCGAGCCGCATGCCGACCGCGGTGGATTTCTCCCTCGAACGGCTGACTCGCCGCGGTGGCGCCGAGGGACCGCACAGAGACGGCTGGGGCGTCGCCTTCTACACCGGACGCGACGCCTTGCTGCTGCGCGAACCCGGCGCCGCGAGCGAAAGCAGCTTGGTGCGGCACATCGAAAACCACGGACCGCCAAGCGAGTTGGTCATATCGCATATCCGGCTCGCTTCGTTTGGTGTGCCGGCGCTGCGCAACACCCAGCCCTTCGGGCGTGAATTGGGGGGGCGCGTCCATGTCTTTGCGCACAACGGTGATCTGCCGGGGATCGCGGACAACGCCGGCTTCGCGCTGGGTCGTTTCCTGCCAATCGGCGAGACCGATTCCGAGCATGCGTTCTGCCATCTGCTGGCGCGGCTGACGGCGCTTTGGGATGGGACGAGCGGCGATATCCCGACGTTGGATGCGCGCCTGCAGGTGATTGCAGGCTTTGCCGCCGACTTGCGCGCGCTGGGCTCAGCCAACTTCCTCTATACCGACAGCGACACGCTATTCGTTCATGCCCATCGCCGCACACTGCCCGGCAGTGATCAGGTGCTGCCGGGCCTGTTTGTGCTCGAGCGCAGCTGTGCAGAAGAGGTACCGGATCTTTCGGGATCCGGGGTGAGGCTGGAGACTGTGCAGCAGGCCTTGACGCTGATTGCCAGCGTGCCGCTCACGGACGAGTCCTGGCAGGTGATTGCACCTGGCGAGCTCCTCGCGGTGCGTGCCGGCAGCATCATCGAAAGGCGGGCATCGTCGCAGCGAATAATTTGATTCGTGTCGCTCAGGTGCCCTCGCGCCACGAGGCGAGATAGTGTTCCTGCTCGTCGGTCAGCGTGTCGATGGTCAAACCCAGGGCGGCGAGCTTGAGTTGTGCGACCTCCCGATCGATGGCCGGAGGTACTTGGTGTACCGCGGTGTCCAACCGATTCTGGGCCAGATAGGCGACACACAGGGCCTGATTGGCGAAGCTCATATCCATCACCGCCGCCGGATGGCCCTCGGCGGCTGCCAGGTTCACCAGACGACCCTCGGCCAGCAGGCGGATGCGACGCCCGTCGGGGAGCCGATACTCGTCGACATGCGGGCGTGGCCGCTGGCGCTCGCTGGCCATCGCCTGCAGCGCGGGGATATTGATCTCGACGTTGAAGTGCCCGGAGTTGCCGATCACGCAGCCGTCTTTCATTACGGCGAGATGGCGCTGGTCGATGACATGTTTGTCGCCGGTGGCGGTAATGATGAAATCGGACAGTCGGGCGGCCTCCTCCAGGGGCATGACGCGATGGCCATCCATGGTCGCCTCCAGTGCACGCACGGGATCCACCTCGCACACGATGATATGCGCGCCATGACCATGCGCGCGAGTCGCGATGCCGCGGCCGCACCAGCCATAGCCGACGACGGTGAAGTTGCGACCGGCAAGCAGGATATTGGTCGCGCGCAGGATGCCGTCGAGGGTACTCTGACCCGTGCCATAGCGGTTGTCGAACAGGTGCTTGGTGTCGGCATCATTGACCGCGATGATAGGGAACTTCAGGGCGCCCTCGTGCGCCATCGCGCGCAGCCGGATCACGCCGGTGGTGGTCTCTTCGGTACCGCCGATTATGTTGTCCAGGGCTTCACCACCACGCTTGTGCAGCTCACTCACCAGGTCTGCGCCGTCGTCCAGCGTGATGCGCGGGCGATGCGAGAGGGCGGCGACGATGTGGCGGTAGTAGCGGTCGTTGTCCTCGCCGCACACGGCGAATACCGGGATAGCGTGATCACGCACCAGGGATGCCGCGACGTCGTCCTGCGTGCTCAACGGATTGCTGGCGCAGAGCAGCAGGTCCGCGCCGCCGGCCTTGAGTACTCGCGCCAGATTTGCGGTCTCGGTGGTGATGTGCAGGCATCCACTGACCCGCAGACCTTGCAGCGGGCGCTGTGCGGTGAAACGCTCATACAGGTGCTGCAGCACCGGCATCTCCGCCCATGCCCAATCGATGCGCCGGCGACCGGCATCGGCCAGTGAGATGTCCTTGATGTCGTAATCCATGGGCGCGATCCTCGCCGGCTGCAGGCGTATCAGAGGGTCCGGGAATCGACCTTTTAGCATGTTACCAGGGGCGCGTGTAGCGACCGACGCCGCAGCGCCACTATAGTTAATAGAGTGCAACCCTTCACAATAGACGCCAAAGTGTTATGCAAGATCTCAAACGCATGCTGCAAGATATCCATGCCGAAGTGGAGCTCACGCGGCGTTATATCAAACGCGACAAGCTCGACGATGCCGTGCTGGCGGCGATGCGCAAGGTCCCGCGGGATGTGTTCGTCGGTGCGGAAATGCGTCGCTATGCGTATGACAATGGACCGCTGCCTATCGGACATGGCCAGACGATCTCGCAGCCCTACATCGTTGCGCTGATGACCGATCTGGCGAGGCCAACCCGAGCATCCCGGGTGCTCGAGGTGGGCACGGGTTCCGGTTACCAGACCGCGATCCTGGCGGAGCTGGCGGCAGAGGTGTATTCGATCGAGATCGTCCCCCCACTGGCCGAACTCGCGGCCGAGCGCCTGCACAGACTGGGTTACCAAAACGTCCATCTGAGGACCGGCGACGGCTATCACGGCTGGCCCGAACACTCGCCGTTCGATGCCATCTTGGTGACCGCCGCAGCCCCGGCGGTGCCGCCGCCGTTGATCGAACAGCTCGCAGCCGGCGGCCGGCTCGTCATCCCGGTCGGTGAGCCGGGGTATGGGCAGGAACTGCGGCTGCTGGAGAAGGGGAGCGATGGCCAGCTCGAGACCCACGACATCCTGCCGGTGGCATTCGTGCCACTGACCGGGGGCCATTGATTGGAACCGACCTCGTCGACGCGCTCGAAGCACCGCCACCCGACAGCAGATGCTGCGGCGCGCGCGCCTGCCGTCAAGGCTAGCCTGCATAGCTCACCGTTTTTCGTAACGAGTACGCCCCGTCATGGCGAGGGTATCGGAGGCCGCAGCAGGAAATCGGTGAGCTATGCAGGCTAGTGCCCCCTTCGAGACAGACATCGCCGAACTGATCTGGGACAGTCGCTACCGCTATCGCGTGGATGGTGCGGTCCGTGATCGCGAACTGCGGGACACCTGGCGTCGCGTAGCCCAGGCGCTGGCCGGGCAGGAACGACAGGAACGCCACGAATGGGAGCGGCGTTTTTTCTCCCTGTTGCAGGATTTTCGCTTCCTGCCGGGCGGGCGCATCCTGGCCGGGGCTGGCACCGAGTTCGATGTCACGCTGTTCAACTGCTTCGTGATGGGTACCATTGAAGATTCCATGGCCGGCATCTTCGAGGCGCTGAAGGAGGGTGCGCTGACCATGCAGCTCGGCGGCGGCGTCGGGTATGATTTCTCCACGCTGCGACCCGCCGGCACCCCCGCCTGGCGCGTCGGCGGTGTCGCCTCCGGTCCAGTGTCGTTCATGCGGATTTGGGACAGCATGTGCGAGACGCTGTTGTCGACCGCGGCGCGCCGCGGCGCGATGATGGCCACGCTGCGCTGCGATCATCCCGATATTGAGTCCTTCATCGTGGCCAAGCAGCGCGCGGGTCAACTGCGCAACTTCAATCTCTCGGTGCTGGTCAGCGATGCCTTCATGCAGGCGGTAGAGGACGATGTCGCGTGGCCGCTGGTCTTCCCGGCCGAAGGCCTGAGTGGTGGTGATCATCGCGCCGGACGCCGAGAGTTGCTGCGCCGCTGGCCGGGCCATGCCGAGGACGTGCCCTGTGTGGTGGTGCGCGAGGTGCCGGCAAGGGCATTATGGGAGCGTATCATGCGCGCGACCTATGATTTTGCCGAACCGGGTGTGCTGTTCATCGATCGCATCAATGCGCAGAACAATCTCGGCTACCGCGAGCACATCAGCGCGACCAATCCCTGCGGTGAGATCCCGCTGCCGCCCTACGGGGCCTGTAACCTGGGGTCGATCAACCTCACCCGTTTCGTTCGGGAGCCCTTTACCGCGGCGGCCGTTCTCGATCTGGAGGGCATCGCGCAGGCCGCGGTGACCGCCGTCAGACTGCTCGACAATGTGATTGATCTGTCACGTTTCCCGCTGCCGGCGCAGGCGCAGCAGGCGCGGGGCAGCCGACGTATCGGGCTCGGCCTCACCGGCCTGGCCGACACCCTGATTATGCTCGGCCAGCACTATGCCTCGGCCGATGCCCGGCAGCTGGCGGCGCGCACGATGCAGACCGTCTGCCACAGTGCCTACCGGGCCTCGATCGAATTGGCGGCCGAAAAGGGCAGCTTCCCCTTCTTCGAACGCGATGCCCTGCTGCGGCGACCCTTTATTCAACGTCTGCCGCCCGACATTCGCCAGGGCATCGCCGAGCGGGGGCTGCGCAACAGTCATCTCACCGCGATCGCACCGACCGGCACCATCAGCCTGCTGGCCAACAATGTCTCGAGCGGCATCGAACCGGTGTTCGACTTCGATTACCGCCGTCGGGTACGCGGCAGGGACGGCGCCAATGCCTGGCACAGGCTGACCGACTTTGCGCTGCGCCACTGGCGCGAGCGCTATGGCGACCGGCCCTTGCCCGCCTGCTTCGTCGACGCCCAGCACCTGACCCCCGATGACCATTTGGCCATGCAGGCCGCGCTGCAGCCCTGGGTCGACAATGCGATCTCGAAGACCATCAATGTCCCCGCCAGTCTCGATTTCGATGCGTTCAGCGCGATCTACTCGAAGGGCTATCAGCAGGGGCTCAAGGGTTGCACGACCTATCGACCAAATGCCGTGACCGGCGCCGTCCTCGAGCAGTCCGCCGAGCAGGCGGGCGGGTCGCACTGTTGCGATCTAGAACGGGAGAACGATTGACGGCGCGGGCCCGGCCGCGGGTGCGTCTCGCGACCTGCGGGAGATGTCGCACCATGATTACCCGGTATGCGTAACCGTGACCTACCCTTGGTCGGGTGATATTCGCGTGACAGATCGCTAGACTGTCGTAACAATGCAAGAACGTCGCCTATACCCGCGTTATCAATTCACCCTGCCTGTCGGCGTGCACGGCCCGGATGGCTATCGCGCGTCGGTGCAGTCCTGCGAGATCTCGGTCTCGGGACTCGGTCTAGCGATGAGCCGCGCGGCGGTCACTGCACTCGCGCAGGGCGGTACGGTGCTGACCCCGGGCGATCGCCTGTGGGTCAGCCTGCCGGGGGTGCCCGATTCTGCGGTGGATGACGTCCCTGCGGTGGCCGCCGGTCGAGGCCTGGCCTGCCGGGCGGTACTTGTTCGTCGCCTTGCGCTCGACCAGTATATTGCGGCCGTGGCATTTGTCGCACCGGATGCTGCGCAGCAGCGTGCCATCGCCGAGCTGGTGGAACAGGCGAGTCAGACACACCTGCAGCCATAACCTGGAAATCCCACCAGCCGGTCAGGCGTCGGGTCAACCAACGATCTCCAGCAGTGCCCGCGCGACGCCGCTCAGGCTCTCCCCGGCGATCAATCCAGAGGCCGCGGCAATGGTGAAGCGCTGTGCCAAGTTGGGTCGAAAGCGTTCGAGCAGTCTGGCGATCAGACTACCCAGGAACATGGTGATGGCGATGGATGCCGGGATCACCATGGCCAACCCCAGGGCGGGCATATTCGGTAGCCAGCGCGGGGCGCGGTAATGCTGCAGCCAGGCCCCGGCCGCACCGCAGACGCCACCCAGCGTGATAGCCCAGAGGGCGCTCGTCGGGATCGCGGTCAGTCCGCCGCTGAGGCTCTCGGCGACCACCTTCCAGGTCGCGACAGCCGGTGCGGGCCATTCGTCGGTGATCAGCATACCGGCCGGATCCGGGATCAGATGCAGGTAGACTGCGCTGCCGACCAGGCTGCCGGTGAGGATGCCAAAGAACTGCGCTACGATCTGCGGCTGGGGTGGTGCACCGATCATATGGCCAACCTTGAGATCGTTGAGGAGATCGGCGCTCTGACCTGCGGCGCCGCCGGCCACGTTGGCGCCGATCAGATTGGCGGTGGTCTCGCCGGGTGCGGTGACGCCGGTAGTCAGCTGCGAGACCTTGCCGATGGCGCCGATCGGCGGAATACCCGTCTCTCCGACGACGCGCGATGCCACCATGGCGAGCAGGAACGCGATCGGCACCGCCAGCGTCGCGATCAACCAGTGAATGTCAAAGATCCAGACCTGCGCGATCACCACAAGCGCGCTGGCAGCTGCAAGCCCGATCATCCTGGGGATTCGGGCGCCATCGCTGCCGAAATCGCCGATGGTGGGTTGCGAGGCCTTGCGGTTACTCAGCGCCTGCAGTGTAAAACGCGTCAATGCGGCGCCTACCATCAGGGAGACGCCCGGCCAAAGCAGCCACTCGATCATGGCGGCGAACCAACTTTCGTTGAGGTCATCTTCTCCGGGGGCGATGAATCCCTGGGCCAGCCCCCAGGGACCCAGCAGACCCCAGGAGATGATCCCACCGAGCAGCAGCGAGATGCCGGCGCGGAAGCCGATGATCGCGCCGAAGCCGGCCAGCATCAGCGAGGGATCCAAGGTGAAGGTCAGGTTTTTCGCGCTGATGCCGCCCAACCCAGACAGCTTGCCGGCGGCAGGCAGGACAAAGCCGAGGCTCGGCCGCGGCAGGCTGAAGAGGCCGCTGTCGAGCCATTTCGCAACGCTGGCCAATAGCGTCGCGCTCAGCAGCACCCGCAGCTTGAGCGCGGCCTCGCGACCCCTGTCGAAGATCTCGAGCAGCGTCTCTGCGGTGGCACGACCGGTAGGAAAGGGCAGATCGCTGCGCAGGATCAGCGAAGCCCGTAGATACCACGCCACCCAGATGCCGAGAAAACTGACGGCGAATACCCAGGGGATGAGCTGTGTGGATGCCAGATTGCCGCCCTGGAGCATCGCCAGGGCCGGGATCGGGGCCACCAGACCGCCGGAGATTATGTTGGCCGAAGACGAGGCGGTGGTCTGCGTGATATTCGCCTCACCGACGCCGAGCCGGTCGGTCAACCGCAGGCGTGCGAGCAGGGTCCAGAAACCGGTGGCGAGCAGCAGCGCAATGATGGAGATATTGAACGACCAACCGATCTTCAGTCCGGAGTAGATATTGCAGGGCGTCAGCAGGGCCCCGATCAGCACGCCGCTGATAACGGCGCGCAGGGTGAGTTGTCTGGGGCTCGGCAAGATAGGGTCTTCGGCTGCTCAGACGAACCCCGGACCTTAACATTAGCTGCGGTAGGTCCGCGTGGGCTCCCAGCCCGAAATTGTTGTGACGCCAGCAACGCGAATTGCGGCATACACAAAGGTCATGGGCAGCAAAATTAACGAAAGCCCTGTGCGCAACATGGCAGTCAGCACTGGAAAAATGCGTTCGACACCCGCATATATGATCAAGGGTCAAACAATATCCCTGTTTGTGTAAACTTCTCGTTTGAGTCAGGAGCCGAACGGCCGTGTTGGTGCGAGTTCTCGGAGCCCTTGTTCTGCTGGCCAGTGTGGGCCTAGTTTCATGCCAGGCCTTTATCCATGCCTTCTGAACGGCAGAGCCAGCAGGTGGATCCGCGCCTTGACGCTCTGCTGAAGGCCGCGCGAGACGCGCGCGATCATTTTTCGGCCTGGCGGCGTTCGCGCCTGGGGCTGCGCGGCGCGCTCCTCTATGC
>JBATKF010000465.1:0-13157 GCA_049669185.1 Sedimenticolaceae bacterium | reverse complement strand
CCTGACCCGCTAGCCCGTGGACGCCTCTGCGGTGATTCAATACGGGCGGCCGGAGGCGCACGTCACCACGCAGCCAAGTTCGGGCCAAGCCGCATCTAAAGTCGAATCTGCAACTGCCGACAACCTGGCTGATAAGGGCGTCTTCTGTCCCAATACAGGCGGACTCGAATGGGTGCTACCGATACATCGAACGAGCGTCGGATTGGTGTCGACGCTATCCCCAAGGACATCAAAGCACGATTGACGGAACTGCAACGCCATGTGCTGGCACAACTGCAGGGATTCGGGTGGTCAATCAAGTTTGTCCGCAGGCCGCTCTTCCAGGATCAGATCGTGGTATTGGTCGACCCGTCGGGTAAACAGCATGCCATCCTCAAGGAAGACGGTGCAATCGACCGAGAGCTGGATTTCACCATCCGATGATGTGGCGATGGTAGGGTGCGTCAGGCGACAGCCCTGGCATCAGGGCTAGGGGTTCAGCGTCCGCATAATCGACTGAACGGTCGGGTTGTTCTGCAGCTGATCGATCTTTGGATGATTCTGCAGGACGTCGATCTGGCCGGACATTACTGCCTGCATTATCTGTGGGTCGTTGAGAATGGCAAGCAAGTCCGGGTCTTGCTGCAGTGACATGACCTGAGCGAGTACGTCGGGGTTCGACATGATCCGATGCCTGATCTGTTCCAACTGAGTCAGCCCCGCAGGTGCCGGCAGTGTTGAATGCAGGCCCTCCGCTGGCTCCGACCCTGGGAAGCCAGACCGAATCGAACGGATCTGTGCGTCGTCCAGCAGCAGTCTGCCGAGCGACTCTGACTCGATGGTGTAGGTTCCGTTGCTGTAATCGACGATGTCACCGGATATCCGGCTCCCATCGCTCAATTCGATGACTCTGCCAGCATCCGCCGAGGCCCAGTGGGGCAGGGTCATGAATGCGATCAGAGAGAGTCGCGACAGGTGCGACAATAATCTTTTCCGTAGCGGCATCATCGGTACCTCGGGGTGCTTCAGGTATTTACGGCCATGTGCGCCAGAATACTCCCATATTTGAATACCTTAAACATAGTAAAGATCGGTGGGATCTGCGTTCGCGGCGCGGATCCCGCTGATGCCATGCCCATCCTGCAGGCATGCTGGTGCGCAGAGATGACCGAGGCGTGATACCGGCAGTCCTATACTCTGATGTGTGCCGGAACTGCATACCGGCTTAAACTTCGTCGAAATAGCCAGAGGATCCCGCATGCCACCTCCCGATTTCCTATCGCCCCACGCACACTCGATCCTTCAACGATGTTGCGAAGCGATGACCGGCGTGGCCAGGTCCGCCTGATTTGGTACGATGCGCGACCCCGCACCGATGAAGCTGTTGCCAGGAAAGTCGACGCAGACGCCGCCTAGAAGCAGTTCTCGCGCCCCACAGACGGCCTTGCTGCTGCGTTTTCTGGCGGCCATCCTGCTGATCCAGGTGGCCACCGTGACGCTGACGCTGCTGACGCCGCTCGGCGCAGATGCCGCCCACTGGTGGCGGCTTGCGCTGCCGTTAGGCGTCATTGGGTTGGTGGCCGCCTTCTGGCTGGTTTCACTGGCCGGGCACCTCGCTCACAAACGGACGGAGCGGTTGCGGGGGGACATGGAGCGTGAGCGCCAGGTCCTCGCGCGGGAGCGTGAAGATCTGCGGGTGAAGGCCGAGAAGGACAAGACCCGCATCGTCCGCCAGAGTCAGAAGGCCATCGCCCGCGAGACTCTAAAGGCCCATTCGCGCGCCAATCTGAAAGTGAGCGCCGCTTTCGCGGCGGCCGCGACCGTCGGCGTCGTGATGATGGTCGCCAACTTTGTCACCCTGGGGCTGCTCACACTCACTGGTGTCGGTGGTGCAGTGGGCGGCTATCTGATGCACCGTCGACAGCCCGGCGACGAGCGGCGCTTACGATAATGAGACATTGACCTGGTTGGCCGGCCGGTGAGATTTTCAGGCTAGCCGTTCGGCCAGTTCCCTGGCCTGCGCGAGATAGGCCTGATAGCGTTGTCGCCTTACCGCCGCCGTCAGCGCCTGCGGTTGAATCCGGTCCGACTGCAGAGCCTCGCTCAGAGAAAACGACACGGATCGCTGCTGCCACTGCTTGTGACGCCACGCGCCGCTCCTGGCATCGAAGTGATACTGACGGACAAAGCGGTGGCCATGCGCGGCGACGAAGTCGACGCAGTCCAGCAAATACCCCACTTCGGCCGTATCGAACACATAATGGAAGCCGACGCGACACCAGCCGGGTTTGACGCCGTGATAGCCGCGGGTGATCCAGGACCGGTATTGCGCCGCCCTCTGTTCGTCTATTCCCAGCAGCTGGTGGCCATAAGGGCCGGCGCAGGAGCAACCGGCCCTGCTCTGGATGCCGAACAGATCATTCAGCAGTGTCGTGACGAATCGGGGATGGAGATACTGGTCCTTGGGATCCCTGACATTGAACGACACGATCCCGACACGTCGTTCCGGGTCAGGATTGCCGAGGATCTCAATGCGCGGATTCGCGCCCCAGCGGGCGAGGGCCTGGCGGATCATGCCCGCCTCGCGCTGTTCGATATGCGCTATACCGACCGCGGCCTTAACCTCAAAGGCCAGCGCCGCGCGCAGAGTCTGCAGTATACCAGGGGTGCCGGCCTTCTCCCGCGCCTCGACATCATGGATGAAATCGTGATCTGCCGGCCCTACGTAATCGACAGTGCCGCCACCGGCAATGCTGGGGGGGAGTTCGGGGTGGTAGCAGCGTTTGTTGAATATCAGCAGACCGCTCGATCCGGGCCCACCCAGAAACTTGTGCGGTGAAATAAACACCGCGTCGAGGAAGGCGCCCACGCCCTCCTGATCAGGCGACGGATTCATATCGATCGGTACATAGGGCGCGGACGCGGCGTAGTCGAAGAACGCCAGTGCGTCATATTTATGCAGCAGTCTGGCCAGTTCGTAGATCGGTGAACGCATGCCGGTAACGTTCGATGCTGCAGAGAATGAGCCGATGCGCAAACGACCCTGATAGGCGGGTTCCTGGAGCAGTGTCTCGAGGTGATGCAGATCGATACCGCCGTCGTCGGCCAGCGCCACCTCGACCACGGTAACCAGGCTTTCGCGCCAGGAGACCTCATTGGAGTGATGCTCGTAGGGTCCCACAAACACGACCGGCTGATGCTGCCGGCAGTAGCGCTCGAACTCCGCTGCCTGCTGATCTCCCAGAAACCCCTGTAAGAGCCCTTTGAGCAGTGCACGACCGGTGGCGGGCAGCTTCACGCCCACAAGCTGCTGCATGCGGTCGATGGCGCCGGTAGCACCCGTTCCACAGGTGATGATGCGACCGTCTGGGCCGGCATTGACCGCCTGCTTTATGTGATCCTCCGCCTCATGCAGAAGCTCGGTGGTGGCCCGTCCGCTGATATCGTCTTCAGTGTGGCTGTTGGCGTAAAGCTGCTGTTGGCGCAGTAGATAATCCTCGACAAAATGCAGAGACCGACCGGAGGCCGTGTAGTCCGCATACAGCATCAGCCGCTGCCCAAATGGCGTCTCAACCAAGGTATCGACACCGACGATCTGTGCGCGCAGGTAGTCCAGATCGATCGCGGTGTTGCTCAATCCCTCCACGGTTGGACTCTCTGCCCCTTGCCGATGATCTAGAGGGGTATGGAAGACTGGGTCGAGCGCCAGCGACGCCACCACAAGTTTATCAGTAACGAAATCATTCCCCCTTTTCCGAATCGAGCGCCCATTTCCTGGCGCGGATCAGCTCGTCTTGTGGCACCTCCAGCAGGTCAGCCAGGCGCTGGATGAATACTTCCTCGCGGTGGTGGATGTCGCCATCGGCACAGGCCGCCTGCCACAGGCTGCGGAACAGGTCGAGTTTGCGCGCCGCTGAGAAATTGCGGTTAATCAGATCGATATGCTGGTTCAGCGACAGCTTGGTATCCGATGCATCCTGCGCCACATCCATAAGACCGTCGAGGTCGGCCTCATTGAGCTGCCAGTCGCGCTTCAGGGTTTCGCGCAGGCGAACAATCTCTTCGTCGTCGATGGCGCGATCAGACTTGGCCACTTCGATCAGGAGAATGGCGGCAGCCAGATGCAGCGCCGCCTCGCTGTCGCCTGTCTGCGCTGTATCGCCAGTGAATAGTTTACGAATCGAATCCAACATCCACTTCGACCCTCTTGGTTGGGCCCTTCACGGGCGGCGTCTGTTTGGACACACCATACACGACAGGGATCGGCCTTCGCAGGCCTCATCGTGGCTGCCGCCGCAGGAGCCGCGCAGCGGACGGCCGGTGAGGAACAGGCCGAGCGCGAGGCCCAGCATCGCCAGCGCGAAAACGGCCAGGGTCGCAATGATTGCCATGGTCAACTCGCCGTGATCCGGTCTTCGCCGGCAAAGTTATCGAAGAAGATATTGCGATTGTCCACGCCCAGATCGAACAACAATTGCAGCACGCCGATGGAAAGGGCGCGCGGCCCACAGAGGTAATATTCGCAGTCTTCCGGCGCCGGGTGGTCTTTCAGATAGGTATCGTAGATGAAGTTGTGCAGATATCCTGCATATCCGGTCCAGTTGTCCTCCGGCTCGGGTTTGGAGAGACAGAGGTCCCAGGTGAAATTCTCGCGCTCTGCGGCCAGCTTCTCGAAATCCTCGCGATACAGCGCATCGCGCAGGCTGTGGGCGCGATACCAATAAGAAATCTTCCGGTGGCTGTTTCTGCTCAACAGTTGATCGAAGATGATGGACCGCAGTGGCCCCATGCCCGCACCGCCGCCGAGAAAAATCATCTCGGCGGCGGTGTCGGCGGCGCGGAACTCGCCGAAAGGGCCCGACACGCTTAATTCATCGCCCGGCTTCAGCCCAAACAGATAAGAGGACATGATGCCCGGCGGGGCATCCGGCACCCCGGTGGGTGGCGGTGCGATCTTGATGTCAAACTTCAGCTGGCCTTTCTCCGCCGGATAGCTCGCCATCGAATAGGCGCGCGTCACCGGCTTGTCGCAGATGGAGACATGGCGCCAAAGGTCGGATCTGTTCCAGCTCTTGCGGAAACGTTCGGGGATGTCGAAATCCTTATAGGCCACTTTGTGCGGCGGGCATTCGAACTGCACGTACTGACCTGCGACGAACGGGACCTCTTCGCCCTCGGGCAGCGCCAGCACCAGCTCCTTGATGAAATCCGCGACGCTCTCGTTGGAGACCACCTTGCAGGTCCATTGCTTGACGTTGAATACCTCCGGCGGCAGATCCAGCTTGAGATCGGACTTCAGTTTCACCTGGCAGGCCAGCCGGGCACCCTGCAGGATGTCGCCGCGTGTGAGGAACCCTCGCTCTGTGGGCAGGGGTTCGCCGGCCCCCTCCACCTGCACCTTGCACATGCCGCAGGTGCCTTTGCCGCCACAGGCCGCCGGAACATGCACGTTGTGCGACGCCAGCGCGTTCAACAGCGTCTGCCCGGCCGGAACCGACAAGGCCTCACCGGGCTCGTCGTTGATCAGCAGCATCACGTCACCTGCGGGCACCAGCTTGAGACGGGCCCATACCAGCAGTCCTACCAGCGTGACGATGACGGTCGTGAACGTAGCGACTCCAAGCATTATCTCGTGCATCTCAAGACCTCAGAGCTGAATCCCGGAGAACATCAAGAAACCGATCGACATCAGACCGACGGTGACGAAGGTTATGCCGAGGCCACGCAGGCCAGCCGGCGGGTTACTGTACGTCAGGCGCTCACGGATCGCCGCCAGCGCAACGATCGCGAGCAGGAATCCGAACCCGGCGCCGAAACCGAACACCACGCTCTCGACAAAATCATAGTCGCGTTCGCTCATGAACAGCGAGCCGCCGAGTATGGCGCAGTTGACTGCGATCAAGGGCAGGAAGACGCCCAGGGACATATGCAGGGCCGGGAAATAGCGGTCCAACACCATCTCCACGATCTGCACCGTTGCCGCAATGGTGCTGATGAACACGATGAACGACAGAAACGTCAGGTCGACATCGGCAAATCCGGGATGCAGCCGCGCCAGCGCGCCCTCTGCGAGTACCTGGTTGAGCAGCAGGTTGTTGAGCGGCACGGTCAGGGTCTCGACGAACACCACTGCGATGCCCAGCCCGAGGGCCGTCTCAACCTTGCGCGACACCGCCAGAAAAGAACAGATGCCGAGGAAGAACACCAGCGCCATGTTCTCGACGAAAATGGCCCGGATCGCAAGGTTGAGGTAATGCTCGAGCATCAGTCCTTCTCCTGCTGCTCGGGTTTCCAGGTGCGCAGTGCCCAGATGATCGCGGCGATGATGAAAAACGCCGCCGGCGCCAACAGGAACATGCCGGCCGGGGTATACCAGCCGCCCTCGTTGACGGTCGTCAGTACCGGGTAGCCGAACAGCCGCCCGCTACCCAGGAGTTCGCGCACGAAGCCGACGATCAGCAGCAGCACCGCATAGCCGAGCCCGTTGCCGATGCCGTCGATGAAACTGATCCAGGGCGGGTTCTGCATCGCGAAGCCTTCGGTTCGACCCAGGACCAGGCAGTTGGTGATGATCAGGCCCACGAACACCGACAACTCGAGACTGATTTCGTACAGGTAGGCCTTGAGCACCTGATCGACCACGATCACCAGCGAGGATATGATCGCGAGCTGAACGATGATGCGGATCGCGTGCGGTGTGAATTTACGGATCAGGCTGACCACCAACGAGGCCAGGCCGGCGACCACGATCACGCTGACCCCCAGCACCAGGGCCTTGTCCATCTTGGTCGTTACCGCCAGCGCGGAACAGATTCCGAGCATCTGCAGCAGGATGGGATTGTTGTCGAAGACCGGGTCGGCCATGGCCCGCCACTCGCGTTTGCCCAGCCATTCGCGTTCGCTCAACCATTTCATCTCAGAACACCCCCCGCGTGCGTGCCTTCTCGAGGTAGGGGCCGAAACCCTGCCCGCTGAGCCAGAAGCGCAGCAGTTCGGTCACGCTATTGCTGGTAATGGTGGCGCCTGACAGCGCATCGACCTCATACGGGTTCTCCGCCGGGCCCCCGACCTGTCCCTTCACCAGCCTGATGGCCGGCTGCCACTGGTCGTCGAACGCCTGGCGTCCTGGCCATCGCGCGCGCCAGCGCGGATTATCGACCTCGCCGCCCAGTCCCGGGGTCTCGCGGTTCTCGTAGAAGGCGATGCCGGCAATAGTGCGGGTGTCGCGCTCCAGCGCGAGGAAACCGTAAAGGGTGCCGTACAGTCCCAGGCCCTCCACCGGAATCACCACTTGCTTGACTTCACCCTGGTCTTCGACCAGATACACCTTGGCCAGATGCGGTATCCGGCGCACCCCGGCCGGGTTGTCGCCAACCGGGCGGCTGCTGTCGGGATCGCTGCGCGCCGCGCGCTGTTGATAGCTCTCGACGTCGATACCGCTGACGTACTCGCCGCTGCTCAGATCCACTAGTCGGGGCCGGATATGGCGGTTGAATAGCGCAAGGGCCTGCTCGGTAGATAGCCGTTCGCCGGGCTCGGTCAGCCCCGCCGCTTGCAACACATTCTTGCGCAGGTAGAGCAGGCGGTTGATCTCCTGGCGATCCTTGAGCAGCACGCTGGCGCTCGAAACGAATAGCGCGCAGACCACACACACCAAGGCGGCGAAGGCCAGGGTATAGGCGGGCGAATCAACCTTCACTGCGGCGCAGCCTCCTGCGGATATTCGCCTTCACCACGTAGTGATCGATCAGCGGCGCGAACACGTTCATGAACAATATCACCAGCATCACCGACTCCGGATACGCGGGGTTGACCACGCGCACCAGCACGATAAACAGGCCGATCATGAGGCCGTAGATCCACTTGCCGCGTTCGGTCCATGCCGATGTCACAGGATCGGTGACCATGAAGACCGTGGCAAAGGCCCAGCTGCCGAGTACGAAATGCCACCAGAAGGGCACCGCAAACATCGGATTGGTGTCGGAGCCGATGACGTTCAACAGGGATGCCATGATCACCGTCCCGACAGTAACGCCGGCCATGACACGCCACGACGCGACCCGCGTGTAGAGCAGGATCACGGCACCGATGAGGCAGGCGGCGGCCGAGGTTTCACCGAAGGAGCCCAGCTCAAGGCCCAGGAAGCTATCCCACCAGGACATCCCGAGGCTCTCATAGGGCAGGGCGTCCTGCTTCAGCTGCGACAGTGGGGTGGCGCCGCTGTAGCCGTCGTACCAGTAACCCGGGGCGAGCGGTGTCCACACCTGGTCGCCGGTGATCTGGATCGGGTAGGAATAGAAGAGGCTGGCGCGGGCCACCAGCGCGGGGTTGAGAAAGTTCATGCCGGTGCCGCCGAACACCTCTTTGGCGATGACCACGCCCCAGGTGATGCCGATAGCCGCCTGCCACAGCGGCGTCGTGGCCGGCAGGATCAGCGGGAAGATCAGGCCGGTGACGAAGAAGCCCTCGTTGATGGGGTGTTTGCGCACGATCGAGAACAACACCTCCCAGGTACCGCCAACCACCATGGTCACCAGGTAGAGCGGGATGAAATACAGCGCACCGTGAACCAGGTTGGCCAGAACGCTGCCGGGATCGTATCCGACCCCGAACAGATCGATCAGGGCGTAACGCCAACCGATCAGTTCCGGGCCGCGCCCCGGATCGAGCGCAAGGTTGGCCTGCAGACCCGCGTTGTACATGCCCCAGAACACACAGGGCATCAGCGCGATGACCACGACGATCATCATGCGCTTGAGGTCGAGACCGTCGCGTAGATGGACGCTGCCGCGGGTAACCTTGCCCGAGGTGTAGAAGAAGGAATCCAGCGCCTCCCACAGCGGCTGATAGCGCTCGAGCCGGCCGCCTGAATCAAAATGCCTGGACTGGTGATCGAGGAATCTGCGGAAGGCGCCCACTACAGATCCTCGCGTATGCGCTCGAGCACTTTGCGCAGCATCGGCCCGTATTCGTATTTGCCCGGACACACGAAGGTGGCCAGGGCCACGTCCTCCTCGTCCAGCTCCAGGCAACCCAACTGCTCGGCCAGTTCGGTGTCGCCGGCGATCAGTGCACGCAACAGAAAGGTCGCTTCGATGTCCATCGGCATCACCTGTTCGTAGGTGCCTATGGGCACCATGGGCCGCGCGTCGCCATTGGTCGAGGTAGTGAAGTCGAAACGGCGCGGGCGGACCAGCGCAGACCAGAACGCGTTGGTCACGGAGAACATCCGGGCCCCGGGTTTGAGCCACCCGAGGACCTCCCGCTGGTCGCCCTCTGGCAGCACGGTTATCTGGTTGTGGTAGCGCCCGAGGTAACCCGTGATGTCGCCATCGACGGCGTGCCCGCCGAGCACCGACCCGGCAATGACGCGCTGTCGACCGGGCATGAGTTCGTCCACGAGAAGCTCGCTGATGCGTGCCCCGAGGCGGGTGCGAACCAGGCGTGGTCGGCGGACGCCAGGGCCGGCAAGGGCAATGATGCGGCTGCTGTCCAGGTGGCCGGTGGCAAACAGTGTGCCGATAGCGACCACGTCCTGATAGCCGATATGCCAGACGATCTTGTCCCGGTGCACCGGTTCCACTTTTTGGATGTGGGTCCCGGGGACACCCGCCGGGTGTGGGCCTTCGAACCGCTCGTGGCGAATTTCGCTGCCTTCCGGCGTGCGCAAGTGCGTGCGCGCGCGAGTGCACAGATAGGTATAGCCGTGGGTCAGGCGGGAGACCACCGACAGGCCCAGTTCAAAGTCCTCCTCGCGTCCCTGCAGCACCACCTCCGGATCTGGCGCCAGTGGATGGGTGTCCATCGCCGTGACGAAGATGGCGCTCGGGGCCGAACCGGGTGGCGGGATCCGCGAGTACGGACGCGTTCGGAACGCGGTCCAAAGGCCGGCCTCGAGGAGCAATGCGCTGACATCGGCGCCGCTGAGTTTTTCCGGTGGCGCCGCGGTGAAGCTGTCGAAGCTGGTATCCGCAGCTCGGTCGGAGCCTTCGTGCGCGGAGACCTCGATCACGACGGAGAGCAGCTTGCGGCGCTCCCCACGATGGATGGCGGCGATCCGCCCCGCCACCGGGGAGGCGAAACTCACATCGGGCGCGGATTTGTCGTGCATCAGGCGCTGACCGCAACGGACCTGGTCGCCGACCTGCACCTCCATGCCCGGTTTGAGCCCCGGAAAGTCGTCTGCGAGCATCGCCACGTGGGTGACGGGCGCGGCGTCTTCGATCACCGGCTCGGGCGCCCCGGCTATCGGCAGGTCCAGGCCGCGGCGGATCTTGTGCACCCCCGACCAGGGTCGTCGGGACGAAGAAGCTCGTGCGGGTTGGCCCCTGCGCGTATGTCGCCCGATTTCCAAGTGGTACGGCCCTATTTGGTAGACAAGTTGCGACAGCCCTGAGTCGTGGTGAGCGTGTCAGATCACGCCGCGCGGACGCTCAGATGAAGCGGGCTGGGCATAGCCTTTCGCCCGTGCCCGTTTTACTCCGACCCCAAGAATTGTAGATTCATTCGCCGGAGTCGAATACAGCTTCGCTGCGCCGCAGTTGAAATCGCGCCCTTAGTTTAGGTGGGCGAGGGGTCGGTTTCGCCTGTCGGGGTGGATGATTTGTGCACTGTGGACGACACCACCGGCGCCTTGCGCAGTCTTTCGGCGTAGACCCTGAGGCGTTCAACGTCTCGTTCAGGCACCCAGACGCAGACCTTTCGCAGCCCCGCCTCCCGCTGTCGTACCTCGTAGGCGCGCTCTTTGCGACTGCTCATTGGGCCTCCCATCAACGACAAGCGAGTGATGTTATCACCCCTGGTGCGCCCCGTATAATATCTGCGCCTGACCAGGCCTGGCCAGTTCCCGGGGCCGTTGTCCATCGGGGCCCCGATCGCCACCTACCCCTTTGGCCCGTGCAGCACTTCGGGCCGCGCGCGTTTCTTCCGCATCCGTATGTTCATCATCTCGACCAGGAAGGAGAAGGCCATCGCGAAGTAGATGTAAGCCTTCGGGACGTGCAGATCCAAGCCCTCGCCGATCAACACGACACCGACCAGGATCAGGAAGCTCTGGGCCAGCATGACGCGCATCCCAGCGCGCCGCTCACCGGCGGTTTCCCAGCGGTCCGACAAGCGTTCACCCCTGCATCAATTGCCCTATTCCCCGGGTATGGTCTTATGCAGGTGGACCGGCTCGGCCCGCCTCTTCCGCATGCGGATGTTGATCATCTCCACTGCGAAGGCGAATGCCATGGCGAAGTAGACATAGCCCTTGGGGACGTGTAGATCCAAGCCCTCGCCGAGGAGCACCACGCCTACCAGGATCAGGAAGCTCAAGGCCAGCATCTTGATGCTCGGGTGACGATCCACGAACTCGCCGATGGGCTTGGCCGCGACCATCATGATGCCCACGGCGATGACGATGGCGATCACCATGACCGGTATGATGTCGACCATGCCGACCGCGGTAATGACCGAATCGAGGGAGAAGACAATGTCGATGATGGCGATTTGCACCAGAACCATCCCGTAGCTCGCAACCGCCGCCCCGGGCTTGCCGGTCTCGGTGTCCTCCTCACCCTCCAGATTCTCCCATATCTCCTGGGCGCTCTTCCACAGCAGGAACAGTCCGCCCACGATCAGGATCAGGTCGCGCCCGGAGATATCTTGCGCCAGGACCGTGAACAGGGGTTCGGTCAGGCGCATCATCCAGGCCAGCGACAGCAGCAGGAGCAGCCGGGTGATCATGGCTAGCGACAGGCCTATGATCCGCGCGCTGTCGCGCTGATGCTCGGGCAGCCGGCCTACCAGGATGGAAATGAAGATGATGTTGTCGATACCCAGGACGATTTCCAGGGATGTCAGGGTTACCAAGGCTATCCAGGCCTCGGGGCTGTAGATCCATTCGAACACCGCTACCTCCTATTCGCCAGCAGCCCCCGCGGGGGACTTTCTTCCCGAGACGCATGTTTGTCGAAATATAGTGAAAATACTAGGGTTTAAGCGCAAAGCCAACCTCGAAAAGGTCAAAAGGGGGTCGGTGACAAATGCGTCTTATTCTCGATAAGTCGTGATCCGGCTGGGTTCGTGGGGGTCAGACACCGGTTGGTGCAGGCTACAGCGTGAAGGCGAGGCCCTCGATCAGTGCACCGGGCAACTCGACGCTATGGGTCGAGCGTCCGCCGTAGGTGCCCGGATCGAGCAGCAGCTCCCGCTCGCGGGTCAGGCCGAGCAGATTCTCGCCCAACATGCGAAAAACGGAATCGTCGAAACGCATCACATCGACCGGCGCAAGGATCTCGCCACCCTCGACCCAGAAGCAGGCGAAACGGGTCATGCCGGTGATGCGGGCCTGATTGCGGTCGGAAAAATTCAGGTACCACAGGTTGTTGACATACAGACCGGTATCCAACGCATCTAGCACGTCGCCCGCAGCCAGGCTGCCGGGCTGCATGTCGAGCGAGGCCGGCCACTCGCCCGCGGCATTGACACGCGCACCGTATTCCCGGGCGCTGCGCGCGCCGACCAGTGAGTCCCGGTAGGCGCCGTCGGCAATCAGGCTGACACGCTCTGGCTTGCTGAAGCCCTCGGGCGTGAACGGCGGCTCGAGGCCGCGGCCGTGGTGCTCGCTGAGGTCGACCGCCGGGTCCAGGCGCTGCCCCTCGGTCTGCATACGGATCAACGGGCTTTGACCCGTGCGCTGGCTCTTCAGACCAAAGCATCCCCAGGCCATCATGGCCAATACCTCCTGCAACGCGCGCGGGGCGAGGTAGACCCGGTATCGACCGGGCGCGATGGTCCTGGGTGGCCGCTGCATGATCTCAAGCGCCGCCCGCGCGTCCTGCATGCGGATCTGCAGCGCTGCGGGATCCCAGTGCTGTCCGGCGTAATTGACCTTCACCGCCTTGTCCTCGGCGTGGTAGCAGCTCCAGTCGAAGTTGAAGCTCTCGCAGGCGTGCCAGTTGCGCTGCCCCAGCGAGCTGGCGAACCCTGTGTAGATGGCCCCGGCGGCCCAGATCCCCACCAGATCGAGTCCCTGGGCGGCGCCTGTGATGGCCTCAAGGGCGCGGGCGCGCGTTGGGAGCTCGGAGTCCACGCGGATCTCGCCGGACGGGCCATCGGTGGCGAAATTGAGGTAGGGGTCGGCAGGCAGATGCGCCCGCTGGCCGCGCAGATCGTTGAGCAGATCACGCAGC
>JBATKF010000464.1:0-3051 GCA_049669185.1 Sedimenticolaceae bacterium | reverse complement strand
CCTGGGTCTGGGCATCGGCGCGGGGCCGGCGGCCGCGACCGATACGATCAACTTCGGGACACAGCCCGCAACCATGCCGATCTACATCGCGCGCGCCATGGGGGCGCTCGACGAGGTCGAGAAAAAGCACGACGTGAAGATCGAGTTCAGGGTTTTCTCCTATGGTGCACCAGAGAACCAGGCGCTGGCGGCCGGCGAACTGCAAATCGCCTCGGCGGGCATGGGTCCCGCGATCGTCGCCTCGGCGCGACTGCCCGCAAAGCTGCTGGCGATCTCGATCCTCGAGCAGACCGCGATCATTGTGCCGTCCGATTCGCAGATAACATCCGTGGCCCAGCTCAAGGGTAAGCGCATCGCATTCCCCGGCAAGGGCTCTCAGCAATACCCGCTGTTGGTCAAGGCCCTGGCCGACGCCGGACTCGAGGTCAGCGACGTCGAGTTGTTCAAGACCAAGGGCTCGGACGTGCCGACGCTGCTCGCCAACAAGAGCGTGGACGCCGGGATCACCTGGGATCCGCATGTCTCCAACGCACTCGCTGCCGGACATTCCAAGGTTTTGATCAAGGCGGAGAAAATTCTTCCGATCAAGGCTGGGCACTACATCGGCAACGGCGTGTATGCGCGCGACGACTTCATCGAGGCGCGCCCGGAACTGGTGCAGGACTTGATCACCGCGATCGTCCAGGCGATTGATTTCATCCTCAAGAACGAAGATGACGCAATCAAGATGTGGGCCGACCAGATCGGGTTCCCCGAAGACGTCATCCGCTTCGCGTTGAAGGAAAAAATCTCGGTATACAACCTGGATGTCGCGCCTGAGGCAGAGACCATCCAGGCCTACACCAAGTTCCTCAAGGAGGCCGAAATCCTGAAGCCGGAAGACGATCCGAAGTTTGACGCCAGCTTCGCGCACAACGCCCTCAAGAGCCTGCAGTAACCACCTCAGCGCGGCGGCCGGCAAACTGTCTTCGCCGCCGCGCCATCACTGCCCAGCCGCCCCGGAAACACCATGAGCTCTCGAACCAAGTCGTCCGGCAGCGCATTGCCGTATCTCTATGCCGCGCTGTTCATTGTCACCGTCTGGCAACTGGTGGTCACGCTTACCGATGCGCACGTGGCACTTTTGCCGCCACCGCTGCTGACGGCAGAGTCTTTTTGGGAGTTGATCGTATCCGGCGAGCTGTTTGTTCACATCGGTGCCAGTCTGGGGCGGGTGGTGTCGGCGTGGCTGCTGTCGGCGTTGATCGCGATTCCGTTGGGCCTGGCGATGGGTCACTGGACTCGATTCGAGAAAGTGGTCGATCCGGTTGTCGAGCTGTTTCGCCCGATCTCTCCGCTGGCCTGGATCCCGCTGGCCATCCTGTGGTTCGGGATCGGTGAGACCGGCAAGATATTTATTATCTTCATCGCAACCTTCTTTCCGATTTTATTGAACACGGTATCCGGCGTAAAAGGCGTCGACCCGGTCCTGATCCGTGCAGGACAGGTCCTGGGTTGCGAGACCGACCGGGCGCTGTTCGTCAACGTAATTCTGCCGGCGGCAATGCCGACCATCGTCGTGGGTCTGCGGATATCCTTCGGCACCGGGTGGGCAGCGATCATCGCCGCCGAGCTGGTCGCCGCCCAGGTCGGATTGGGATACCTGATTGCAGACGGTATGGAGATCCTCCGCTCTGACCTGGTGCTCGTGGGCATGGTGACGATCGGCATTCTCGGTGTGCTGATCGATGCCGTATTCCGCATTGTCAATCGGCGTTTCTCGTGGGGCGGATGAAGAATTGACGGAGAAGACATCTTGATTCAAGAAGCGGTCAAACAAGACCCCACACTCGCGGTCAATACCAAGGGTATCTCGATCAAACGCATCGGCGTGACGTTCAATGCCGAAGGCACGGATCCGGTGGAGGCCCTGCGGCCGGTCGACCTTGAGATCGAACCCGGCGAGTTCGTCGCCCTCGTCGGGCCATCCGGCTGCGGTAAGTCGACACTATTGAATGTCCTGGCGGGCTTCATCACGCCAAGCGTGGGCAGCGCCTATGTCGGTGACGAACCCATCACCAAGCCGGATATCGATCACGGCATGGTGTTTCAGGACTATGCGCTCTTCCCTTGGCTCAACGTCATCGACAACGTCGCGTTTGGCCTCGAACGCCAGGGGGTCGGCAAGCAGGAACGCTACGAGCGGGCACGCGAAAACCTGGCGCTGGTCGGCCTGAAGGATTTTGCCGAGAACAGGATCAACGAACTATCCGGGGGCATGAAACAGCGCGTCGCCATCGCACGGGTCTTCGTCACCGACCCCTCTGTCATTTTGATGGATGAGCCGTTCGGCGCCCTCGACGCGCTGACCCGGCGGTTTCTTCAGCATCAGCTTCTGGAGATCTGGCAGCGCAATCGAAAGACCGTAGTGTTCGTGACGCATTCCGTCCAAGAGGCGGTATATCTCGCCACCCGGGTGGTCGTGATGACGGCCCGGCCGGGTCGCATCAAGTTGGATGAAAAGATCGATCTGGCCTACCCGCGCGATTTCACCAGCGACGACTTCGTACACCAAGAAAGGCTCGTATACGACCAGCTCGACGAGGAACTGGCCAAGACCTTCAAGCTCGAGGGCGGCGCAGGGACCTTCCGTGATTGAAACACGGCCGCGAGCCATCGACGGTGTCGCGACCTGTGTCGAAGCGGTCGAGTCCTTCCTCGAGGCGGTCGCGCAGCGCGACTCGGATTTGCGTGCCTTCGTGCAGATCGACAGCACACGGCTGCGCGCCGAGGCGGCGATGCGAGACGCCGTGCCGCAGGAGGCCCGCGGCCCACTGCACGGGCGACTCGTGGCGGTCAAAGAGGTGTTCGATGTCGCCGGATACACCTGCGCCTGGGGGACGCCGATCCATCGCGATCGGATACCGACGAAGGACGCCGCCGCCGTGCGCCTGCTGCGCGATGCCGGCGCGATAATAGCCGGTGTTACGGTCTCTACCGAGTATGCAATGTCGCGCGTCGGGCCCACGGTCAATCCCTGGGACCCGGCCCGCACGCCGGGCGCGTCATCGC
>JBATKF010000463.1:0-2594 GCA_049669185.1 Sedimenticolaceae bacterium | reverse complement strand
GCTGGTCGGTGGTGGCGGGCCGGCTGGGCTCCGGCCGGCGGGCTGCACGACTGTGTGTGGTAAGCCAGCTGGCGTAGGCGTCGAGTTCATCGGCGAATTCCTCGACCCGCCCTGAATGCACCAGAAGCAATTGATCGCAGGTCAGGCGCAGCAGGTGACGATCGTGTGAGACCACGACCATCGCGCCGTCGAACTCCTGAAGGGCGGTCGCCAACGCCTGGCGCATCTCCAGATCGAGGTGGTTGGTCGGCTCGTCGAGCAGCAGCAGATTGGGGCGCTGATAGACCAGCAGGGCCAACACTAGGCGTGATTTCTCGCCGCCGGAGAAAGGTGCGACGGCCTCAAGGGCCTTGTCGCCAACGAAGCCGAAACCGCCGAGATAATCACGCATCGACTGCTCGCTCGCCTGCGGATCCACCTGCTGCAGGTGATCCAGCGGGCTGTGACCAGGCTGCAGCTGCTCCAGTTGATGCTGCGCGAAATAACCGATCGCCAGGTGGCGCGCCGCCTCGCGTTCTCCCTCCAGCGGGGCGAGTGCGCCGGCCAAGAGCTTGATCAGCGTCGACTTGCCGGCGCCATTCGGACCGAGCAGGCCGATGCGGTCACCTGGGTTGAGCGCCAAGGTCGCACGCCCGATCACGGCCTTGCCGGCATAACCCGCCGCACAGCCGTCCAGCCTGAGTAGCGGGTGCGGGTTCTTGAGCGGTGGGCGGAAGCTGAAATGAAACGGCGAGTCCACATGTGCCGGGGCGATCGTCTCCATGCGCTCGAGCGCCTTCAGTCGGCTTTGCGCCTGGCGTGCCTTGGTTGCCTTCGCGCGAAAGCGCTCGACGAAGCCATGCATATGCGCGACCTCGCGCTGCTGCTTCTCGTACGCGGCCTGCTGATTGGCCAGCTGCTGTGCGCGGATATGTTCGAAGGCGCTGTAATTCCCGCTGTAGAGCGTCGCGCGCGCGTGTTCGATGTGCAGGATCTGGTCGCAAACGCGGTCGAGAAAATCGCGATCGTGAGAGATTAGCAACAGGGTGCCACTGTATTGCTGCAACCAGGACTCGAGCCAGATCACTGCATCCAGATCCAGATGGTTGGTCGGCTCGTCGAGCAGCAGCAGGTCCGAGCGGCACATCAAGGCCTGCGCGAGGTTGAGTCGCATGCGCCAGCCACCCGAGAAGCTGGAAACCGGGCGTGCCTCGTCTTGGGTTCGAAAGCCCAGGCCGCTCATCAGACTCGCGGCGCGACTGTTGGCTTGATAGCCGCCGATATGCTCGAGCTCGCTGTGCAGCTGCGCGATGCCGGCACCGTCATCGGCCTGCTCGGCCGTTGCGAGCTGCGTCTGCAGCCGGCGCAGCCGAGTATCCCCATCCAGGACATACTCCAATGCCGCCCTCTGCGTGCTCGGCGTCTCCTGTGCGACATGCGCAATGACCCAGTCGGCCGGGTGGGTCACCCTTCCCTGGTCGCTGCTCAGGCCACCGAGAACCAGGGCGAAAAGGCTCGATTTGCCGGTCCCGTTCGCGCCCGTCAGGCCGGTCTTCTTGCCAGGGTGTATCTGGAAGCTCGCGCCCTCGAACAGCAGCCGGGGTCCGCGGCGCAGGGAGACATTGTCGAACTGCAGCATGATTCAGTAGCGGGGAGTTGGTGCAAAACGGCGCCGATTATATCCCGGTCGGCAGGCTGATCTTCAGGCACGGTCGAGGCGCCGATAACCGATGGCCTCGGTCAGGTGTCGGGGTTGAATCTGGTCACTGGCGTCCAGGTCTGCCACGGTCCTAGCGACCCGCAGGATGCGGTGAAATGCGCGCGCCGACAGTCCGAGCTTGTCGATCGCGTCGGCTAGCAGACGCTGACCCTGCACCGGCAGGCCGCAGTAGCGTTTCAGCTGCTGTTGGCTCATCCGCGCGTTGGCGTTGCCCTGGCGCTGCCGCTGCCTGTCCCACGCGCCCTGCACGCGGCCCCGCACGGTCGCACTGTCCTCTGCGTTCACGTCGAGACCGTCGAACAGCGCCGCCTGGGGCAGGCCGGGTACCTCGATCTGGATGTCGATGCGGTCACGCAGCGGACCGGATACACGGCGCTGATAGCGGGCCGCCTGTTCGCTACCGCAGCTGGCGCAGGCGCGCTTCGGGTCGCCCGCATAGCCGCACTTGCACGGGTTCATCGCCGCGATGAGCTGAAAGTCTGCGGGGAACTCGGCCTGGCGCGCCGCACGTGAAATCAGAATCCGCCCGGTCTCCAGGGGCTCGCGCAGCACCTCCAGCACCCTGCTGTCGAATTCGGGCAGCTCATCGAGAAACAACACCCCATGGTGGGCCAGCGAGATCTCGCCGGGCCTGGGCGTCCCGCCGCCGCCGACCAGGGCCGCACCCGATGCGGTGTGGTGGGGTGCGCGAAACGGCCGGCGTAACCAGTCACCCGGCGCAAACGGCAGGCCTGCGACCGAGCGGATCGCCGCGCTCTGCAACGCCTCGTCCTCGGTCAGCGTCGGCAGGATGCCGGGGAGTCGACTCGCCAGCATGGATTTGCCGCTGCCTGGCGGACCCATCATCAGCAGGTTGTGACGCCCCGCGGCCGCGACTTCGAGTGCGCGCCTGGCC
>JBATKF010000462.1:0-2600 GCA_049669185.1 Sedimenticolaceae bacterium | reverse complement strand
ATGTTCATCGCTACGTTGCCGGCACCGCCAGCACGCTCCTCGCGCCGCTGCACGTGCACGATGGGCACCGGGGCCTCGGGCGAGATCCGCCCGGCATCGCCGTACCAGTAGCGGTCGAGCATCACGTCGCCGACCACCAGCAGGCGCGCCGCGGAAAAATCGGGCAGCTGCAGGCTCATCCGCCGCGGATCGGCTGCAGGATCACCGCCTCGCCCTTGGGTTGGTCTTTCATCGCGAGCTTCCAGAAAAAGCCGACCAGATTGTCACCATAGGATATCGCCTTACGTGGCAGGGCCAGCGCATCGAAATCGGCGGTGGCCGCACCGCGCTGGCAACTTACACCGGTCGCAAAGCCGGCCTGGCGCACCAGCTCGACCACCGCCGCATTGTGACTGCCATAGGGATAGCAAAAATGCCGGATCTCTTCGCCGAGCAGGGATTGCAGCCCCTGGCGACTGTCGACGATATCCTTCCTGGCGGTCTCGAGGTCGACGTTGGCGAGGCGGACATGGCGCGCGCCATGCGCGCCGAAATCGACGCCGGCGGCGCGCAGCTGGCGGATACGCTCGCCGGACATCAGCGGCGGCGTCTCGCGGCCGTCGGTCGCAAACCACTGTGCCGGCTGTCCAATGCGCTCGCTGATCAGATAGACCATGGCGGGAAAACCGTAACGCTGCAGCACCGGGTAGGCGTACTCATAGAAACTTTCGTAGCCGTCGTCAAAGGTCACGGCCACCGCGCGCGCCGGAATCGGCCGTTCGCCGCGCAACGCAGCCAGCACCTCGTCCATCCGCAGCACGTGGAAGCGCAGCCGGTGCAGCCAGGCCATCTGCGCGCGGAAGCGACGCACGTGGCAGTAGGTCGAGCGATGCGTTGGCATCGACGCGAACTCACCGACCTGGTGGTACATCAGAATAGAGATGCCGTTGTTCACACAGGGCCGGTTGCGGTCAGCTGTCGATAGAGTTGCTCGTATTGTGACATGACCATCGGCTCGCCGAAATTGCGCTGCAGGGTCGCGCTACCACCTTGCACCAGCTGCCGCTGCAGCGTGGTATCCGTGATCACCAAGCGCAGTGCATCGGCGAGCGCAACGGCGTCGTCGCAGGGAATGCAAAAGGCATCTTCGCCGTGCGTCGTGATCTCACGCGCGCCGCGGAACAGCGTGGTGATCAGCGGCCGCTGGTAGGCCCAAGCCTCCAGCACCACATTGCCCAGGGTCTCCGGTTCACGCGAGGGGAAAACGATCAGGTCGGCCAGGGCATACCAGGGCGCGATATCGTGCTGCCAGCCGGCCCAGATGATGCGCTCGCCGATACCGGCGGACGCTGCCTGCTGCCTGAGCGCCGGCAGTAACGGGCCGTCACCGAGCATCGCCAGCCGTAGGCGTCTGCCAGCCAGCGATACCGGGAGCCTGGCGAGCGCGTCGAGCAGGGTACGCTGACCCTTTACTGGTACGAAGCGACCCGGCGTCAGCAGCAGCAGGTCGTCTGGCTGCAGGGCCAGCTGCTGCCGCAGCGCCTCCAACGCCTGCGGATCCAGCTGATGAACCGGTTCGGCAAAATTATAGATCTGGAATACCCGATCGTGCGGAAACCCGTGGCGCACCAGGTAGTCGCACAGGCCGCGGGTATTTGCGACCCAGGCATGCGCATGGCGATAACCGTCCAGCCTATAATAGCCGCCGAGGCGCGACAGGTGCACGACACCGCTGCCTGGTGCGATATGGGTGAGGCGCGTCGCGCGGCCCATATAGGTCTGCACGATCGCGGGCCGTTCCCGCCGGATCAGGCGGCTGACCTCCCAGCGTGATAGCGGGTCCCATACGGTCCTCAGCGGCAGCGCGTCAGCCGGCAAGCCGGCGAGGGCGTCGGAGTCCAGCTCACTGGCGCGCCGGACCACCGCCCTTACCTCCTGACCTCGCGCCTGCAGCGCATGTAGAAACCGCAGGAACCAGCGCTCGGCCCCGCCCATCTGCTTGCTGGCGATGATATGCAGGCTCTTCATTCCCCATCCGTCCCCAGCACGCGGCGGTACACGGCGAGGTTTCCCGCCACCATCGCGTCCGGCGCGAAATGGGCGTCTATCCGCGCCCGCCCGCGCCGACCCATTTCCGCGCGCAGGCCGCCGTCGTCGAGCAGACGTTGTATCGCCTCCGCGAGTGCCATGACGTCGCCGGGCGCGACCAGCAGGCCATTGCGACCGTCCTCGACGATCTCGGGCACGCCACCCGCGCGCGCAGCGATAATCGGCAGCCCGGCGGCGGCGGCCTGCAGCAGCGACACACCCAGGCCCTCCCGCTCGGCAGGATGGACGATCATGTCCAGACATCCCAGCCAACGCGCCAAATCCGCGCGAAAGCCGACGAGGTGCACATGCCCGTCAAGCCCCTGTTCCCCGACCGCCGCCTGCACCTCGGCCACCAGCGGGCCCTGGCCAAACAGCAACACCTGCAGACTGGGGTGTCGCTCGAGCACCATCGGCAATGCCGCGAGCAGATGGCGATGCCCCTTGCGCGGGATGAATTGGGCAATCATGCCGGCGACCGGCGCATCGTCCGGCAGCCCGAACTCACGCAGGAAGGCATCGCGGTCGCAGCC
>JBATKF010000461.1:0-1983 GCA_049669185.1 Sedimenticolaceae bacterium | reverse complement strand
ACCGTCTCGCTTGGCGATCTCTACGCGCTTCACCGGTGGCGGCATATAACTGCCTGATGACAGCCGGTTCCACAGCTTATAGAGGTTATCTTTCAGATCCACCTCAAAGGCTGCAATCGACTGCTCAAACCACCGTAACCATCGAGGTGAAGATTGATGTCGCGGCTGTTGTTACCGCCTTTTCAAGGCTCGTAATGGCATTCGCAGCGTTAATGGCTTACCTCTAAAGCCAAGTCCTGCGGGGCGGGAGGCATCCTAACCCGCAGGCATTAATCGCACGGCAGCGCCCCCACCACGGGGGCGTTTGCTTTTGGGCACCCACCGCACCCCCAGGCCACTCAGCCCCGCTCAGGCACGCCTCACGCCGCGTTTGGCATTGGCCCCAGGCACCCTACCGGCCAGGGGTGTGCGGCCGCTGGGGGCACCGAGCAAAAGCGGTTTAACTGTGGTTTACGCTGGAAAAATAGCAAATAAAAAAGCTTAGGTTTTCAGCCTAAGCCTATGTTTTATTTGGTCGGAGCGGGGAGATTCGAACTCCCGACCCCCACAACCCCATCACGTCCTTACCATATCACGCCTTCTCATTTCGTAGCATTTGGTACCTATCTCGAATAGGTTGCAGCCGTCTTCACTCTGCTGGTCTGCGCGCCTTGACCGGAATCGAAATAATTGGTCGGCATTGGCTACACAAATCAGTGTCGTGTAGTATTACTGTATTACATCAATACGAGGCTAAATCAATGGCTTTGTCAGTACGACTCGAACCGGCAATTGAGGCACGTCTCGAAGAGGAGGCACACCGACTCGGAATCAGTAAATCCGAATTCGTCAAGGATGCGATCGAGCGCGTGCTGGGATTGAAAAGTCCCGCTGAACTGTTGCACCAGGTGCGTAGCAATACGCCGCTTGGTACCCGCGATGCGTCCGAACAGGTATCCAGGAAGGTAAGGGAAAAACTGCGTGAGAAGCGTACTGATTGATTCCGGCCCACTGATTGCGCTCTTCGCTGTCGACGACAAACACCACGACCATTACGACCAGCTGATCTCAGAGATTTCCGCAACAGGGTTACGCTTGGTCACGACCTGGCCCTGCATCGTCGAGGCTAGCTATTTGCTTGGGATACCCCAACGCTTTGAACTGTTGCAATGGATTGAACTGGGCGGCGTTGTCGTCTATCCGTTCAGCCCCCACCACCTGGGAGACATGGTTGCCTGGATGAGGACCTATTCCGCAGACAACAAGCGCGAGATGGATTTGGCCGACGCGGCGCTCTATTGGGTCGCCAACGAAACCGGGATACGGGAGATCATGACGACCGACGTTCGTGATTTCTCGCGTTACCGACTTCCAGATGGCGAATCGTTGACGATACTCTAAGGCCGGAACCGATGGTACTTAACACTTAAGGCTGCCCAACCGCGGGCCAGGCAAGTTCGTCGGGCATCTCCCTATGCCCTACTACGCGCCTCATGCCAGCCTGTAAGTTCGCGAATCGGTCGTGCGGACGACCTCTCGATGCCAAAGACCCGAGGTCTCGACACCAAACTTCAGTAGCGACGCACCAGATGCTATATTTTACGCAAAATGGATCGATCAACTTTTCGTAAGGAGAGTGCTATGGCGTCCGTCACCCTTTCCAGCAAGTTCCAGCTGTCCATCCCGAAGGTCATCCGCGAGGCGATGCACCTGAAAGCTGGCCAGAAGTTCGCCATCATCACCAAGGGCGACACCATCGTACTGGCACCCATCCGCCGTCTGGACGAGGTGCGAGGCCTGTTGAAGGGAGCCGACCCCAGCAACTATCGGGATCGTAGCGACCGCCTGGAACGCTATAAGTGATCCTGGTCGATACCTGTGGCTGGATCGAGTGGCTCACCGAGGGCGCGCTGGCGGACAGCTTCGCGTCATACATGAAAGACCCTGCGGAGTTGCTGGTGCCGACAACGGTCCAGTACGAACTCTACAAGTGGGTCAAACGCG
>JBATKF010000460.1:0-6448 GCA_049669185.1 Sedimenticolaceae bacterium | reverse complement strand
TCGAGCCCCTCGAGGGGCTGCCCACCACCGCGATCCTCGACCCCGCAGGCGAAATCGTCGAGCGCCACATGGGACCGGTCACCGCCGATCATCTGCGCAGCATCATCGCGCGCCATCAGCGTTAGCCGGGCACCCAAAGACCGGACTGCGCATCGCCCGGCGAGCGTCCGGGCGGGCCTGAGTATCTCACCGATTTCCTGCTGCGGCCCCCCGATACCCTCGCTATGACGAGGCGTACTCGTTACAGCCGGTTCGACGTAGTGTCGACTAGGCCTTCACTGCCTTCCACTGCGTGCACCCCGCCATAGCGGCGTCTCGGCGCCCTCGTTACGAAAAACGGTGAGAGATGCAGACTAGATAACGACAACCGCATCCTGGCCATGAACGGCATCGCGATCGAGACGCTGAATGCACTCCCCGAAGAGCTGATCGACGAGGACATCCTGGCGACGCATCCGGAGGCGAGTCGTCAACAGGTGAAATCGCTGTTGGCGCAGCCTTCCTGTCCCGCCGAGTCGTCCCCGCCGGTGACCGCGATCATCAATGTCCCGGAGCGGATGTTGTTGATAAAGGAGATGCTCGCCCTGTGTCACATAAGTAATTGGTGCCCGAAGGGTTTTTACGATTGGTGACGCGCAGAGCGGGGCTCGTGCCGCGTGACTACCGCTCGTTTTGTCTGCTTGCCGTTTCTCCCAAAAACGTTCAGATTGGAGTTTCATCTCCGGGCTCTGCAGTTCGAGTCGCGTTTTAAACACATGCGGGAGGACCCATGATCCCATCTGGCTTCGAATATCACGCCCCGTCCAGCGTCCAGGACGCGATCCGACTGCTCACCGAGAACGAAGACGCCAAGATACTCGCCGGCGGCCACAGCCTCTTGCCTATGATGAAACTGCGGTTCGCGGAGCCGGCACACCTTATAGACATCAACGGCCTGCAGGAGCTCAAGGGCGTCGAACGGGACGGGGACGTGATTCAGATCGGCGCGATGACCACCGAGAACGAACTGATCGCCTCCGAGATCCTGCAGCAGCACTGTCCGCTCCTGGTGGATGCGGCAAAGCTGGTGGCCGATCCGCAGGTCCGCAATCGCGGCACCGTCGGCGGTGATGTCGCGCATGGCGACCCCGGCAATGACCACCCGGCGGTCATGCTGGCGCTGGACGCCGAGTTCGTGATCCATGGCCCCGAGGGCGAACGCACGACACCTGCCAACGGCTTCTACCTGGGTACTTACTGGACCGGGCTTGGCGAGGACGAGCTACTTACGGCGATTCGGGTGCCGGTGATGAAGACCGGCACCGGTTACGGCTACAACAAACTCAAGCGCAAGACGGGCGACTACGCGACCGCGGGATCTCCGGTCGTGCTGACGCTCGACGGCGACGTCTGTCGGGAGATCCGCATCGGGCTGACCAATGTGGCGCCCATGGCGATCCGCGCCGAGGCCGCCGAAGACCTGCTGCGGGGCCAGGTCATCACCGAGGCGCTGATCGAACAGGCCGCCGAGCAGGTGATGGCGGCGTGCGATCCCGCCGAGGACCTGCGTGGCGACGTCGAATACAAAACGCACATGGCGGCGGAGATGGCGCGCCGTTCGATCCGCGACGCCCTGGCACGGGCAAGGAGCTGACGGCGATGGCGAAACAACACATCTCATTTTCTCTGAACGGCCAGCAGGTCGATGCGCTGGTCGAGCCGCGTGAACTCCTGGTCCACACGATCCGCGAGACCCTGAGTCTGACTGGGACGCACATCGGCTGCGAGACCTCGCACTGCGGCGTCTGCACCGTCGATCTCGACGGCGTGTCGGTAAAGGCCTGCACTGTGCTGGCCATGCAGGCAAATGGCTCGGAGGTGCTGACGGTCGAGGGCCTGGCCGACGCGGACGGACTGCATGCCGTTCAGCAGGCCTTCATCGAGGAGCACGGTCTACAGTGCGGCTTTTGTACACCGGGCATGCTGGTGCGCGCCTATCGTTTCCTGCGCGACAACCCCAATCCGACCGACGAAGAGATCCGCTGGGGTATGTCAGGCAACCTGTGCCGCTGCACGGGCTATCAGAACATCATCAAGGCGGTGCACTCCGCCGCACAAAAACTGCAACAGGCGTAAAGGGGCAAGACGATGGCAGCGAGAGCAGAAGACATCAATCGCGAAGACGCCCTGCAGGGCATTGGCTGTTCACGCAAGCGCAAGGAGGATCCGCGCTTCGTCCAGGGCAAGGGCAATTACGTCGACGACATCAAGCTGCCCGGCATGCTGTTCGCCGACCTGGTACGCAGCCCCTACGCGCATGCACGCGTCAAGAGCATCAATAAAGACAAGGCACTGGCACTGCCGGGCGTGCATGCGGTGCTGACCGCCGAAGATCTCAAGCCGCTCAACCTGCACTGGATGCCGACGCTGGCCGGCGACGTCCAGGCGGTATTGGCCGATGAGAAGGTCCATATGCAGTATCAGGAGGTGGCGGTGGTCATCGCCGACGACCGCTACATCGCCGCCGATGCGGTGGACCTCGTCGAAGTGGAATATGAACCGCTGCCGGTATTGGTCGATCCCCACAAGGCCCTGGAGCCGGACGCCCCGATCCTGCGTGAAGACGTGAAGGACAAGGACAACGTCGGTCAGGGGCCGCGCCGCCACCCGAACCACATCTTCTCCTGGGAGGTCGGCGACAAGGACGCCACGGCGCGCGCGTTCGACACGGCCGAGGTGACGGTCAGCCAGGAAATGTACTACCCGCGCGTGCACCCTAGCCCACTCGAGACCTGCGGCTGCGTCGCCTCGTTCGACAAGGTCAACGAACACCTGACGGTTTACATTACCTCACAGGCGCCGCACGTGGTGCGCACGGTAGTGACGCTGATCTCGGGTATCCCGGAGAGTAAGGTGCGCATCGTCTCGCCGGATATCGGGGGCGGCTTTGGCAACAAGGTTGGCGTCTACCCGGGCTACGTGACGGCGATCGTCGCCTCCATAGTGCTCGGCCGGCCGGTCAAGTGGGTGGAAGACCGCATGGAGCATCTGTCGACCACGGCCTGGGCGCGCGACTACTGGATGACCGGCGAGCTTGCGGCCGACAAAGACGGGCGCGTCAAGGGCCTGCGCGTGAACGTACTGGCCGACCATGGCGCCTTCAATTCGCACGCCCAACCTACCAAGTGGCCTGCGGGTCTGTTTAGTATCGTGACCAGCTCGTACGACATAGCCGCGGCGCACGTCAAGGTAGACGGCGTCTACACCAACAAGTCGCCGGGCGGGGTGGCCTATCGCTGCTCGTTCCGGGTCACCGAGGCGATCTACCTGATCGAACGGATGATGGACGTACTGGCGCAGAAGCTCGGCATCGACAAGGCCGAGATACGCCGGCGCAACTTCGTCAAACCCGAGCAGTTCCCCTACAAGACCGCGCTCGACTGGGAACTGGACAGCGGTGATTACCACACTGCGCTGGACAAGGTGCTCGCGGCGGTGGACTACGCGGGGCTGCGCAAGGAACAGGAAGAGAAGCGCGCCAAGGGCGAACTGATGGGCATAGGTCTGGTCACGTTCACCGAGATCGTCGGCGCAGGGCCGAGCAAGGCCTGCGACATCCTCGGGATCGGTATGTTCGACAGTGCCGAGATCCGCGTCCATCCGACCGGCAGCGTGATCGCCCGTATGGGGACCATCACCCAGGGTCAGGGCCATCAGACGACCTACGCGCAGATCATCGCGTCGGAGCTCGGCCTGTCGTCCGACCAGATCCAGATCGAGGAGGGTGATACCGACACCGCACCCTACGGTCTCGGCACCTATGGCTCGCGCTCGACCCCGGTCGGCGGCGCGGCCACCGCAGTCGCCGCGCGGAAGATCCGCGCCAAGGCGCAGAAGATCGCGGCCCACCTGCTGGAGGTCGACGAAAATGACGTGGAGTGGGACATAGACCGCTTCAAGGTCAAGGGCGTGCCGGGTCAGGAAAAGACAATGAAGGAGATCGCCTGGGCGGCCTACAACAACGTGCCCGAGGGCATGGAGATGGGCCTCGAGGCCGTCGACTACTACGATCCGCCCAATTTCACCTATCCGTTCGGCACCTATCTGTGCGTGGTGGATATCGACAAGTACACCGGACAGACCCACGTCCGACGCTTCTATGCGCTGGACGACTGTGGCACCCGGATCAATCCGATGATCATCGAGGGCCAGATCCACGGCGGTCTGAACGAGGGCTTTGCGGTGGCCATGGGACAGGAGCTGCCCTATGACGCCGAGGGCAACCTGCTCGGCAACACCTTCATGGACTACTTCATCCCGACCTTCGTCGAGACGCCGCATTGGGAGACCGATTACACGGTGACGCCGTCGCCACATCATCCGCTGGGCGCCAAGGGCGTGGCCGAGTCGCCGCACGTAGGCAGCATACCCTGCTTCACCGCGGCCATCGTCGACGCCTTCGCCCATCTCGGCGTCACGCATATGGACATGCCGCACAGTGCCTATCGCGTATGGCAGAAGATCCACGAACTGGGTCTGGACAAACACAGCTAAACCGCAGTGCGCCCGCGCCGGCAGGGTCCGGCACGGGTGCATGGGAGAAACACAATGCAAGTCAACCTGGACAAGAGCTTTCCGATTGCCGCACCGGCGAGCAATGCCTGGCAGTTTCTGCAGGACATCCCCGGGGTCGCCGGCTGCATGCCGGGCGCCGAGGTCACCGAGACCATCGACGACAAGAACTACAAGGGGCGGGTCAAGGCCAAGATCGGTCCTGCGACCATGGCATTCAATGGCGACATCGAGATTCAGGGGGTCGACAGCGAAAAGCGCGAACTCCACCTGATCGGCCGCGGCCAGGACACCAAGGGTTCGTCGTCGGCCACCATGGACCTTCGGGCCTGGGTGGTCGAGGAAGGCGAGGGCCATTGTGCGCTGAAGGGCGAGGCGCAGGTCGCGGTCACCGGCAAGGCTGCGAGCCTGGGGGGGCGAATGATGACCCAGGTCGCCGACCAAATCCTCAACCAGTTCGGCAAGAACTTCGCCAACAACGTCGTGGCGATGGGACAGGGCGCCGACGCCGAGGGTGCGCGCGAGGAACTGGCCGAACAGCCGAAGGAGGTCAACGGTCTGGCCTTCGTCTGGTCGGTCATCGTCGGCATGCTGCGCAGCCTGTTCGGGCACAAAAAGGCCAACAGCCATTAAATCCGGCAACCGATGGCAAGGGTCATGTCCGGGGACAATCGCGTCGCAGAATTGCAGGGCCGCCTCGCCTCCGCCGGCTACATCGCCGAGCGGGGGCTGAGCGCCACGCTGCTGCTGTTCACGGAACTGCAGCGGCCGCTGTTGCTGGAGGGTGATGCCGGGGTCGGCAAGACCGAGATCGCGCGCGTGCTGGCACAGGTGTTCGACTGCCCACTGATACGGCTGCAGTGCTACGAGGGTCTGGATGTCAACGCGGCGGTCTATGAGTGGAACTACCAACACCAGCTGTTGGCGATCAAGCTGCTGGAGCAGGGCAAGGTCGACCCCGACAGCGCCGAACACCAGATCTTCAGCAAGAAATATCTGCTCGAACGCCCGCTGCTGCAGGCCATCACCCAGCCCCAGTCACCGGTGCTGCTGATCGACGAGATCGACCGCGCCGACGAGGAGTTCGAGGCCTTTCTGCTCGAACTGCTCTCGGATTTCCAGGTAAGCGTTCCGGAGCTTGGCACCATTACCGCGGTCAGCCGGCCCTATGTGGTGCTGACCTCCAACGGCACCCGCGAGCTCAGCGATGCACTGCGCCGACGCTGTCTCTATCACTATGTCGAATACCCGGAATTCGACAAGGAGCTGCGCATCGTCAATGCCCGGGTACCGGACATCGGGCCGCAGCTCGCGCGTCAGGTGGTGGCCTTCGTGCAGGAGCTGCGCAGACTGGATCTGCGCAAGAAACCCGGGATCGCCGAGACCCTGGACTGGGCCGCCGCGCTGCTGCGCCTGGACATCAACACCCTGGAGTCGGAGCCGCAGACGGTCATGGATTCGCTGGTGTGCCTGTTGAAGACGCGCGAGGACAGCGCCCAGCTCGATGCCGTCGAGGTCGAGCGTCTGGTGGCGAGGGCGGTATGACGTCGGCCACGGAGCAACAACCCTACGACGCTGCGCTCGCCGCCACGCTGCAGGGCCGCCTGGTGGATTTCGTGCGCCTGTTGCGCGCCAACGACTTCCGCGTCGGTGTTGCCGAAGAGATCGATGCGCAGCGTGTCGCGTTGCGCTGTGGTCTGCTCGACGCGCAGCGCCTGCGCTGGGGATTGCGGGCACTGTTGTGTTCCGATCAAGACGACTGGGAGCGTTTCGATGCCCTGTTCGACGGCTACTGGCTGCGCAGCAATCTGCGCAGCAGCTATCAGGCGAGGCCGGGCGCACCGCTGCAGCGCGAACAGTCGGGGAGGGCCGGTGAACGCAAGGGTCAGGGTAGTGT
>JBATKF010000459.1:0-2428 GCA_049669185.1 Sedimenticolaceae bacterium | reverse complement strand
TGTAGATCTGTGGCAGGTGGAAACGATGGCCCTCAAGTATCGCCCTGGCTCCGTGCAAGGTCCGCCCGGTCGCCACGGTGTAGGCGATGTTTCGCTGCGACAGCAGTTTGAGCGTCTCGCTCGTATACGCAGATATCGTCGAGTTGCGATCGAGCAGCGTGCCATCGAGGTCGAATACGATGAGTTCCATCAGCTTATTGCCTCGCTACCGCAACGGCATGAGATGCTGCCGCCGGCACATGGCAAGGCATGCCGGGTTGACGCCGCGCGCACGTGACCCGGCTGGTATGCGCAATCGAGGTACTTATGTCCGACGGATTGCCTGAGATGCAGGCGATGATCCGCATCGCCCCACCGCAGGCCGGACAGGTCTCGATATCGAAGCCGAAGACCCGCCTGACGCGTTGCGCCCAGGTCATCGCGGCACGACGCTCGACCGTATGCTCCTCCGGACCCGCGGTCCTGGCTTGCTGACCGCCCCTGCCCCGCTTGGCCCTTGTCACCCGCGCGCGGTGCTTGCTGTTGGGCACAGATACCCTGTGGAAACGAGTCGGGTGAGGTTGACCCGCGGTTCTGGCACCAAGGCTGCCAGCCGGGCAATGAAGTCCAGTGACTCGAAGATGACGTGGGTGGTGCCGTCGCGTTACGGCGTCTTCAGCATATGGGCCGCTCCTGCACATCCATGCGTCCGCGGCATTCGTGCGTCCATGCACAGCAAAGTGGACATTGAGGTCCAGCGCACTTCCAAAGCGCTGCATCAGGGTGACCGCGCCGGTCTGGGACGTCTTACGCAAGAACTCCGCCTTCTTGATCAGGTGCGTGGCGATGCAGCGGTAGACAATGCCGAGCACATGGGTCTCTGGCGTTCTTCTCCGCGGAACATCCTTGTGTCGCACGGGCACCTCGATGTTTCGAGGCGACCTCAAAACGAGGGTGGACTACCAGGTTCGGATCGTGAAAGAAGGTCGTCCACCTGGAGCATGGCATTCAATTTCAGAAAGACCTCCTCCATGGGCATGAGTCCTTCGATCCTTTTGAGCTTCGTATCCTTGATGAAGAACGCCACCGAGACGTTCAGTCTCTCGGAGTCTTTATCGTATACGGGCTCGATATCGACACTACCGCCAGATGCCGTGAACGCATCCATCACCTGCGACAGGTGGCGGGTAGGCTGCATCTCTTGAAACTCGTTATAGAGTTCTTCATACCTGTCTGCCGGCAGGCGGTGCTTGTTCTTCAACGTGATGTGCTGATACTCGGTCAAGGCCGCGTTCAGTTGGTAGTCTTTGTCTTGGTACTTCTTGCCCAACTCGGACGCCATGTTGTCCAGGTACATGGCGCCGATTTCCAGCGCAAGGTCTTCATGTTCTTCGATAAGGCTCATGTTCGGCTTACTCGGTGTCATCGCCGCGAGGGGGCATGCGCACCGCTTTGGCCGGAAACGTCCGCCCTAGTCTGGCCGGACCGGTTGCGGTTTCCTGCCAGCCGGCGACGGCAACGTGATCGCATCCTCGCGAAGCTGCTACGTGTCCCAGATTACCAGCCGATGGCGGGCGCATGTAAGAGTCTGGGGGAGTGGCGATTCAAACCGCCGCTAAAATCGAAGAGAGTTCGAATCTCTCCCTGTTGCCCGAAACTTAACTCGTTCATTTCTCAAACTTTTGGAAGGCTATCCCCTTGAGCCACCGTCCCAGGAAAAGGTTTGGCCAGAACTTTATGTACGGAGGTTATGCGGGAAATGTCTGCTTTCAGACCCGTCCGTGCTGATGTCGTCGTCGGCCCGACTTCCGCTTGTGGCCGGGGGCTGCCTTTGGGGATGGGTTCCTGATAGCTGACCTTCGCCGAACCTCCACCTATCCACTGGCGGCATTCGGAGAAAGCTGGGAACCGCTGGAATCGGCCATAACCGGCCGTAGCGGTGTCGTGCCTCGACTATCAGCATTCTTTACAGTCCTGAGTCCGGGAACGGGTGCTCCCGGCCAATGCCGGCCACTCTCCTGGCCGGCAGATCGTCAGCATTCGTCACGGCAATCTGCCCGGGATTGAGCTCATGGCCAGCAATCGTGATTTCCCGACGGAGTTTTTGCTCTGACCCCGAACCCTCCCGCCACAACCCGACAGCGACATCCGTTGAAGGCCATGACAGACGCCCTCTCAAACGACACACCGCTGAGCCCGGCCGTGCGCTCTGCCGATATCAGGCGCGGCTACGAAAGCCCGCCGTCGTTCACCGATCTGCTGCCCTGGGTGGAATACATCCGAGAGTCGCGCCTTCCTGCACGAGGACGGGGTGAGTGTCGGTGCCTTGTTCGAGCTGCAGCCGGTGGGCGCCGAGGCGCGTACGGAGGCCTTCATGGTCCAGCTGCGCGATGCCGTGCAGACCGCACTGACCGAGGCGATCTCCGAGCTCGACGATGCCCCGTGGATC
>JBATKF010000458.1:0-9417 GCA_049669185.1 Sedimenticolaceae bacterium | reverse complement strand
CAGCCGAACAACTGCCGCGCATCCAGGGTTGGCGGGCCGAGCTGCGCATGGGATTTCGCGATGCCGGACATCGCACCGTACTGGCGGAGCGTCGGCACTGCGGGCCGCTGACGGTGCAGAGGCCATTCTACCCGGAGGGGGAAGTATGCCACGTCTACCTGCTGCACCCTCCGGGGGGGGTGGTGGGCGGCGACGTGCTCGATATCGATGTGCAGTTGGGACAGGGTGCCAATGCCCTGGTCACGACCCCCGGCGCCACCAAGTTCTACCGCAGCGGCGGCGCCAGTGCACGGCAGTCTCAGCGGATAATCGTGCAGCCGGGCGCAACCCTGGAATGGTTGCCGCAGGAGACCATTTTTTTCCCGGGCGCCAGGGCGTTGCTGCACACGCAGGTCGAGTTGCAGGGTGATGCACGCATCGCGCTCTGGGAGATCCAGTGTCTGGGGCGACCGGTCATCGACGAAGGCTTCGACCGGGGCAGTATCGACAACCGCCTCGCGGTGACGCGTGACGGCGCGCCGATCCTACTGGAACGTCTGCGCATCGACGCCGACAATCGTCACCGGCTGTCGCTGATGGCGGGTATGCCGGTCGGCGGGATCTTTCTGATGAGCGACGCGGGCGAGGCCGAGGTCATGGCCTGCCGCGATATATTGCTGGGCAGCGGCGCGGACACCATCGGCGCGACATTGATCGATGATTTGCTCGTGGTGCGTTACCTCGGTGACTCCACGGAGCGGGCGCGGCGCCAGTTCAGCACCCTCTGGCAGACCCTGCGGCCGCGCATATTCGGCCGCCCACCGAGCATGCCGCGCATCTGGGCCACCTGAACCCTATGGAGCACCGACCTGTATGGAGCTGACGCCAAGAGAGAAAGACAAGCTGATGTTGTTCACCGCCGCGCTGCTCGCCGAGCGGCGTAAGGCACGCGGGCTCAAGCTGAACTATCCAGAGGCGGTGGCCTTTATAAGCGCCGCCATCATGGAAGGTGCACGCGATGGCCGCAGTGTCGCCGAGCTGATGGATCATGGTCGCACCCTATTGAGCCGCGACGACGTAATGGAGGGCGTGCCCGAGATGATACCGGACGTGCAGGTCGAGGCGACATTCCCCGACGGCACCAAGCTGGTCACGGTGCATGATCCTATCGTTTAGAGACAGCGCACAGTCGCCAGCGCCAAGCCGTGCTGCGACGCCTTATTGGAGGCAAAGCAATGATCCCAGGTGAGTTGATGGTGGCCGACGGCGATATCGAGCTGAATGCGGGTCGCGCCACGGTGACGCTGAGCGTGGCCAACACCGGAGACCGGCCCATCCAGGTCGGTTCGCATTATCATTTTTTCGAGACCAATGAGGCGCTGCGCTTTGAACGCGAGCAGGCGCGCGGTTTCCGCTTGAACATTGCGGCCGGGACGGCCGTGCGTTTCGAGCCGGGACAGACGCGCGAGGTTCAGCTGGTCGGCTATGCAGGCGACCGGCACGTTTACGGATTTCGCGGCCAGGTTATGGGCGCTCTCGACCGGGGTAAAGAATGATGGCCAGGATCAGCCGGCAGGCCTATGCGGAGATGTACGGCCCCACGGTCGGTGACCGACTTCGCCTGGCCGACAGCGAGCTGTTCATCCAGGTAGAGGAAGACCGAACGGTGTATGGCGACGAGGTAAAATTCGGCGGCGGCAAGGTGATTCGCGACGGCATGGGGCAGAGCCAGCAACCAGCCGCACAGGTCGTGGATGTCGTGATCACCAATGCGCTGATCCTCGACCATTGGGGAGTGGTCAAGGCCGATATCGGGATCAAGAACGGGCGCATCGCAGGGATCGGCAAGGCCGGCAATCCGGACGTTCAGCCCGGTGTCGACATTATCATCGGACCTGGGACCGAGGCGATCGCCGGCGAGGGCCAGATCTTGACCGCCGGTGGGATCGATGCGCACATCCATTTCATCTGCCCACAGCAGATCGAAGAGGCCTTGATGTCGGGCGTCACTACAATGCTGGGCGGTGGCACTGGCCCGGCGACCGGCACCAATGCGACCACCTGCACCCCTGGCCCATGGAATATTCATCGCATGCTGCAGGCGGCCGAGGCACTGCCGGTCAATCTGGGGTTTCTGGGTAAAGGCAATGCTTCTCGCCCGGGGCCACTGTCCGAGCAGATCGCCGCCGGCGCGATCGGTCTGAAGCTGCATGAGGATTGGGGCACCACGCCGGCGGCCATCGACAATTGCCTGACGGTGGCCGAGAACTTCGATGTCCAGGTGGCGATCCACACCGACACGCTCAATGAGTCCGGTTTCGTCGAGGATACCCTGGCGGCTATCGCTGGCCGGACCATCCACACCTACCACACCGAGGGCGCCGGTGGCGGGCATGCCCCCGATATCATCAAGGCCGCGGGCCACCCCAACGTGCTGCCGTCGTCGACCAATCCCACGCGACCCTACACGGTCAACACGGTCGACGAACACCTGGACATGTTGATGGTCTGTCACCATCTGTCACCGTCGATCGCGGAAGACGTAGCCTTTGCCGAGTCGCGCATCCGCCGCGAGACCATCGCCGCCGAGGATATCCTGCACGACCTCGGCGCCTTCTCGATGATTGCATCGGACTCGCAGGCGATGGGGCGCGTCGGCGAAGTGATCACGCGCACCTGGCAGACCGCACACAAGATGAAGGTGCAGCGCGGAAGCCTGGCCGGAGATCCGACCACGCATGACAATCAACGGGCCAAGCGTTATGTGGCGAAATACACCATCAATCCGGCTATTACCCACGGTATCTCGCATGAGGTTGGGTCGGTGGAGCCGGGTAAGCTGGCCGATCTGGTGTTGTGGAAGCCGGCCTTCTTCGGCGCCAAGCCGAGCCTGGTAATCAAGGCGGGCATGATCGTCGCTGCACCCATGGGTGACCCCAATGCCTCCATCCCGACGCCGCAGCCGGTGCATTATCGGCCGATGTTCGCGGCCTTCGGTAGTGCACTACATGCGACCCGCATGACCTTCCTGTCCCAGGCGGCGCATGAGGCGGACGTGCATCGTCACCTCGGGCTGGAATCGCGCATCGGCGTCGTGCGCAATTGTCGCGGCGTGCAGAAGGCCGACATGATCCTGAACGACTGGCAGCCGACGATAGAGGTAGATCCACAGACCTATGCGGTGCGCGCCAATGGCGAGCTGCTGACCTGTGAACCCGCCGAGGTGTTGCCCATGGCGCAGCGCTATTTCCTGTTTTGAGGTGATGAATCGAGTGTCCGCCGATGCTTGAGCTGTCTCGCCGTGTTCGCGAGGGCGACCCCGCAACCACGCTGACCCTGCCGCTGGAGCGGCGGATCCGCAGCCGCCAGCGAGTCGTGCTGGACAATGGCACCGAGGCCGGGGTGTTTCTGGAGCGCGGCCAGGTGCTGCGGGACGGTGATCTCCTGGGCAGCGAGGACGGCCTGGTCGTGCGGGTCAGGGCAGCTGCCGAGCCCGTTTCGGAGGCGCGCTGCGACGACCCGCTGCTGCTGGCGCGGGCCTGTTACCATTTGGGAAACCGGCATGTGCCGCTGCAGATCGGCGACGGCCTGGTGCGCTATCCACACGATCACGTACTCGACGATATGCTGATCGGTCTGGGGCTGCAGCCATCGTTCACACAGGCACCGTTCGAACCCGAGCCAGGTGCCTATGGCGGCAGCGCCCAGTCACACAGTCATACGCACGCCGGGCAGCGGCACGACGATCATGCCCACTGAGCCACCCCGTACAGCGCCACTCGGCCGCCTGCGACTGATGCAGCTGATCAGTCCGACGCTGCCAATCGGGGGCTTCACCTATTCACAGGGCCTCGAATGGGCGGTCGAGCGTCGCTGGGTGCACGACCGTGCCACGCTGAGCGACTGGCTGGCGGGCCTGATGGAGGACAACCTGGCACGGCTCGAGCTGCCGGTCCTGCTGCGTCTGCATGCAGCCTGCGAGCGCGCGGACCGTGATGGTCTGGCGCGCTGGGCGATGCACCTCCATGCCAGCCGCGAGACATCAGAGCTGCGCGCCGAGGAGCGCCAGCGCGCACGCGCGCTGATCAGCCTGCTCGGCGGTCTCGGCATCCGACGGGCGCAGGACTGGCGTGAGGCATTGGCGCCCTGTCAGGCGGCGCCCTTTTCGCTGGCTGCGGTACATTGGCGTATCGCGATCGAAGACTGTGCGCTGGGTTATGCCTGGGGGTGGCTGGAGAACCAGGTGGCCGCGGCGATCAAGCTGGTCCCGCTCGGTCAGACCGACGGCCAGCGCGTACAGTTCGCGCTGGCCGAACGCCTGCCGGCCGTCGTCGCTTCCGCGCTGGACGTCGACGACGATGACATCGGTGCCAGTGCGCCTGCAATGGCGATCGCCAGCGCGCGACATGAGACACAATACACCCGCCTGTTCCGCTCTTGAGGCCCTGTCTTTTTCGGCGACTGCAGGCGGCCAGCTAAACCGAAAATCTCACCAGCCGCCGCGATGCCGGTGAAATTTCCAGGCTAACCGATCGGCAGAGGAAACGACTATGACGACAGACAAATCGCCGCTGCGGGTCGGTGTCGGCGGCCCGGTCGGCTCGGGCAAGACCGCGCTGCTCGAGCAGCTGTGCAGGCGGCTGCGCGACCACTACGACGTCGCGGTCGTGACCAATGACATCTACACCAAGGAAGACGCCCAGATCCTGATGCGCGCGGAGGCGCTGCCGTTCGAACGCATCGTCGGCGTCGAGACCGGTGGCTGCCCGCACACCGCGATCCGCGAAGACGCCTCGATGAACCTCGCTGCGGTCGAAGATCTGCAGCACAAGTTCCCCGACCTCGATGTCGTTTTCATCGAGAGCGGCGGCGACAACCTGGCGGCAACCTTCAGCCCGGAGCTTGCCGACTTGACGATCTATGTCATCGACGTCGCCGAGGGTGAAAAGATACCGCGCAAAGGCGGTCCGGGCATCACCCGCTCAGATCTTCTGATCATCAACAAGATCGACCTGGCGCCTTACGTTGGCGCCTCGCTCGAGGTGATGCAGTCGGATACAGACCGCATGCGCGGTGATCGGCCCTGGGTATTCGCGAACATGAAGACCGGGGTCGGGCTGGATGAGGTGGTCGCGTTTATCGAGCGCGAGGGGATGTTGCGGTCACCGCAGGCCCCTTGAACTACCTCGCACCGGGGGCAAAAAACAATCCGCCTGCGCGGCTGGTAAACTCTAGCGATGGACGTCTCCCATATTATCGAGGGGCTGAATGAGGCCCAGCGTGCCGCAGTCACTGCGCCGTCGGGCAGTGCGCTGGTACTGGCCGGCGCCGGGTCAGGGAAGACCCGCGTACTGGTGCACCGCATCGCCTGGCTGATCCAGGTCGAGGGCCTGTCGCCCTGGGGTATCCTCGCGGTCACTTTCACCAACAAGGCGGCGCGCGAGATGCGCCACCGTATCGAGGGGCTGCTGGGCCAGCCGGTCGGCGGCATGTGGGTCGGCACCTTCCACGGACTGGCGCATCGGCTGCTCCGTGCACACTGGCAGGAGGCGGGGCTGCCGCAGGGCTTTCAGATTCTGGATTCCGACGACCAGCAGCGTCTGGTCAAACGCATTGTGCGCGAGATGAACCTGGATGACGCCAAGTGGCCGCCGCGTCAGGCGCAGTGGTTCATCAACAAGCAGAAGGACGAGGGCCTGCGTGCGGATCACCTGGATCACGCAGGCGATCCCTATCAGCGCCAGATGATTGCGATCTACCGTGAGTACGAGGCGGCCTGCGAGCGCGCCGGCAGCGTGGATTTCGCCGAACTGCTGCTGCGCGCGCACGAACTATGGCGTGACCGACCGGATGTTCTGCAACATTATCGTGCGCGCTTCGGCGCCATCCTGGTCGACGAGTTCCAGGACACCAACAGCATCCAATACGCCTGGCTGCGCATGCTGGCCGGCGAGCAGAACAATCTGTTCGTGGTTGGCGACGATGATCAATCGATCTATGGCTGGCGCGGTGCACGGGTAGAGAACATCCAGGATTTCCAGGCCCACTATCCCGATGCCGAGGTGGTCCGCCTGGAACAAAACTATCGCTCGACCGGCACTATCCTGCGCGGCGCCAATGCGGTGATCGCCAACAATCCCAGCCGGCTGGGCAAGCAGCTATGGACCGAAGACGGCGAGGGCGACCCGATTCGCGTTTACGGCGCCTTCAATGAGGTCGATGAGGCGCGGTTCGTAATCGGCCGTATCCACAGTGCGATCGAGGCCGGCAGCCGCCGCGCCGAGTGCGCGATCCTTTATCGGACGACCGCGCAGTCGCGGCTGTTCGAAGAGGCGCTGCTGCAGGCCGGCATCCCCTATCGCGTCTACGGCGGCCTGCGCTTTTTCGAGCGCGCCGAGATCAAGGACGCGCTGGCCTATCTGCGGCTGTTGTCCAATCGGCATGACGACCCGTCGTTTGAACGTGCCGTCAACCAGCCGCCGCGCGGTATTGGCCCACGAACCCTAGACGCGGTGCGCGCGCATGCGCGGGATTTCGGCTGCTCCCTGTGGCAGGCGGCCGGCGATCTGCTGCGCGGTGGCGCGATGGCGGCACGCGCGGCGAATGCACTGCGCGGCTTTCTCGATCTGATCGAGGAGATGGCCGCCAATAGCGCCGAGGCGGGACTACCGGAGCGCGCGGCATTCGTGGTCGAGGTCTCGCATCTGCGCGAACACTTCGAGAAGGGCCGCGATGGCAAAGGCCAGGATCGCATTGAAAACCTCGAGGAACTGGTCAACGCCTGTCGTCAGTTCGAGGTGCCGGACGAAGAGGACAGTGGCCTGTCCGAGCTAGACGCCTTTCTCGCGCATGCCGCGCTCGAGGCCGGCGACACCCAGGCCGAGGAATACGAGGACTGCGTCCAGCTGATGACCCTGCACTCGGCCAAGGGCTTGGAGTTTCCGATGGTATTTATTGGGGGCATGGAGGAGGGCCTGTTCCCGCACAGCATGTCGGCCGAAGACCCTGAACGCCTCGAGGAGGAGCGACGCCTGTGTTATGTCGGCATGACCCGTGCGATGTCGCAGCTTCACCTGACCCACGCCGAGAGCCGCCGTCTGCACGGTTCCGAGAGCTATCCGCTGCCGTCGCGTTTTCTGCGTGAGATCCCGATCGATCTCATCGAGGAGGTGCGCGCACGACCGGCTGTCTCTCGGCCCTATGCCCCCGCGTCAGGCTCGCTCTCTGCAGCGCAGGATGCGACGGGCTTTCGGCTCGGGCAGCGCGTGCAGCACCCTAAGTTCGGGGAGGGGGTGGTACTCAATGCCGAGGGTCAGGGAAACGGGGCGCGCGTGCAGGTGAACTTCGAAGATGAAGGCGCCAAGTGGCTGGTTGTCGCCTATGCCAATCTCAGCCCCGCCTGATGAGCGCATCGGAATCGATGTCGCAGGCCGGCGAGCCCCGCCGGCAGGTGCCCGCGTCCGACGCGGTCCCTGGGGTCCCACCGATCCCGGTGTCGCTGTATGTGCACATCCCCTGGTGTGTGATCAAGTGCCCCTATTGCGACTTCAACTCACATGCGCTGCGCGAGCCGGTCGATGAGGACGCGTACGTCGAAGCGCTGTTGCAAGATCTGGATCACGAGGTAGCGCGCCGACCCCTGCCCGAGATCGGCAGCATCTTTATCGGCGGTGGCACGCCGAGCCTGTTCAAAGGCGTCGCGATTGGCCGCCTGCTCGAGGGCGTCACGCGGCGCTTGCACCTTGCGCGCGATGTAGAGATTACGCTCGAGGCCAACCCTGGGACTGCGGAGGCGGCACATTTCTCAGACTATCGGGCGGCCGGTGTCAATCGGCTCTCGATCGGCGTGCAGAGCCTGGATGACGCCAAACTGCAGGCGCTGGGGCGAATTCATTCGGCGTCCGAGGCAGTCGGTGCGTTTCGCCTGGCGCGGCGCGCGGGCTTCGACAATATCAACCTCGACATGATGTATGGGCTGCCTGAGCAGACCACCGCAGACATGCTGGCCGACCTGTGGGCACTGTTGGCGCTGCAGCCGGAGCATGTCTCCTGGTACGAGTTGACGCTGGAACCGAATACCCGCTTCCACCATCGGCCGCCGCCGCTACCCGACGAAGACCAGCTGGTCGAGATGATGGAACAGGGCCAGGCGATCCTGGCGACCCGCGGTTACCGCCAGTATGAGATTTCGGCCTATGCAGGAGACGACCGATTGTGTCGCCACAACCTAAACTACTGGCGGTTCGGGGACTACCTGGGCATCGGTGCCGGTGCGCACGGCAAGCTGACGACGCCGCATTATCTCGTGCAGCGACGCAGCAAGCACCGGCGACCAGCGGCCTACCTCAGCGCCGTGGCGCAGGGCGCCTTGTCAGGCGAGCGGTCGGTGGGCGATGACGAATTGCCGGTGGAGTTCATGCTCAATGCCTTGCGTCTGTCGGCGGGCGTGCCGGCCGATCTGTTCGCGCAGCGCACCGGACTCGGGAGGGCCGCTCTGTCCAGCGCACTGTTGCAGGCACAACGCCGGGGGCTGATGGTCGATGACCCGAACAGGCTTGAGGCGACGCCACGCGGCCGGCGTTATCTAAACGACCTGTTGGCGCTGTTCGAGCCCGAGGTGGAGCAGACGGGATGAGCGCGATTGATTATCAGCGGGTGCAGTGCCCCTACTGTGGCGAGCCCATAGCGCTCCAGGTCGACGATTCGGCCGGCGAGCAGGACTATGTCGAGGATTGCAGCGTATGTTGCCGCCCGATCGAGGTCAGACTGTGCTGGGACGGCGATTACTGGCGGCTAGAGGTGCGCCGCGATGACGAGTGAGTATGTACCGATCGACGGCGGTAGCCACTCGCTGCTCGAGCACCTTGCGATGTGCCGTTTGGCGGTCGTGATCGAAGCTCTGGATGACGCCGGGCCGGCGGTTTGCTGGCAGGGTAGGGTGCAGAATTAACGCACCCGTGACGGTGCCGAGTTCCTGGTCCAGTGCGATGCGCAGGCGCCGATAGGGCGCTGCGTCTCGATGGTTTACAGGCGGTCTACGACAGTGAGCAGTCCTTTATCTGGCGCCTAATTGCCGCCGACCGCCGCTGAGAGATAGAACCCATTGAAATGCATGAAGATTAATGGGGAATCGGTATCCTCTCGGGCACCCTTTAATTCGCCAAGACAGACATTCAAACGGTGTGATAGTTTGTTGCAGAACTCGGCGACAAACCTGCAGAAATCGGCCGAGGCGCAAGAAACTTTAGGTCGTCTGCAATGGTCAACCACAACACTGGCAGGATGGATTTCGACGCCTGGTCCGCGGTGGCGCGCAGCGACCCGAAGGCGTTTGAATCGATGCGCCTTGCCGCCATCGAGGCGGCGATCGCGAGTGCGCCCGCAGCAAAACGCGAGCGCCTGCGCCGGCTGCAGTGGCGCATAGACCAGGAACGCAGC
>JBATKF010000457.1:0-2517 GCA_049669185.1 Sedimenticolaceae bacterium | reverse complement strand
CGCACCTCGATCAAGGTCGGCCACTACAATCCGGATCTGGTGGTCAGCGCCTACAACGAACTCGGCGGAAATCCCTGGGCTGAAATTCAGGCTACTTTGGGACTTGCTCAGAAGACCGCGGCGACTGGGCTCTTGGGGGCGCTCCTGCCGGTACCGATCGAGAGCGCTGGAAATCGCACGGAAGGGAGCTCCCAGCAGCGGGATCACAAGAACCTGGTGTTTCGAGAGACCGATGCCATCGGCCATCCCATGGGTAGCCTGGCTGGTGTGGCGGCAGGCGTAGGCCTGCTCTGCCGCTCGCAGACCACGCCTTTCTTTCCGTATTTCCAGTCGGGCCTCGACGCCTTGTCGTGGCGCCAGGAAGTGCCGGAGATCTTCTACCCCGCGAGCTGGATTCCGGGCATGCGAGATTGGTACCTGGCCACTGCAGACCTGGGGCGGCGTATACCCGCGTACGGGCTGGACTACACAGGCGGAGGAGCCCAAGGCCGCCGCTATCAATGCGCAACGGGCCGGCGACATCGTCACCCGAACCGCGCAACCGCATGTGTATGTCCCGGTCAGCGGCTCGGGTGGATCTGGCCAGAGGGTATGGCCACCCGGCCCGCTGGTGGAGAAGGACTACCGCACCGGTACCTGGCAGATGCTCGTCCCCAAGCCTGAGTCGAGTTGCAACGTGTTCGGGACGAACGACCTCGGGAGCGTCAATGGTTGGGGCGGTGGACGCGTCGATAGCGCCGGCGACTATGCCTGGAATCTCTGGCGGCCCTACAAGTGTTGCAGGCGCCGCGGTCAATGGTTCCTGTTCGATATCGATTGGATCGCTTATCCGCCATGACCGCTCAACAAAGACCGCTGCCCGCATTTGTCATTCGCCATGGATACCAGCGAAGCCTGGTCGGGTGTCTGGCTGCGTTCGTTCTTGCCAGTCAGCCGGCTCAAGCCGCCCAGGCTCCCACGGAAGACAGCCTCTGGTACTACGAGATCGGTGGTGCGGAGCCCGTGTCGGCCCCGGCCAATCCCTCGGTCGTCTCGGTCACCCTGGGCGGCTCGGCACAACTCGGGCTCGGCTACAGCTGTAGCAAGTTCGATCCCGTCGCCGCGGTCACCCATACCCTAAACGACATCGGGGCGGGGGTCGACAACATGCGGCAACAACGCCGCCGATGCCGAGTGCGAGCTTTCCCGTTGCAGAGATCTGGTGCCTGTTCATTCTTTTAAGGATAGGCGATCGAAGTTTCTGGAAACAGTGCCGGTCTCGGAGACACCTGCCGCTACGCCCGAGCGCGCTGTGCTCAACGGTCAGCCACAAACTGAGATCCACGGCCTCGCGTGAGTAAACCAATATGCTCACATTCTCATCTTGTCCCTATTTGGCATTCGTTAGGGGTGCTGGGCGCGCCCGGCTTGGTTCTCGATGACTTGGGTTCCAGGATTAATGACAAATGAGGTAGGCAAGGGTGGCGCTGCCTGTCTACTTAATAGGCGCCTGCCGGGTGGTCAAAGTCAGCCGATCGCTGGCACCTCGATTTCGAGTTCAATGGCGTCCCGAGGCGCGTGGTCTGGATTCGAGACGACAACACCGCTTTCTTTGATGAAGACATCGAGCTCGCCTTCTATTTCCGTCGAGGCGACAGCCCCGGTGAAGGCGGCTCTGGACAAGCCTGGGACTCAGACTTACTCGAACGCCTGTCCAGCAAGATCCCAGAGGGGGATAGTTGCTGCTATCTGTCCTATGGCCAGCCGGGAGGTTTTGCACCTCATCGGGCCTCTAAACCACTCGAGGTCAGTCTACCGTTCATCGAGAAATCGCGGCGCTACTACCTTGGTCGGCTGTATCCCTCGGGCACGTCAATGATCAGATAAGGACAACGGTGTCCTACAGAGTAAATGGATTTGAGCTGTCCGGCGGACTCGCGGAAGAAGCGCGCGACCTCAATCGAGATAAAGGTCACGCCATGGCGGCCGGGATCATACAAGGGCTTGTTCCGCGAAGCTGGCAGTCTCCTCGCTGACGACCACGATGTGATCAATCAGACGGATGTCGTTGAACTCCAGCGCGCTGCGCAGACGCGCGGTGATTCTTTGGTCGGCCTCGCGAGGCGCAGCGTCTTTGGACGGATGGTTGTGCGTCAGGAAGACCGCGGCGCCATTGGGGGCCAAGCTAATGAGCGAGCCGGCCAATTTCGGTGGTCGATAATCTCGATCCTGACCCAAAAATTCCGGTCTGCTAGACGTGATTCGAACACGATGCCTTTGTAAGCTATTAAAATGACTCAAAGTATCGGAGGGTCGAATCCCTCGATCTCGCCTTGGTAGCGTAGGTTACAGCCCAACGAGTGCGGCAATCGCCTTGTCTGCCTCGTCCTCGGGGGTGACGTTGCGATTTCCGAGCTTCTTCGGCTTGGGAAGCTTCCCGTCGCGACGCAGGCGCCAGATCGTCATCTCTGAGCAGCCGCCGAGTTTCTGCCGGAGCTGCTTGTCGGTTATCAGTCGGAGCATCCGCCGTCTCCTGCT
>JBATKF010000456.1:0-10555 GCA_049669185.1 Sedimenticolaceae bacterium | reverse complement strand
GCACGGTCCAGCGCCTCGACCTGTGCGAAGGCATGCTCCGCCTGGCGCAGGGCGCTGTGCTGGGCATCACCGGATAGCAGCAGGCCGATGCCGTAGTCGTTCCAGCGTTCCCACGGCTCGGGCCTGCCTTCATCACGGACTGCCGGCCGGGCATCGCCGGCGCGGGTCGGCAGGTTGATCCGATCCGACGCCAGGGTGACGACCGGCAGGTCGTTGCGCGCGAAGCGCTCGCCCTGCACGTACCTGAGATAGGTGGTATCGAACTTGCGGTAGCGCAGAGCCGCCTCGATGGTGATCGGGCCGCTGACACCTTCCGGTATCTCCAACAGGTAGTGCACGACCGCCGCCGCGCCCGGCGGGATCTGGTGGTCGTAGAGCGCCACGAAGGTGTCCTGACCGTTGCGCCGGTCGAGCCGCTCGCCCTCCTTGGTCAATACATAGGCGTTGACGAAATACGACCAGGGGTCGACGGCGCCGTCGGGCCCGACACCACCGCTTCGCCCGATCAGGCGGCCGTCGGCGCTCACGCTCAGGTCTACCCACAACTCGTTGGAGTCTGCGGTACCCTGGGTGAGCTGGTGCCCAACGCGCAGATTGCGCACCACGGCCTCCAGCAGGTAACGCCTGCCCGGCGCCAGCACGAGATCTGTCCGATCGAGCGGGGCGTGCAGCACACCGTCGATCTCTCCCGCCTCGCGCACGCCGAACAGGTCGATGCGCGCTGCGCCCTCGAGCATCCGCCGGTGCGTCGCGATGGCCTCTTCGGGCAGATCGAGCACATGCGCAAGGCCGGTGTTGGCCGCCGGGAAGAGGTGGCTGTGGATCTTGCGAGCACCGCTGCCGTCGAAGTCGCGCGCCGCTGGATCGTCCGAGGCCTCGAGTGGCATGTGGCAGGCCGCACAGGTCTGGGTCGCGCGGGGCGGGTAATAAAAGCTGTCGACGCGGTGCCCGGACACCCCGCTCTGCATGAAACCGTCGTAGTGGTTCTGGCCCCTGAGCCATTTGTAGTCGTTGACCGACGCCGGCAGATGCGCCTTGTGGCAGCTACCGCAGAGCTCGGGACTGGAATGGACGGGTTTGAGAAGCCCCGTCTTGTGATAGGCCGGTTTGGCCTTTATGAGCTGCTTGCTGACGGCGTTGAGGAAGGCGTTGTCGCTGCCCTCGAAGGGATAGCGCACCGGCTCGCTGATGGTGAAGTCCGCATTGCCCAGCACGCTGTTCACCCGGGTAATGGCATGGCAGCTGGTGCAGGTCAGGCCGGCATGCGCGCTCGGATCGCCGTCGATGTCGAACGCGGGATCATCGAAGGCGCCGCTCAGCAACGGAACCACGTCGTGGCAGCCAGCGCAGAACTGCGCCTTGGCAACCGTTCCTGTGCTGTCCATCGAGACCTTGCGGGTCTCCTCTGCGCTGAAACGGTAGAAGGGGTTGTTGAATGAACTCAGGCGGTGCGAGCTCATGCGCCACCCCGCAGCGACATCCGGATGGCACTCGGCGCAGAAGTCGTCGGTCATGAGGGTCTCTGCGACCAGCGGTTCGCCGCCCGGGGTGCGGATCAACGTAGTCGCGAAGGCCGGTTCTGCCTGCGGTTCCACGGCCGGTGTGGCCAGCAGGTGCCACCCCACCATCGAGGCCGTAGAAATAACCGCCACGCCGCCCCAGCGGAGTCCCAGTGACCAACGAATCGGGCGCCCAGCGAGACGGTGCAGTATGAACAGCCACATGGCGACCAACGGGGCCAGGACGTGCAGCCAATACGCCGCCCGGCGCAGGCCCGGTTCGTTGATCTCGAAGAACCCGAAGCGGGTTAGGAGTACGCCAGACAACAAGACCAGGCTCGCGGTTGCGAACAGCGCGGTGCCCGCGCGAATCGCATAGCGGTTGGGTCGATGCACAGCGCGTCGCAGATGCAATACGGCGAACACTAGGAACGGCACGATCAGGGTGAGACCGAGCGCCAGGTGCACCAGAAACATGCCGAGGTAGAAGAGATTCTGGTGCACCTCACCGGTGACGTGCTCGAGCAGCGTGACGGCGGCGAGATAGGTCGAGTTCAGGATCAGCAGGGCGATCAGCAACAGGATCAGGCGCAAGAGCCGGCGCACGCCATGACCCATCACGGGCAGGCGATGGCTATCGACCAAGGCGGGTTTGTTGTCGACCACGTGATCCTGTCTCCGGTGCGCTGCGATGGCGTATCCCCAATACGCAGAAGGTGGAGGTTAGGAAATCATTTTCCACCCGCGGGTAGGGGTGCGTCGCCACCCCTGCGGGGGAAAATCACAACGCTTTGATATCAATCAACCTAAGACAGGCGACCGATGGTGTCAGGCAGGGCTAGCCTTCGGCCGTCATGTCGCCAATCAGCTCGCCCAGACGCACTACCGCGCGCTCGATACGCGAGTCCCAGGGATACCCGCAGTTGATGCGCACGAAATTGCGGAATTTGCGTGTGGCCGAGAACATCAGCCCCGGCGTCAGGCTGATCTTTTCGCGCAGTGCCCGGTTGAGGAGTTCCAGCGCGTCGATGCCGCGCGGCATCTCCACCCAGAGCACAAAGCCCCCCTGCGGATTGCTGATCCGCGTCCCCGCGGGGAAATGCTGGGCCAGCATGAACCGCATCTTGTCGACCTGCAGACGATAGTCCTTGCGCAGTCGGACCAGGTGCCGCTCGTATTCACCGCTGCGGAGATAGTCCGCCATCGCCATCTGCGGCAGGCTGCACATGGCCGACGAGGTGGCCTGCTTCCACTCCAGCAGGTCATCGCGGTAGCGATCGGCGAGCACCCAGCCGATGCGGTACCCCGGCGCGAGCGTCTTGGAGAACGACGAGCAGGTCAGCACGATCCCTTTGCGGTCATAGCACTTGCCGATCGCCGGGCGCTGTTCGCCGAAGTGCAGATCACCGTAGACGTCGTCCTCGATAAGCGGGATATCGGCCTGCTCGAGCATCCCGACCAGACGTTCCTTGTGCGCGTCCGGCATCAAAGAACCGACCGGGTTGCTGAAGTTAAGCACAGCGACCACGGCCTTGATGTCCATGGTCTCGATGGCATTTTCCAGGGCATCCAGGCACAGCCCGGTCTCCGGGTCGCTATCGATCTCGACCGCAAGCAGCCCCATGCGCTCTATCAGGCGCAAGACCGAAAAATAGGTCGGCGACTCGACCGCGACGATGTCACCACGACGCGTGACCGTCTGCAGGCTCAGGGCCAGCGCCTCGCTGCAACCCGAGGTGATTATCACGTTGGCCGGATCGACCGAGAGGCCGAGTCCGACATAGCGCCGGGCGATCTCGTAGCGGAGATCCGCATTGCCGGGAGGAAAACAGTAATCCAGCGCCCGCTCCGGCTGCCTCGCGGCCGCGCGCTGGGTGGCGCGCAGCAGGCCCTTCACCGGCATCAGCTCGATCCCTGGCACCGCCGCCCCCAAGGGCACGACCTCGCGGTCGTTGGCGACATTGAAGATCTCCTCGAACAGTTCGCCGAAGCGCACCTTGCGCGGCTGCCGGCTGACCGTGGTCTTGCGCGGCGGCTGCGATCGCTGCTGCCTTTGCACCTGGGCGTCGACAAAATACCCCGATTGCGGACGGACCCGCAGCACTCCCAGCTCCTGCAGTGCCGCGTATGCCTGGCTGACCGTGGAGATGCTCACCCGCAGCTGTTTACTCAGGCCGCGCAACGAGGGGGCGCGGTCGCCGGGTTTCAGCGTGCCCTTTTCGACCAGATCCAGGATATGTCGTGTGACCTGGTCGTACAGAAAAGCATCTGTCGCAGCGCGTGTCACAACTGTCATGCTCCCACCCTATGCTGTACCGGTTACATTTTGCGTTTTCTGTAACTGTTTATATCACAGTAGCTCACCTAGACTGCAATTATCAGAAACCGACGGGTCGCGGACGAACCCGCCCCGCAGCAAACAAGGAGCAGACGATGAGCACGATCACCCTGACACACGGCAGACACGCTGACGCGTCGCTGCCGATCTCGATGGCCCAGGTCCTGGCCCTGGCCGGCAGCTGGAATCAGCGCGCGCGGCAGCGGCGGCAGCTGGCGGAACTCAGCGACCGGCAGCTGGCCGATATCGGTATCAGCCGCGCCGCGGCCAGCGCAGAGGCGGGGAAACCCTTCTGGCAGGCGTAATCTGGCGCGCCGCGCTTCGCACTGCACCCGCCCTGAGCCGATGAATGAAGGCTACCCTGCATTTGCTCGGGTAGGCTCGCAGGTCAGGGCGGGATTCATTCACCGCGCCGTCTGTCTCAGCCGGTAACGGCAAAATTGCGCGAGGAGCGGCGCGGCCCCCCACCCAATGCAGCAGAATCGATGACAGATCATAGGCAACCGTCGTTGCCGAGCGCACCCGATCGCTGCATGAGGCGCCCGGTGGGCAGGCCGCGGAGTGCTGTAGCGTTGTGCTGCCTGACGGTCCTCCTAGTTGCTGGCTGTTCCCCTGGCAAGGACTGGCGCACCGCAAGCCGTGAGCCGGCCGGGATCGCACCCGATCCGTTGCTCACCGAGGAGCCCGTCCTGCAAGTCTATGGTGCCGACGCCTGGGGCTGGCGAGGTTGGTTTGCCATCCATACATGGATCGCCGCGAAACGCACTGGCGAGACGTCATACCGGGTCTACGACGTCGTAGGCTGGCGCGGTCGCAACGGCCAGCCGGTGATGAGGGTCGCCCGGGATGTCCCGGACCGCTACTGGTTCGGGGAGAGGCCGGTCCTTCTCAAGGAGCATCGTGGCCCGGGGGTCGACACCCTGATCGACGCGGTCGACAGGGCGGCCCGTGACTACCCCTGGAAAACGACTTACCGGGTCTTTCCCGGCCCGAACAGCAACAGCTTTACCGGCTGGATCGCCAGGCAGGTGCCGGAACTGGCGCTCGATCTCCCCCTGTCGGCCATCGGCAGCGGCTATCAGGACTAACCTGAAAATCCCACCAACCGGCCATCAGGGGCCGACAGCGCTTGCCGTCCCGCAGTGACTCGGCTGTAGAACATTTCGGTTTTGTGACCACGACGCGTCGGCCCGCCAGAATCCCTGGTGGCGCGCAGTCCGACGCGCCCTCTCGAAGCATCCCGAACAATGTCGAACAGTCACCCAGCGCGAAAGCTTCGTCACCTGATCCACCTAACTGCGCCCCGGGTCCCGGCCCTGTCGGTCTATCGACCATACTGGCTGCCCAAGGATCTCGCCGCCGGGTTATCGGTCGCCGCCATTGCGCTACCCGTGGGCATCGCCTGCGCGGATCTGGCCGGCTTGCCCCCCCAGTGATTGGGATATGCTCGGCGATTATTCCGCTGTTCGCCTATGCGCTGTTTGGCTCCTCACGCCAATTGAAGCGATATCGTTTCCAGACCCTGAAGCAGGCGACGAAGGCCTGTCTGAAACACCAACGGCGGAAGGGGCTGGTGCTGGTCGACAGAGGCGTCGCCGATCCCGAGTCTGACGACCGGGAATGGCGAGAGCACGTTGAGTCGCCGCGGATGGAAAATCAGGACAGCGTGCCGGCACCTCCGGCGCAGGAGGAGCCGACGCCGCCCGCCTGACCAACGGCTGGCTTGCTCGTCTCACAATCTCTCGGAACAGTCCCTGCTGGAGCGGGCGAGCGGCGTCAGATCCCCTGGCGTGCGCAAGGGTATTTTGGCTCGATAGGGGCTTTGAGGCGCGGAAAGGCTTCGCTAAACTCCAGCCGCCCCAAAGGTTCCGCGGGGAACGATGAGTCTGATATCGCCGCGCCGCGGCATCGAACCCTCTTGATCACCCAGCGCTCTGCAGTCGCGGGTCGCTTCTTTTGATAAGCAAAAAGGGAAAGCATATGAGTCTAACGTTGAAACGAACGGCCGGGTTATCTGCGCTCCTGGCGGTGCTGCTGTCACTCTTCGGCGGGGCCGTATTCGCAGCCGATGGCAAGCCAAACATCCTGGTGATATGGGGCGACGACATCGGCTGGAACAACCCCAGTGCCTACCATCGCGGCCTAATGGGCTACAAGACGCCCAACATCGACCGCATCGCGAACGAGGGCGCGCTGTTCACCGACTGGTACGGCGGCCAGAGCTGCACCGCGGGCCGGGCCGCCTTCATCACCGGCCAGAGCCCGTTCCGAACCGGCCTGCTGAAGGTCGGTCTGCCGGGCGCGAAGGAGGGTCTCTCCGAAAAAGACCCGACGATCGCCGGTCTGCTCAAGAATCAAGGCTACATGACCGGCCAGTTCGGCAAGAATCACCTGGGTGATCTCGACGAGCACCTGCCGACCAACCACGGCTTCGACGAATTTCAGGGCAACCTCTATCACCTGAATGCCGAGGAAGAGCCGGAGCACGAGGATTATCCGAAAGGTGCCGAGTTTAAAAAGAAGTTCGGTCCACGCGGCGTCATCCACAGCACCGCGGACGGCAAGATCGAAGACACCGGCCCGTTGACGCGCAAGCGAATGGAGACGATCGACGACGAGGTCACGGCTGGCGCACTCGACTTCATGGAGCGGGCCGTGAAGGCCAAAAAGCCGTTCTTCCTGTGGTGGAATTCCACCCGGATGCACGTGTTTACGCGTCTGAAAGAAGAGTCCCAGGGGGTCACGGGTCTGGGCATCTACGCCGACGGCATGGTCGAGCACGACAAGCACGTAGGGCAGCTGCTCGACAAGGTCGACGAACTCGGGATCGCCGACAACACCATCGTGATGTACTCCACCGACAATGGCGCAGAGGTATTCCTTTGGCCGGACGGCGGCAGCACGCCCTTCCGCAACGAGAAGAACTCGAACTGGGACGGCGGTTATCGGGTACCCACGCTGATCAAGTGGCCCGGGGTCATCAAGCCCGGATCAGTCTACAACGATGTGTTCTCCCACGAGGATATGCTGCCGACCTTCATGGCCGCCGTTGGTGAGGCGGACATCAAGGAGAAGCTGCTCAAGGGACACCAGGCGATCGGCCGGGACTACAAGGTCCATCTGGACGGCTACAATATGCTGCCTTACTTCAAAGGCGAAGTGGACGAGGCCCCGCGCAAAGAATTCTTTTACTGGTCCGACGATGGCAACCTCACCGGTCTGCGCTTCAATCGCTGGAAGATGGTCTTCATGGAGCAGCGCGAGCATGGCTTCGCAGTGTGGCAGGAGCCGCTGGTGACACTGCGCGTTCCGAAGCTGTTCGACATGCGGGGCGACCCCTTCGAACGCGCCGAGCATGAGGCAGAGGGCTACAACTTGTGGCGTTTCGAGCGGGCCTATCTCATCCTGCCCGCCGTCGATTATGTCGCGCAGCATCTGGCCACCTACAAGGATTTTCCGCCGCGGCAGAAGCCGGGTAGTTTCAACCTCGATCAGGTGCTGGAGACGCTGCAGAGCAATCCGTCCACGAACTAGCTCCGAGTTGCCAACCTCTGTGTTGGGCCCGACGCCGCAAGGCGTCGGGCCCAACGGCAGCCTGAGGCGTTGTAGCAATACCCGTCAGACAATCGGCCTTTCGCCAAATTCAACTGCCTTGAGGATCTGCCCGAAGCATGGACAGTCGTCAACTCATAACACAGCTTCAGGAAGGCATCTCTCAATCCATCATCGGCCAGGGGCACGTGGTCTCGCGCCTGGTCATCGGCCTGCTGGCCAACGGCAATCTGCTGTTGGAGGGGTTGCCGGGACTGGCCAAGACCCGTGCGGTTAAGAGCCTGGCCAAGGGCCTGGAAACCGATTTTTCCCGCATCCAGTTCACGCCCGACCTCCTGCCGGCGGATGTAACCGGCACCGAGGTCATGTACACCGAGTCAGGCGGCCCTAAGTTTCGCTTCGAGCCCGGGCCGATCTTCGCCAATATCGTTCTTGCCGACGAGATCAACCGCGCCCCTGCCAAGGTGCAGGCGGCATTGCTCGAAGCGATGGAGGAACGTCAGGTCACGGTGGCCGGCACCACGCACAAGATGCCGGACCTGTTCATGGTCATGGCGACGCAGAACCCGGTGGAACAGGAGGGGACCTACCCGCTGCCCGAGGCGCAGATGGATCGCTTCCTGATGCACATCTATATCGATTATCCCGACGAGGCCGCGGAAGGGGAGATCATCCGCCTCGTGCGCGGCGAGGAGCAGGCGCGCGCCAAACCGGTGGACCGGGATCAAGAATCAACTGCCGACACGGCGAATCCGCCAGAGCCGGTTGCGCAGCAGGCCGTTTTCGATGCGCGTGCCGAGATCGCGCAGGTGACCGTCAGCGACGTGGTCGAGCGCTACATGGTCGACCTGATCTTCGCCACCCGTTACCCGGAGCGCTACAACGAGGATCTCAGACGCTGGATCCAGGTTGGTGCGAGCCCGCGTGGTGCCCTGGCGCTGGACAAGTGCGCGCGTGCCCGCGCCTGGCTGGCAGACCGTGACCACGTGCTGCCGGATGACGTCCGCGATGTCGCACCCGACTGCCTGCGCCACCGCCTGATGCTGAGTTACGAGGCCAGTGCGGACGGTATCTCGGCCAACGCGTTGGTCGATCAACTGCTACAGCAGGTCGCGGTCGCCTGACACGCGCTCAATGCTCTCGAAAGGAAACTTCGCAATGAAAAACTTCAAAACGAAGCTATGGCTGCTGGCCGGGATACTGGCGTTGGCACCCGCGGCCGGTGTCGCCGCCGACCAGCCACCGCGCCTCGTGCTGCAGATCACCGTCGATGCGCTGCGTGGCGATTTGCCCCGGCGCTTCGCACATGTGCTCGGTGAAGGAGGCTTCCGCTACCTGATGGACGAGGGTGTCGACTACGGCAATGCCCACTACCAGCACGCCAACACCGAGACCATTGTGGGCCATGTGTCACTGGCCACCGGCTCGGTGCCGGCCGCGCACGGCATGGTCGGGAACGTCTGGTTCGACCGTGAACTCGGGCGCATGACCTACAACATCGAGGATGCAGACTACCGGCTGCTAACCGCCGGGGCTGACGTGGACCAGAAGACCGAGATCGATCCCACCCAGAAGGCGGCCAAGGTGGACGGCCGCTCGCCGGCCGCGATCCTATCCTCGACCTTCAGTGACGAACTGGCGGTGCATTACGGCGGCAGATCCAAGATCTTCGGCGTCTCGGTCAAGGACCGCGGCGCGGTCTCCCTGGCCGGGCATGCCGGCAAGGCCTTCTGGTTCTCCAAGTCCAGCGGCGAGTTTGTCACCAGCAACTATTACTACGATCAGTACCCCGAATGGGTGAACGCCTGGAATGCAGCCAAGCCGGCCCAGCGCTATGCCGGCAAGTCGTGGGAGCTGACCCATGCGCCATCGACCTACCTGTTCGGTGATGCCGACGATCGCGACTACGAGACCGACTTCCCCGGCTTCAACCGCACCTTCCCGCATCCCTACGGCGCGGGGGACGACAAGTACTTCACCACGCGTCTGACGCTGAGTCCGGCGGGTGACGAGCTAACCCTGGCCTTTGCCAAGGCACTGCTGGACAACGAACAGCTCGGCCAGGATGCGGTGCCGGATTATCTCGCCATCAGCTTTTCTTCCACTGACTACGTCGGACATATCTTCGGTGCGTCGAGTCTCGAGGCCGAGGACAATATAGCGCGGCTCGATCGCACGCTGGCCGACCTGTTCGCCTATGTCGATCAGAAGGTCGGTCTCGAGAACACCCTGATCGTGCTGTCCGCCGATCACGGCCAGCCGGAGGTCCCCGGGCATCTGCACGAGCGCGGCATCGAAGATGCCCACTACTTCGATACCAAGGCGTTGGACAAGGCCCCCGCGATTGCAAACCTGAAGAAACGCTTCGGCATTGGCGAGGAACTGATCCAGACCTACTCCCAGCCTTACCTGTACCTGAACTACGACGTGATCCGCGCCAAGGGCCTGGACCAGACCGAGGTGGAGGCGGCGGTCGCGGAGGAACTGCTCAAGTTCGAGGGCGTTGCGGCCGCGGTGTCCAGTACTGCGCTGCGTACCGGCAGTCTGCCGGACACGCTGCTGATGCGCTCGATCCTGAAGAACTTCCATCCCAAGCGTTCGGGCGACATCTACCTGGTATTCGAGCCCAATGTCTTCATCAACGACTTCGACGGTCTGGTGGTGGCCTCGACCCATGGCTCGCCGTGGCGCTATGACACCTATGTGCCGGTGATGTTTGCCGGTGCCGGGCTTGGTGCCCAAAAGGTCAGCCGCGAGATCACCCCGTACGACATCGCGCCGACGCTGGCTGCATTGCTCGGGATCAAGCCGCCCTCGGCCGCGATCGGTAATCCCTTGCCCGAAGTCCTGGCCGACTGACGGTTCGCATGCAGTACACCCGGGTAAGAGCCAGGGGCGAGCCGCCGCACCGTGACCCGCGGGTCTATGCGGACCTGGACGAGCTGGTCCGGCTCCAGTTCGAGGCCCAGGGTTTCAGCTTTCTGCCGCGACAGCCGCTGCACAGCGTGCTGCATGGCCGGCATGCCTCGCGCCTGCGCGGCCGCGGCCTCAACTTCGAGGAGCTGCGCGGTTATCTGCCCGGCGACGACATCCGCAACGTCGACTGGCGTGCAACCGCACGTGCGGGCGAGCCACAGGTGCGGGTCTACACCGAGGAGCGCGACCG
>JBATKF010000455.1:0-2628 GCA_049669185.1 Sedimenticolaceae bacterium | reverse complement strand
GTATGGCCGATGATCTGCTCAGCACCTTGTGCCTGGCATCGACCGCGCGACTGCTGCTCGCGCCGTCCATGAATCAGGCGATGTGGCGGAATGCCGCGACCCGATCGAACGTCGAGCAGCTGGTATCCCGGGGAACGACCCTGCTCGGCCCTGATGACGGCGAGCAGGCCTGTGGTGACACGGGTCCGGGCCGGATGCTGGAACCCCCGGTCATCGTGTCCGCGGTGTGCGACCTCCTCGGCGCCGGCCGTCTGACTGGCCGGCGCGTGGTGCTGACCGCCGGCCCGACCCGGGAGGCACTCGATCCGGTGCGCTTTCTGGGCAACCGCAGCTCGGGGAAAATGGGTTTTGCGTTGGCTGAGGCCCTGGCTGCGCAGGGCGCGGCGGTGGTATTGATCAGCGGTCCGGTGGCCTTGTCCACCCCTCGGGGGGTGCGGCGGATCGACGTCGAGAGCGCCGAGCAGATGCGCGACGCCGTCTTTACTTCCTTGCCCGACACTACCATTTTCATTGCTTGTGCCGCCGTTGCCGATTTTCGTCCGCGCGAGGTCAGCACGAAAAAGATCAAGAAGACCCAGGAGACCCTTACTCTCGAACTGGTTCGCAACCCGGACATCCTGGGTGAGGTGTCTGCGCTGCGGGCGGGGCGCCCCTTCTGTGTCGGGTTTGCTGCCGAGACCGATGACGTGGCGGCCTACGCGGAGCAAAAACGTCGGGCTAAGGGGCTCGATATGATTGCCGCTAACCAGGTCAGCGCCTCAACCGGTATCGAGACAGATGACAATGCGCTGCTGGTGATTTGGGACGGGGGCCAGCGGGCCCTATCTAGGCAGCCCAAGACGCGTCTGGCCGCGCAACTGGTGAACTTGATAGCAGATCGTTTCGATGCACAGACTGCAGCTAAAGATTCTTGACAATCGCCTCGGCGACAGCTTTCCGTTGCCCGACTATGCCACAGCGGGGTCTGCCGGCATGGACCTGCGCGCCATGCTCGACGGTCCGCTGGAACTCAGGCCGGGCCAGACGGAGTTGATACCGACCGGGATCGCGATCCATATCGCCGACCCATCACTGGCCGCGGTTATCCTGCCGCGCTCCGGACTCGGGCATAAACACGGTATCGTGCTCGGTAATCTGGTGGGGCTGATCGACTCCGATTACCAGGGGCAGCTGTACGTCTCTTGCTGGAACCGCGGACAGGCGGTCTTTCGGGTGGCGGTCGGTGAACGCATCGCGCAGTTGGTGCTGATACCGGTCGTCCGTGCGGTCTTTGAACAAGTCGAGGAATTCAGCGACAGCGATCGCGGGGCAGGTGGATTTGGACACTCCGGAAGGCACTAGGATCACGTGGCTCTACTAGGAAAGAAGCGCCAGCAAGCGACGCCGGAGAAGGCCGCAGCCCAGGGCGGCAAATCATTGATCGGCTACTTCGTGCCAATCGTTCTGTTGGCGGTGGTGCTCGTGATGCTGGTGGCCATCCTCGCCTACCAGAACATGCAGAGTTCCGCTGAGGAGTCCGCGCGCAGCGCGGCACAGAGCGTCGCGACGGCTGTCGCTGCACGCATTCAAGGCGCGATTCAGGCGCGCCGCGACTTGTTGACTCTGGCCTTGTCGGATGGTCGAGCCGCTGCGGCGTTGACCAGCGGCGACAGCGGTCGGGTGGCCGCCCTCGAGGCTGACCTGCCAAAGCGTGTACCGGGACTCCTGCAGATACGGCTGCTGCCTCCGGATGCGAGCAAGCCCGATCCATCCGGTGCCGCCCCGCTGAGTTATGCCGGTCTCGACATGCTGCGGCGGACCATCGACAGCGGTCGACCTTCCGCGGCCGAGGTTCATCAGTTGAAATCGGCTGCGCCCTATCTCGCGCTGTCGCAGCCGGTGTATGACGCGGAACGCGCGGTAGGGGTTGCGTTTGCCGCATGGGACATGCGTTTTCTTACCGAGCTGATCGAGAGCTCGCCGGTGTTTCAGGGGCGATTGCAACTGGTCCAGGGCGGCGCGTCCGGTTATGTACTGGCCAAGGGCCCAGGCCAACACGACGGCAGAATGAGCGCGGGCAATGTCGATGTGCCGGAGACGATCTGGCAGATCGGTTTCGGCCTGGATCCCAACCCTACCGGCTTTACCGGTGTGTTGACCATGCTCGTCCTCATCGGTGTAAGCACCTTGGCCTTGCTGCTCGCGGTTTTTCTGCAGTGGCGGATGCTGTCGCGAGACCTGCGCGCCGATATGAGCACCGTGGTCGGCCTGGGCGAGGCCATCCTGCGCGGTGAGAGCTCACCGCTTCGGCAAGCCAGGGTCGCCAGCAGCAGTGACGCGATTGCGCTGCTGGGTGAGTACACGCGCCAGGCACGTGGCGGTGCGGTGACGCCACCCCCAGTCAGACACGCGATGCCGGCGGCCGGCGTCGACCGCCAGTCCTCTCAAGGTGTCGAGGTCGAAGAGATCAATGACCCGGCAGAGCTGCTGGCGGCTGGGGCCGGGACCAAGCCGACGATCGAGGTGCCCGAGTCACTGTTTCGCGCCTACGACATTCGGGGCGTCGTGGGCGAGGCGCTTACCCCGGCGCTTGCCGAGCTTCTGGGTCAGGGGGTTGCGGGCCTGGTGCGTGAGCGGGGTGGCCAGCGT
>JBATKF010000454.1:0-5947 GCA_049669185.1 Sedimenticolaceae bacterium | reverse complement strand
GCCAAGGCTTCGTCATGTTGAAGAAGTTCGCTATGGTGATGAGGAACAGGAAATTGTCTCCTCTATTGGACAAGGCGTCGGGAAACTCTTTTTCAAGATTGAGGGAACCGACTTTCATTACCGTTTTTATCGATTCCCCGCTGCTGGCTCAAACTATTCTTTTCTTTTCAAAAACAAGAAACTTGTTTACGTTCAGAAAAAGCATATCCCGCTCTATGAGTGCATCTTTCAGCCACACTCGAACGATTGCTTAGCTGATATCGTCAACAAATTTGATCTCCATGATGAATCTAAGGAGGTGGGATTCTCGGAAGCGATCGCTAAAGAGAAGAGAACAGAAAGCGTCGCGATTACAGGCGCCGCTATTGCAATACCTGCAGCTGTTATCATTTGGCCCATCACAGTGGGTTTCAGCGGCGCAGCGGCAGCAACAGATGCGTGGAATCCCATGGATGACATGAAAACGGCAAAAAAGAATAAAGCATGTCGTCAAAAACTAAATGAGTTCGAAAATAGGATTCGACCTCTTTTCCCAGATTCCACATTGAAAGAAATAGAAAACACGTTTTCTGGTCTACGGCTAGACACGAGCGAGAACGCCTATACCACGAAAAACGAGATTGTAGAGGATAAGACCTTCGATGAAGACGGATTTCGAGTTTATGGTAAGAGCTGGTTCTGTGGATCCACTGAGGATACTAAATTGAAGGTCTTTTTTGGAATCCAGAATAATCACATATCATGGATGTCGATAAATTCGCATGAATGGTAAACAATAGTGATTTCATATATGCTGAATATCTTGGCGAACGCTCCTAAATGATGCTCAAAAGAACTATGCAAAGCTCGAATGACAATTCAGCTATTTACATCATTGCAATAGTCGCGGACTGATCCAAGAGTTACCGGTCTCGATAGCGTGGCTGACGGTATAGTCCCAGGAACCTACCCCCAGTCGCCACCTCTGTCCCGCTCCCGGACGCTCGGGGGGTGGCTATGAGTGGGGCCATCGATGGCCCGGGGCGTGGCGCTCTGGGGCAGTCTGGGCGGCGACGGGAGCGTCGGGTTTCTGAGGCCACCCCTCGGGCGTAACTCCATGAATTGCATCGAGTGGCGTCGGGTACGTCGGATGCGTCGGGTGTTCTCGGGAGATTTTCCCAGGGGGTAGTGGGGGCGAAAACCTGCAAAACTGAAAATCTGGGATCTGCGGCGGGGGAACGTCCGTTTTCAACACATTGCGGCCGTCAGCCGCCTGCCTCGTCAGCGCCCACTTTTTAGCGATTTCTCACCCGTCATCTGCGTTTCTGCGGAGCCGATTTGATTCAGCGCACCTCTTGGCACATTAGCCGGGCCTAAAATTCAGTTAGGAGCGGGAAAAGTAGGCCCCAAGAGGGAGAAGCTGGCAATGCGAATTCGTAACCTAGGGAAATTTGTGGTCTTACTGTCGATGTTAATTGCGACATTGGCTGTTGAGGCAAGCGAGTTGATCAATCTGTCCACACGCGCATATCTTGGCGGCGATGGACCATTGGTCCACGGCGGCGTGGTGTTGCAGGAGGTGTATGGCCCGAAAATGATCGTGATTCGCGTGCGGGGGCCAAGCCTGCCGATCCCGGACAAAATGCCGGATCCTGCGTTGCGGGTGTTCAACGACCAGCGGGTCCTCATCGATCATAACGATGACTGGATGACGCACCCATCCGCACCGATCCTCGTCGAGAATGGTCTGGCTCCGACCGATCCGCTAGAACCGGCGATGGCATTGAGCGTGCTTCCGGGGCGCTATATGGTCGTGGCAAATTCCGCCGATGGAGCGAGTGGCGAAATCGTTATCAGTGTCACAGACATGGAGCCACTTGAGCCGCTGCGGGTAATAAACCTTTCGACCCGCGCTTACGTCGATAATGCACAGGCCCTGGTACACGGTGGTCTCGTTATCCAAGGCGTGGGCCGCGAACATGTCGTGGTTCGTGTCAAAGGACCGAGTTTGCCTTTGGCCGACGCGATGTCCGACCCGCTGTTACAAGTGTATGACAGCGTTCCGCGTGTGATCGATGCCAACAATGATTGGATGGACCATGAGACGGCAGCGCTGATGGAGGAGGTCGGTCTCGCGCCGCCAGATCCCCGTGAACCCGCCGTCGCGTTGTCTCTCCTGCCTGGGCGCTACACCGCCGTGGTGGAAGCGGCGGATGGGCATGCTGGCGAGACGGTGGTCAGCGCCACGGAGATCCCGGGCGGTACGGTCTTCGATTACTGGGAGACCTGTGCGGGTTTTGATATCGCTCCAACGCCCCTCGGGTCCGGTGAATCGGCAGGCGGCGTGCTTTCCGCCGCAGCACAAGTGCAGAATGACGTACCCACCTTTCCTACAAATGATCTTTACCTGGCTAAGTTTGCAAGAGATGGTCAACTGCTTTGGGCCGATGTTCTCCCGCATCCTCAGTTCGGTTTCTCCAGCCTGACAAACGACATCCAACCCACGAAAGACGGAAGCTTCCTGGCGACTGGTGTCACGACTACGCATTTACCGGATGACTGCGGCGAGGAAGGCGTCGAGGGCGACGTCTTCTTGGCGAAAATCGATGCCGCAGGGCGTATCGATTGGGCGCGTCGCTTTCCGATGGCGTGCTATCAGAGCGGCCACGATGTCAGGCCGCTTGACGATGGAGGTTTTGTTATCGCAGGCATCAATCGTGACCCACAAAACGACCGCGAGACGTGCCAGGTGATCCGTACAGATGCCAATGCGGAAATTCGCTGGGTACGCAATTTTGTGCCAAATGACCCGGCGGTTAGTGCGAATTGTTCAGTAATAGAAGAAACCATGGATGGTGACTTTCTATTGCTAGGGCAAACAAGTGAAGTCCACTCTTACGTTTATGACTATGTGGTGCGGCTAGACGCGGACGGTAACCTGCTCTGGGAAAGGGAGTACGATCTGGGCGACTACTGGGTTTCGCGGCACATTACGGATGTCAGGGAGATGCAGGATGGGGGGGTTCTCTTTGTCGGAGAGGGCTCTTTTTATTTCGGCTTATCTGACACTTTGTTGCCAAGTGTTCACGTGCTAGGAACGGACAGACGAGGCATTGAACGATGGTCTGATTGGATTTCTTACCCACCCCCACCTCCCGACGGCAATTCAGATTCTTTCCATCCCCCCGACGTTAACTCAGTACGTAAAGGGGATCCGTCGATACTGCAGATAGATGCCAGGGGATTCTTGATTGCTGCCGCTCGCCTACTGATGCGCAGAGATTTCAATCGCCGACACGGGTTTTTTAAACCCTATCCGGATCTCTTTCCCGGCGGACCCGGTATCCCGGTGAGCGATGGTACGTTCTTCATCGTATCCGACCCGGAACTCCGAAACGATAACAAGGCCGACCTGTGTGCGATGAAGATCGATATTGCTCAGTAGTAATGTCATTTCACATGTAGGCGACCGTTGTGGTGTTTCAGCTCTCGCTGCGGCAGCGTTTCAGATGTCTCCATTTGGCCGAAAGTGCTCCTGTGCTGCCCCAGGCGTGTGAAGAATTGCGACAACTGCCCGGAGCGGGGTTGGAATGTCCGGCAGTGGCTGGGAGCACCCGTTCCCAGTAATGTCACCGTGAAGAATTCTGACACTCCGTGGCAGTGCCGCCGTTAGGACCGGTTCTGGCCGACAAGAGCCGAAGCGCCGATCCCAAGAGAAAGCCTGAGTGAAATACTTGTACATAGGTCAGGTATCACAAAGCAGTCGTTCTTACTCTGTGCGAAATCTCCGTGAACGAGACCTTATGCCTCCTGTCTATACTTTCTAGACACGGCATCATCGTGAATCGGTTATTGGCAAATAACGAAATGGAACCTTTTTGATGGGAATCAAGTACACATTTCTGATCGCTGTGTTTCTCGCCAGCATACCTGTTTCCAGTCAAGGCAGAACTTGGGAGAAAGTTGAGGGCACCGATCTTGCCGTCGATATTGATTCCGTTCGAGTCGAAGAGGGCATTGTTACCTATGCAGAACTTTACGATTACAAGGTGTTTTTTCCTTGTCAGTTTGTTTCTAAAGGCATTGCAGTTTGGGAGCGTTGCTCATTGGAAATAGCGATCAAGAAGCTGAACTGCAAGACGCTCAAAGGCTCGGTGGTCAATAGCCGTTTCTTTACAGAGGCAGGAAAAAGCGAAGAGGGCCTGCACAAAGGAACTGATCGCACAGATGAGTCAGCGCCACGCAAAGTTGTCAATGACAAACACAGCGAGCTTGTCCATCGGTATGTTTGCGAAAATTTAGTCGCCGCCAGTATAACCAAGCAACTTGTTAGGCACATTATTGGCCATATTCAGGCAACGGTTGTGATGTTTATTTGGTCGGCTCCCATAGTGCTAGTGGTGTCGCTGGTCAGATGGATTCAATACACACGAAGAATGCGTCGTGGATCGACCAGATGGCTCTTCAACGATTGGTTTGGCCGCGTTGCCAAACCGTCTCTGGTGTTAGGGGTCTTTCCGGTTTGGATAGTCGTCCCGGCATTCTTGATCGCTGGTCCGCATTTCCTCGACCCGTTAGCTCTTATGGTCGCGCTCGGGCAGTTTTACTACCAGCCTGCGGCAAATCTCTTTGGTTTTTCCACCGATACGTTTGCTGGCCTTCCAGCGACTGCAGAAATCAAGGGATTTGTTCTTACTCCGATAGCGTATTCCGTATGCATCCTGTGTTGGAGTTTCTTGGTTGGGCGATTCTTTGCGTGGAGGAAGAATCAATACTGACGGAAAACTCGTGACACTTGATTTCCCCGGGCCGATGATATAGTTCTCCTCATACAGGGATCGGCTGCAGCTCCCTACCTTGAGACAGGAGAACTGGTGACGGGCGAAACGTGGGAGGGCATTGTCAGTCTGTTTGAAGGAAACTTCTTCCGCTATGCCATCTGGTTCAATTAGGAGCTAATCTGGCCATAGCGCCCGACTTTTGAGGCGCCGAGGACCGCGAGGGCCCTCAAGCCAAGTCCCCGGCCTATTTTGGCGACAGCGTATAAATCGCCACACTACGGCTTGTATTCCTGAATACTTTCAATCAGAAGCGGTACTCCAGCGTCACCTGACCAGCAAGGTATTCCTCATCGCCGCTAAAGCGGCCATATTCCAGGTCAGCCACGACGTTAAAGTTGGCCTTGAGTTGCTGCCGAATGCCACCGCCCACGAACCCGCCGGTCACGTCACTGTCTGAAGTCGCACCATACCTGAAGTTGGCGCCACCCAGATCACCAGTGATGTCATCCCCACCGGTATGCCGTGATTGCGCACCCATTCGCAGGTTCATCTCGCCACCCTCAATCATCTTCGCGCATTCAAGCTGCAGTCGGGCGGCGAATGCATCAACCGTGCGACTGTCGACGTCGAGGTTGGCATGGGTGGTGCCGGTCTCTTTGTAGCCGTCATAATGGCCCACGGTATAGGTGAGAGTTGCCGAGGGGCGGAGTTCCACTTCCGGTTTCAGGGCGTAGCCGCTGCTCAGCGTGATCGATGGGCTCAGGAAGTAGCTGTCCCTGTCGCTCTTTGCCGTCTCGTAATCGTTGATGTTGTCGAGTACCTGGCGCTTCGTGTCATGGTCTTCCAGACCGCCAAGGAGCGAGGCTGTCAGATTGACCTTGCCGAGGTAGGCATGGCCATAGACCCCAACAAAAACGCTGTCGGTATCTTGCGCTAGCATGTCACTGTCGGTATCGGCTCGGGCCACGCCCGCGAGCAGGCCCATCCGGCCACCGTTGTAGTCCCGCTCGTAGCCGCCGACGAAGCCACGGTAATCATAGTCGTAGGCGAGCGTTTGGCCTTCACTGTCGCGGTCGCTATTTTGGCCGAAAAACTGGCCCCACAGTACCGGGGCGCGTTCCTGGAATAGCATGCCCTGAGAAAGCGCCAGCGCTGCAAGTTTGACCGGCTTGCAGGCCGGTGTGTGC
>JBATKF010000453.1:0-16392 GCA_049669185.1 Sedimenticolaceae bacterium | reverse complement strand
CTGCTCGGCCGCGGCCGCCAGCGTGCCTTCGTAAAGGTTCAGGACGGTTGCCGCTACCGCTGTGCCTTCTGCATCGTGACCAAGGCGCGCGGCGAGGAACGCAGCCGTCCGGTCGCAGAGATCATCGACGAGATCAATGCGCTGCATGCCGACGGCGTGCAGGAGGCCGTCCTCGCGGGGGTCCACCTCGGCGGCTACGGCAGCGACAACGGCGGCAGCCTGAGCGCGTTGGTTCGCGCCGTCTTGGCGGGCACCTCGATTCCGCGTCTGCGCCTGGGCTCGCTGGAGCCCTGGGAGCTGGCACCTGACTTCTGGTCGCTGTTCGACGACCCGCGGCTGTTGCCGCATCTGCACCTGCCAATCCAGAGCGGGGCCGACAGTGTGCTGCGGCGTATGTCTCGGCGCTGCCGCAGCGGTGAATTTCGCGCGCTGGTGGCGCAGGCACGCCAGGCCGTCCGCGGGATGAATATCACCACCGACATCATCGTCGGCTTTCCGGGCGAGACCGACGCCGAGTGGCAGGAGACCCTGGGCCTCGCCACCGAGATGGCGTTCGGCCACATCCATATCTTTGCCTATTCGCCGCGCACAGGGACCAAGGCCGCAGACATGCCCGATCAAGTGGCCCGTGAGGTCAAGCGCGCGCGCAGCGAGCAGTTGCACGACGTCGCCCGGCGCAGTCGGCGGCTTGTGCTCGAGGCCGCCCGCGGACAGGACTTCGAGGTGCTGATCGAGGGTCGCGGCGACCAGCCGGAGGGCGCGGGTGCCCCGTGGTCGGGCTACACGCCCAACTACCTGCGGGTCGAGATCGGCGATTCCCGGCGCGACCTGGACAATCAGATCGTCAGGGTGCGCGCCGAATGCCTAAGCGATGACGGCGAACGCCTGATCGGGCGTCTGGTGTAAGGGTGCCATGTCGCAGCGTGTCGCACCGCCTAGACATGATGTTTTGACCTCAATCGAAATCCACCCAGCTCGGGCAGTGGTCAGAGGGCTTTTCCATCGCGCGGATATCGTAGGCGATCCCTGCGTCGGTGATCCGCGCCTGCAGGCCGGCAGTGGCGAGCAGCAGATCGATTCTCAGGCCGCGCTTGGGCTCGCGCTCGAAGCCGCGACTGCGATAGTCGAACCAGCTGAAACGGTCGTTGATCTCCGGGTAGCGCATCCGATAGGCGTCGCAAAGCCCCCACTCCATCAATCCATTGAGCCACTCGCGTTCTTCGGGCAGAAAGCTGCACTTGCCGGTCTTCAGCCAGCGCTTGGCGTTGTCGTCGCCTATGCCGATATCCCCATCCTGCGGCGCGACGTTCATGTCGCCGACCAGCATCAAGTCTTGCGTCGGGGAGTATCGCTGTGCGAGCAGCGCCGCCAGGTCGGCATAGAAACGCTGCTTGTGCGGAAACTTGATCGGGTGATCCCGGCTCTCGCCCTGCGGAAAATAGCCGTTGATGACCGTCAGCGGCCGGCCGTAGAACTCATAGGTCGCCGCGATCAGACGGCGCTGCGCCTCGCTGTCTTCACCCGGAAAACCGTACTCGACCGCCAGTGGCGGCTGTTTGGACAGCAGGGCCACGCCGTAGTGCCCCTTCTGCCCATAGAAGGCCACGTGATAGCCCAGCGCCTCCACTGACTCGCGCGGAAACTCACTGTCCTGCACCTTGGTCTCCTGGAGGCCGATGACATCCGGGTCGTACAGGGATTTCAGCGCCTCGAGCTGGTGCGGACGCGCACGCACGCCGTTGATATTGAATGAGATTACACGTGTCATGGCGCCTGGGTTCCGGTGACTTCGTAGGTTTCGCGACTGCCCATTTGCTCACCGTGCCGATAGGCCTTGCCCCAGGGCGTCGCGATCTGCCCGCCGAGCATCACGGGGTCATCGGTCACGCGGTCGTCGAGGCGATCTCCCTGGCCGAGTGCCCGTAACGCGATCAGCATGCCGTTGGCATAGCCGCGGTTGTACCAGCGCTGCGGGTCGCCCGGCTCCGCCAGAAAGTCTGCGTTCTCCTGGCGCAGCCGGTCGATCAGATCAAGCAGCGGGTGCAGCAGCTCATCGGACAGGTCAGGCATAGTAAGATGGTGGCTTACTGGCATCGCGCGGAAGCCTACCAGCTGATCCCTTCGCAATCCACGCCAGGTACCGGATGCCCATGATCGACAAGCTGAAACAGATTGGGGGGCTGCGCCTGACCCTTGTGCTTCTCGCGCTGCTGAGCCTGCCTTTGGTAATGTTCGCGGACATGGAGCCCAAGGGCATCGGCGTCATGACCGCCTATATCGTGCCGTCGCTGGTGGTACTGTTTTTTTTCGTGTTGATGCTCGACGCGCTGATGAATCGGGTGTTCATGATTGAACAACCGCCGCAGGAGCAGGCCCCGCGGCGCCTGCGGATGTGGCTTGACCTCGCGGCAGCGGGTGGTCTGCTGCTGGTCTGGGGCACGTACTTTCGCTCGCTGTTGCAGCTTTAACCTGCCTGTCTCACCGATTCCCTGCTGCGCCCCCCGATACCCTCACCATGACGGCGTCTCGGCGACCTCGTTACGAAAAACGGTGAGACAGGCAGGTTAACCGACGACGGGTGAGCGGGCGGCCGCTCAGTCGGCCGGCAGATTGGCGATGTTCATATGCCGCACGTCTTTGCCGGTGACCGAGAAGATCAGGTTGCGCGCGATGCTGCAGGCATGATCACCGACGCGCTCCATCGCCTTGATGCCCAGCGTACAGTCGATGACCCAGCGGATATTTCGCGGATCCTCCATCAGATAGGTCGCCAGCCGGCGCAATGCGCCGCGAAAGAGTTCCTCGAGTTCCTTGCCGTCCATTGCGACCTCGACCGCCGTCTGCACCTCCTCATCGGCCAGCGCCTGCAGGCTCTTTTCCAACAGGTCGATCGCGGGCCGGGCCATGCGCCGCACGTCCTGAAAGATTACGCGTTCGCGTGCCGAGGGTTGAAACTCGTAGAGCTCCTGGGCGATATCGGCCACGCGCACCGCCTCGCCGCTGATGCGTTCCAGATCGTAGACCGCACGTGACAAGGTCAGCACCAGGCGCAGATCACTCGCCACCGGCTGATGGATCGCATACAGGCGTGCATTGGCCTCCAGGCTATCGATATCGAGGTCGCGGATGGCGCGCCGTTCGTCGATGACCTGGCGTGCCTTGGCGATGTCACAGTCGGCGAGGGCCTCGCTGGCCGTCGTTACCTGAGCGACCACCCGCTGGCCCATCTCCAGCACCAGCGCACGGAAGTGTCCCAGATCGCCGTCGAAGCGCGACAGGATGTGCGGACCAGGCTTGCGTCTGGGCGGCCCGGGTTCATCCGACACGGCAGCCACCGAATCGCGCCTAGCCGAAGCGACCGGTGATGTAGTCCTCGGTCAATTTGTGCCTGGGATTGGTGAATATCTGCGTGGTCTCACCGACCTCGACCAGATTGCCCAGGTGGAAGTACGCGGTACGCTGGGAGACACGTGCCGCCTGCTGCATCGAGTGTGTGACGATGGCGATGGTGTACTGCTCACGCAGTTCATCGATCAGCTCTTCGACCTTGGCGGTGGCGATCGGATCGAGTGCCGAGCAGGGCTCGTCCATCAGGATGACCTCCGGCTCCACGGCGATGGTGCGGGCGATGCACAGACGCTGCTGCTGTCCGCCCGAGAGTCCGGTACCCGGCTGGTCCAGGCGATCCTTGACCTCCTCCCACAGGCCCGCCTTGGTCAGGCTGCGCTCGACCACGTCGTCGAGATCGGCTCGGCCAGCTGCCAGGCCATGGATGCGTGGGCCATAGGCGATGTTGTCGTAGATCGACTTGGGAAAGGGATTGGGCTTCTGAAAAACCATGCCGACCTGCGCCCGCAGCGGCACTACGTCGAGCCGCTTGTCGTAGATATCCTGGCCGTCCAGCTCGATCTCACCGGTGACGCGGCAACCGTCGATAGTGTCGTTCATGCGATTCAGGCAGCGCAGGAAGGTCGATTTGCCGCATCCCGAGGGCCCGATCATCGCGATCACCTGATTCTGGCCGACATCCAGGCTGCAGCTCTTGATCGCTTGCTTGTCGCCGTAATAGACGTTGACGTCGGTACAGGCCATGCGCGGATTCGCCACCCTCACCTCGCCGATGGTCTCGAAATCGCTGTCGAGCGCCTTGGAGTGGCGCGGGGTATCTGCGGCGCTTTGGGTCACCTCGTCTGCGACGAATGTTCCGGCTGTGGTCATATCTCCGTCCTCTTGGGGACCGCGGTTACCACCGACGCTCGAAGCGGCGACGCATAATCACGGCAAAGGTATTCATGGCGATCAGGAAGGCCAGCAATACGATGATTGCGGCCGAGGTGCGTTCGACGAAGGCCCGCTCCGGGCTGTCCGCCCACAGATATACCTGCACCGGCAGCACCGTGGCGGGGTCCAGCGGGCCGCCCGGGATGTCGACAATGAAGGCGACCATACCGATCATCAGCAGCGGCGCGGTCTCACCCAATGCCTGGGCCATCCCGATGATGGTGCCGGTGAGCATGCCGGGCATCGCCAGCGGCAGCACGTGATGGAATACGGTCTGCATCTTCGACGCCCCGACACCCAGTGCGGCCTCTCGGATCGATGGCGGTACCGATTTCAGCGCGGCGCGTGAGGCGATGATGATCGTCGGCAATGTCATCAGGGTCAGCACCAGGCCGCCGACCAGCGGCGCCGAGCGCGGCAGGCCGAACAGGTTGATGAACATCGCCAGCCCGAGCAGCCCGAACACGATCGAAGGCACGGCGGCGAGGTTGTTGATGTTCACCTCGATCAGATCGGTCCAGCGGTTCTTCGGCGCAAATTCCTCCAGATAGATCGCGGCGGCCACCCCGATTGGAAACGACAGCGTCAGCGTCACCAGCAGGGTGTAGAAGGACCCGGCGGCGGCCCCGCCGATGCCGGCCAGCTCAGGCTCGCGCGAGTCGCCGTTGGTGAAGAAGCCGGTGTTGAATTTCTCTACCACCAACCCCTGTTTTTCGAGGCGGTCGACCCAGCCGATGACCTGGTCGTTCACGCGGCGATCCTCCGCCGGCGCATCGCGATCGATATGTCCTTTGACGAGCATATCGATGTCGTCATCGGCCAGCAGCGCCACCCGCTGCCGGGTGCCGATCAGCCCGGGGTCGGCCTTGACCATATCGAGCAGCTGGAACGGTGCCCCGGTGCTCAAGATCGCATACAAGGCGCGCTTGTCGCGCCGCGACGTGACCTGCGGAAAGAGCTCCAGCAGCGGCGCGCGCGCGAGCTTGCGGAAATCGGCGCGCGCGATTGCGGCCATGTCCCGCGTGCCCTCCGGATCGATCACCTCGGGGTCGAAGAATACCTCGAGCTCGATATGGGTCTGCCCGAAGGCCGTATAGCCCTTGCTGACGATATCGAAGAACAGCAGCGAGACGAACAGCAGGCCGAGGATCACCGCCCCCAGCCCCATCGCCTTGAAGCGGCGCTCTCTGGCGTAACGGCGCTGCAGCGAGGCATTCACCTTGTCTATCGCACGCGGCCGGTTTGCCTGTTGCTCAGCCATGATGGATTACTCGTATTGCTCGCGGTACTTGCGCACGATATGCAGGGCCACGATGTTCAGACCGAGGGTCACGACGAACAGCAGCAGACCCAGCGCGAATGCAGCCAGCGTCTTGGCGCTGTCGAACTCCTGGTCGCCGACCAGCAGGGTGACGATCTGCACCGTCACGGTCGTCACACTGTCCAACGGGTTGGCGGTCAGATTGGCGCTCAGGCCCGCGGCCATGACCACGATCATGGTCTCGCCGATCGCACGCGATGCGGCCAGCAGGATGCCGCCGATGATGCCCGGCAGGGCCGCCGGCAGTACCACCTGACGGATAGTCTCCGAGCGCGTCGCGCCCAGCGCATAGGCCGCATCGCGCAGCGCCTGCGGCACTGCATTGATGACGTCGTCGGACAGCGAGGAGACGAAAGGGATGATCATGATACCCATCACCAGGCCCGCAGCGAGCGCGCTCTCGGACGATACCGTCAGTCCGACTGCCTCGCCGGCATCGCGGATCGCCGGCGCCAGGGTCAGCGCGGCAAAGAACCCATAGACCACGGTCGGGACACCGGCCAGTACCTCGAGGACCGGTTTGGCGTAGGAGCGCAGTCTGGGGCCCGCGTAGTCCGACAGGTAGATGGCGGACATCAGGCCGATCGGCACCGCCACCAGCAGCGCAATGAAGGAGATAAGCAATGTGCCGGCAAACAGCGGGATGGCGCCAAAGGCGCCGCTCGCCCCGACCTGGTCGGCGCGCAGGGCGGTCTGCGGGCTCCACTCCAGACCGAACAGGAAATCTGTCAACGGGATCTTCTGAAAGAACCGGAACGACTCGAACAGCACCGAGAGGACGATGCCCAGGGTGGTCAGGATGGCGATCAACGAGCTGGCGATCAGCAGGCCATTGACGATCCACTCGACGCGGTTGCGTGCGCGCATCTTTGGGCCGATCGCGCGCCAGGCAAGCGATCCGGCGCCGAGCGCGACGCTCAGCACCACGACTCCCATGGCCAGCCTGCCGATCGCGCGCAGCTCGTTCATGTGATCGGCGGCGCGCTGCATCTGGGCATCCACCTGGGCCGAGACGATGTTGCCGTTGGCCAGGTTGGTGATGTCGTTGACCAGCAGGCCAAGCCGCGCGGGCGGGACATCCTTGAGCTCGGCCGGAAGACCCTCCACCACCATCGCGGTGATCACCGAACCCTCGAAAAATACCCACAGCCCTGCAACGAACAAGGCCGGTAGGCCGGCCCAGAGCGCGGTATAGAAACCATAGTAGGCCGGCAAGGAGTGCAGATTTTGCGCACCGGCCCTGCCGCCCACCGACGCGAGCGAGCGATGACGGCCTATCTGAAAGGCCACCGCCATCACGCCCAGGAGTGCAAGGAAGAGAACCCAGGTTTGCATCAAGTTACCGCATGTTGTCGGTCTGATACCGGCGACGCCCTGTGCAGGCGCCGCCGGCGGCCAAGGTCAATGGACTATGAGCCGTTAACTTACAGCGCACCCATCGGGGTCAGCGCCTCGGCATCGTAACGATACCGCTGCCGCTCAGCCTCGGGCTCCGGAATCAGGCCCTTCTCCGTCAGGTAGCCCTCATCGCCAATCGCCTTGTCCGACGTGAACTCGGCCAGGTATTCGGGGATGCCGGGGACCGCGCCGACGTGCGCCTTCTTCACATAGAAGTAGAGCGGACGCGATACCGGGTAGGAGCCGTCGGCGATATTCTCGAAGGTCGGCGGCCTGCCGTCGATCATCGCGCCGTGGATCTTGTCGGCGTTTTGGTCGAGGAAGGAGAAGCCGAAGATGCCGACTGCGGCGGGGTTGGCCTCGAGCTTCTGCACGATCAGGTTGTCGTTCTCGCCGGCCTCGATGAAGGCACCGTCTTCACGGATCCCGTGGGCCACGGCCTGGAACAGCTTTTTGCCGCTCTTATTGAACGCGCTGTCCGGGATGCCGAGCTTGGCCATCAGCGCCCGGATCTCGGCCTCGTCCTTGGACCCGCGCAATTTGGCCAGATTATCGTATTTTTTCGCCCCGCCCTCCATCGCGAGTTCGACGAAGGCATCGCGGGTGCCGGAGGTCGGCGGCGGACCGAGCACCTCGATCTTGGTGGCCGGCAATGAGGCCCTGACGTCCTTCCAGGTCTGATTGGGGTTGTCGATCAGTTTCCCGTCCGGGCCCGGGATCTGCTTGGCCAGCGCCAAGAAGATGTCCTGGCGCGTCAGTGCCAGCGGCTCGGTGGCCTTGGACTGGCCGAGGACGATGCCGTCGAAGCCGATCTTGACCTCGATGATGTCCTTGACGCCATTCTTCGCGCACAGCTCCTGTTCGGATTTTTTGATCCGCCGGGAGGCATTGGTGATGTCCGGGTGCTCGACACCGACACCGCTGCAGAAGAGCTTCAGGCCGCCGCCGGAGCCGGTGGATTCCACCTTCGGGGTCTTGAACTTGGTGGTCTTACCGAACTGCTCCGCGACGACGGTGGAGAACGGATAGACGGTCGAGGAACCGACGACACTTATGTAATCGCGCGCGGCAGCCGCGTAGACCGTGCCGGACAGGACGGCGGCAGACAGTGCCACTGGTACCAGAATCTTTGTGTTCACATGCGCCTCCATTGGGCGGTTTCGATTTGGATTAGCCGCCCACTCGCGGGGCGGCGGGTCGAAGTTTTTGGCCGGGGCCAAAATGGAGTCGCGATTCTGGGCGCCGAATGTGACATTTTCGTGAAGAATCTCGGCAAGCTAGTTGACAGTTTCTCGTCACTGCCTGCGATTCACTTTGTAACGCCCTGATCAGACGAAATTTTTGGCAAATAATGGCGTTCTTATCGGCGATGCTGATCGCCGCCCGCAGCAGGAAATCGGTGAGATTTCAGGCTAAAGCCCTGCGGCGGTCGCCTGCAGTACCTGGCCGGGATCCGCACCCGCGGCGATGGCCTGCGTGGCGATATCCCCATCGCAGCCCTGCGCACGCTGCTGAGCCCGGCGCTGGGCCATCGCGAGCAGCGCGGCGTGCAGGATATCACCGGTATGCTCGGGACCCTGGGCCCGAATTGTCCGATAGACCTCGGTCTCGATGCAGCCTCCTCGGTCCGCGGCCTGCAAAAAGTCATCGAGTTGAGTGCCCATGGCCGATGGCGCCCCACACGCCAGCAATGCGCCGGCCGCGGCGAGCCGGCCTGCAGGCACAAGGCGATCCGCAAGCCTGTGTGCCGAATCCCAAAAGTCCCGATTGCTTTTCATGATGACACCCGCGGCGACACTGCGCGTGGACCAAAGCAAATCTCGAACCAGATATTTTTTCCCTGGAAACCGGTAGCTTGACATTTGGTGGACGCCGAAGTGGAAAAAATCCTGACAGCGCGTTCCTCGTTTTTGTTATCGGACGCGGCGGCGGCCTGCTGACCGAAGTATGTCGAATCTAATTCCTGACGCATTGCCTTGGCGCTTCCATACCCCGCCGGTAGAATCGGCGCCTGATTTTCCACAGCGAATCGACATGCGCACATCCAGCTTCCCGCTACAGACCCTCAAGGAAATTCCCGCCGATGCCGAGATCGCCAGCCACCGCCTGATGCTGCGCGCGGGGCTGATCCGCAGGCTCGCCGCCGGTCTCTATACCTGGCTGCCGCTGGGCCTGCGGGTGCTGCGCAAGGTCGAGGCCATCGTGCGCGAAGAGATGAATCGGGCCGGGGCCCTGGAGGTTTTGATGCCGGCCATCCAGCCCGCTGAGCTGTGGCAGGAATCCGGCCGCTGGGAGCAATACGGGCCGGAGCTGCTCCGGCTCAGTGACCGCCATCAGCGCGAATTCTGTTTCGGGCCGACGCACGAGGAGATCATCACCGACCTGGCCCGCAATGAGTTGCGCAGCTATCGGCAGCTACCCATCAATTTCTACCAGATCCAGACCAAGTTTCGCGATGAGATTCGACCGCGCTTCGGCGTCATGCGCGCGCGCGAATTCCTGATGAAGGACGCCTATTCGTTCCACAGCGACCAGGCGTCGCTGCAACAGACCTATGACCTGATGCATGCGACCTATTGCCGCATCTTCGCCCGTTGCGGCCTGGACTTCCGCCCGGTCGCTGCCGATACCGGCAGCATCGGCGGCAGCGGCTCACACGAGTTCCATGTCCTGGCGGATTCCGGCGAGGACGCCATCGCGTTCTCCTCCGCGAGCGACTATGCGGCCAATGTCGAGCTGGCCGAGGCGGTGTCTCCCCAGGGGGAACGCCCGGCCGCGACGCAGACGATGCGCAGGGTCGATACGCCCGACGCCAGGACCATCGCCGAACTGGTGGAACAGTTTGAGCAGCCGATCGAGCGCACCGTGAAGACCCTGGTCGTCGCCGCCTCAGAGGCACTGGACGCCGACTTCGTCGCGCTGTTGGTGCGCGGCGATCACGAACTGAACGAGGTGAAGGCCGACAAACTGCGCGAAGTGCAGAGCCCGCTGCGCTTCGCCACCGAGGCCGAGATCCGCGGCCAATTCGGCGCAGGACCCGGTTCACTCGGCCCGGTCGACTGTCCGATTCCGGTGATCGCCGATCGCAGTGTCGTGCGCATGGCGGACTTCTCGGCCGGCGCCAATGTCGACGGCCAGCACCTGTTCGGCATCAACTGGGGCCGTGACCTGCCGGAACCCGAGGTGGCGGACATCCGCAATGTCGTCGAAGGCGACCCGAGCCCCGACGGCATGGGGACATTAACCATCGCGCGCGGCATCGAGGTTGGGCACATCTTTCAGCTGGGTTCAAAGTACAGCGCAGCGATGAACGCGAACGTGCTGGACGAGAACGGCAAGCAGGTCACCATGACCATGGGTTGTTACGGCATCGGGGTCTCGCGGGTCGTCGGCGCGGCCATCGAGCAACACCACGATGAGCAGGGCATCGTCTGGCCGACGGCGATCGCGCCATTCACCCTGGCGCTGGTGCCGATGCAGATGAAGAAATCGCCGCGCGTACGCGAGGCGGCAGAAAATCTGTACAACCAGCTTCGCGCGGCCGGCGTCGACGTGCTGTTCGATGACCGCGATGCCCGACCGGGCGTGATGTTCGCGGACATGGAACTGATCGGCATCCCACATCGCCTGGTGATCGGGGAACGCGGCCTGGATGCGGGCCAGGTTGAATACCGCGGCCGCCAGGACAGCGCAAACCGGATGCTGCCGCTGGATACCTTTGTCGATTTCATCACCGACCAGATTGCCTCGGAGCATGCCTTATCCGGCACCTGAGCGCTTGTCTGCGTCGCATCAAAATGGGCGGTCTCCCGTGCTTGGCGCGACCCGCATCACAGCGCGACGAAGCCGCAAGGACTGCGCCCAGCGGCCAAGTTGACAAGCCCACCCCCAGGTCGGAAGATCGCCGGCTTCGCGAATTAGGGTATGAATGGTAATGGGGAAGGTGGAATCGTTTGCTCGGGAGGGGCTGCTGAAATGCGGCTCCGGCGAGATGTTCGGCCCGGGAAACGCGCAGCTGCCCGTCCCGAATATGCTGATGATGGACCGCATCACGCGCATCGCCGACAGCGGCGGCGCATACGGCAAGGGTGAGATCATCGCCGAGCTCGATATTCGACCGGATCTGTGGTTTTTCGAGTGCCACTTTCCCGGTGACCCGGTAATGCCGGGCTGCCTGGGCCTCGACGCCATGTGGCAGTCGGTTGGTTTCTTTCTCGCCTGGCTCGGCAATCCGGGGCACGGTCGGGCGCTGGGTGTCGGTGAGGTGAAGTTCAGCGGACAGGTCCTACCGACGGCAGACAGGGTCACCTACCATATTGACATCAAGCGGGTGATCACGCGCAAGCTGGTGCTCGGGATCGCCGATGGCCGGATGGAGGTCGACGGGCGCGAGATCTATGTTGCGAAAGACCTGCGCGTCGGCCTTTTCACCTCGACCGAGGGGTTCTAGAAAGAACCAGCCCGGTAGAAAGCCGGGCCGGTTCTTCCGTCATGGCTGTTCGCGATCAGCCGAGGTCCTCGGCGAGCGAATCGCGGACATTCGGCGCGATGGGCTCGGCGGCGTAAGAATAGGCCGGATGATCGATACCCATGCTGATCGCCGCACCCTGCTTGACCGCTGCCACCATCTCCGGGGATAGCTCGAAGCGCAGAAAATGCACCGACGAGGTCTTCTCCTCGCTCTCGCGATCCAGGTCCTCGTCGGCGACCGGCGTAATGCGGGCAAAGTCGGCTACCTGGGCCCAGATCTGGCGCTCGATCCCCTTCAGCTTCTGCAGCTGCATCTGGCGCTCGGTCTCATCCGGGTACTCGAGCATGAAGGTCGCCTTCCAATTGCTGCCGTCCGGGATCAGCGGGTTGTAAGCGTCCAGCTCTTCCTGGATGCCGGAGGCCTCGAAGATGCGCTCGGCGCGCAACATCTCCTGGACCTGATAGTGCATGGTCAGCGTGTCCTCGAAGTACAGCGTCGCATTGGGCCCGATCGGCAGCCGCCGATTCTTCTTGTGCGCCATCACGCGGGCCCGAAACTCGGGGCGTACCTCGGCATACTTTTCCAGTGTAAAAAGATCTTCACGAGACAGTTTGTTCATTGTTTCCACCTGGGTCTCCTTAGGCGATTGGTTCAGATACCGTAGGCGATCCGCATCAACGTGATCGGGTGTTCAGGTTCGCTGCCGTCGGCGAGGCCGTTAGAGATCTGATGGCCGGCCATCGCGCAGTCGCTGCTGTAATGATCGGGCGCATCCTGTTTGACGCGGTTGACCACGGGTCGCGCTATCTTCATGGACAGCTCATGCGTCTCGTTTTTCACCGCATAGGTGCCGTCGTGCCCTGAACAGCGTTCGATCACGTCGATCTCCACGCCCGGGATTAGCGCGAGCGCCTCTTTGGTCTTGGGGCCGATCCGCTGTACCCGCTGGTGGCAGGCCGCATGGTAGGCGACCTTGCCGAGCGGCTGTTTGAAATCCGTTCGCAGTTTGCCGTATTTGTGCCGCAGCATCAGGTATTCGAAGGGGTCGTACATGGCGTCGCGCACCTTGGCCACATCCGGGTCGTCCGGGAACATCAATGGCAGCTCCTGCTTGAACATCAGCACACAGGAAGGCACGGGTGCGACGATGTCCCAGCCCTCGTCGACCAGCCTGGCGAGTACCGGGATGTTGGTTTCCTTCGAGCGCGCCACGGCCGCCATGTCACCGAGTTCAAGCTTCGGCATGCCGCAGCACTTTTCCTTGTCGGCAAGCGTCACCGGGATGCCGTTGTGGCGGAACACCGCCACTAGGTCTTCGCCGCTCTGCGGATCGTTGCGATTGCCGTAACAGGTCGCAAACAGGGCCACCTTTCCGGTCGTCGGGCCGGCCGTCTCGGCGTCTTCTCCGGTGTCGGGTTTGACCCGGTCGCGCAGGGTCTTGCTGTAGAAGTTCGGGAGCTTGGCATCGCGGCTCACACCGAAACCGTCCTCCAGGATGCCGCGAAAGGTCTTGTTGCGATTCAGGGCGTTGACGACGCCATTTACCACGGGTATGCCGGCCAGTGACCCGACCCTGTCGGTGCTGGTCAGGGTCTTGTCGCGCACGGAGGCCCCGTGCTCTTTGAACTTGACGGCCTTGGCCTGCAGCATCAGGTGCGGGAAATCGAGATCCCACTCATGAGGCGGAACGTAGGGGCACTTCGTGAGGAAGCACAGGTCGCAAAGGTAGCACTGATCGACCACCTTCCAGTAGTCCTCCTTCGCTACACCGTCGACCTCCATCGTCGACGACTCGTCGACAAGGTCGAAGAGGACTGGGAAGCTCTGACACAGACTGACACAACGACGACAGCCGTGACAGATGTCGAACACCCGCTCCATCTCGGTGAGCAGCTTATCTTCGTCGTAGAATTCCGGGTTTTTCCAGTCCAGCGCATGCCGGGTTGGTGCCTCCAGACTGCCTTCGCGCGCACCAGCCATGGTTCGTCTCCTCCGGGCGACGGTGTGTCTACACTGAGAAACGGAACAGGGGAGGCTTGCCCTCCCCCGCCCGAGATCAGTCGTTGAGTTGATCCAATGCCTTCTGGAAGCGGTTGGCGTGCGAGCGCTCCGCCTTGGCCAGGGTCTCGAACCAGTCGGCGATTTCGTCGTGAGACTCGTCACGCGCCGTCTTCGCCATCCCGGGGTACATGTCGGTGTACTCATGGGTCTCACCGGCGATTGCGGTCTTCAGGTTGTCTGAGGTCCCGCCGAATGGCAGACCCGTGGCAGGGTCACCACACTGCTCGAGGTATTCGAGGTGGCCGTGGGCGTGCCCGGTCTCGCCTTCCGCGGTAGAACGAAACACCGCGGCCACGTCGTTGTAGCCTTCCACGTCCGCCTTGGCGGCGAAGTAGAGGTAGCGGCGATTGGCCTGCGATTCGCCGGCGAATGCGGCCTTCAGATTTTCTTCGGTCTTCGATCCTTTGAGAGACATGACTATCCTCCAGTCTTTGTTGGGACGGATGCCGGGATCACCCGGCGGTGTGCGAAGCGACTATAGTCGGCGGTGAACGCCGGATGAAATTGATTCTGGCAATTTGCCCCATAGAGAATACCTATCGGCTGACCCGAGATCACGGGCTCCTTCTGGGGCATTCTGTGCGCAGGGCATCACGGATCGACGAGATGTCTCAATCGACCGGTTCGACACAGGACAAACCGCAGGCCAGCACGGCGTCGCGCAGCACGTTGATCGCATCCGGGCGCGGAAAGCTCTTGCGCCAGGCCAGCGCCACGATGCGCGACGGCGTCTTCGACCCGAACCGGCGGATGCTCAGCAGACGTTCGGAGAACCGCTCGGCGCCGGCCGCGGAACACGGCAGGATCGTCACACCCAGTCCGCTCGCGACCATGTATCGAATGGTCTCCAGAGAACCGCCCTCCATCGTCTTGGCGGCGCTCCCCTCCGTGGTGCTGCGCTGCATGCAGTCCGGACAGACCTCCAGCACCTGGTCGCGAAAACAGTGTCCCGGCCCAAGCAGCAGGACGTCTTCCTTGCGCAGATCATCGATCGAGAAATCCTTTTTCTGATTCAGGGGATGGCTGCGCGGCAGCAGCAGGACAAACGGCTCTCGGTAGAGCGGCATCGTCAGGACACCCGGTTCGTTGAACGGCAGCGAGATCAGAATGACATCGAGATCTCCGCGCTTGAGTCGTTCACTGAGACTGGCGGTGTAGTTTTCCTCGATCACCAGCGGCATCTTGGGCGCGCGCTCGCTCAGCTGGGGGATCAGATAGGGCAACAGGTAGGGGCCGATGGTGTAGATCGCGCCCAGACGCAGGGCACCGTCGAGCTGATCCTGACCCTGACGCGCGATCTGGCGAATGCCGCCCGCCTCCTCCAGCACACGCTGTGCCTGGGCGACAATCTGTTCCCCAATCGGCGTGACGCTGATCTCACCCTTGCGGCGCTCGAACAGACTGAGTCCGAGCTCTTCCTCGAGTTTCTTGACCGCCACGCTGAGGGTCGGTTGACTGATAAAACACGCCTCGGCCGCGCGACCGAAGTGTCGCTCGCGTGCCACAGCAACGATGTAGCGAAGCTCGTTCAGGGTCATTGGCGCGGGAAACTGCTCACAAAACAGGAACTAATCGCAAAATGCAGCATTTGTGCCGACTAGCGTATGGGCTACTATACCTTTAATCAAGACAGGGGGACCCTGGCGGGCTCATAGCGGCAATGACGGCGAGTATCCCGGGCACTGCGCCGGAAACCAATCTGCGCGAGGCGCATCTCCCGGCTGGCACACTACGCGTGCTTCAGCTCACGGACACGCACCTCTACGCCAATCCCGGCGGTACCCTGCTCGGGCTGAATACCCTGAAGTCCTTTCAGCAAGTCGTTGGGCACGTCCGGGATTTCCACTGGCCGCTGGACCTGCTGCTCGCCACCGGCGATCTCGTCCACGATGCCAGTCCTATGGGGTACGCCCGCTTGGGTGACATCCTGTCGAGTTTCGGCGTACCGGCATTTTGCCTGCCGGGTAACCATGATGTGCCGGTGGTGATGAAGGCACATCTGCGAACAGAGTCGGTGACCACGGAGACGGTGTGCGACCTGGGTGCGTGGCGCTTTGTGATGCTGGACACGGTGATACCCGGTAAGGAAGGTGGGCATCTGGCCGCCGCTGAGATCGCCAAGCTCGAACAGGCATTGGCATCGACCAACCGTCCCACCCTGGTCTGTATGCATCATCAGCCGGTCGAGGTCGGCAGCGCATGGATGGATACCATGATGATCGACAACCCCGATCCGCTGTTCGAGGTCATCGACCGCCACCCGCATGTGCGCGGCCTCCTGTGGGGCCACATCCACCAGACATACGAGGCCAGACGCAGACAGGTCCGACTGATGGCATCGCCTTCGACCTGCGTGCAATTCAAGCCACGCATGGCGGATTTTCAGGTGGATGAAGAGCCGCCCGGCTTTCGTCTGCTGGCCCTGCTTCCCGATGGCGGCATTCGCAGCGAGGTGGTGCGCATCGACGAGATTCCGCGCGGACTCGAACGTGCCTCGTCGGGCTATTGAGCGGCCGGCACCGTCGACGCTAGCGCGGGCCGGACGCGACGATCCTGCGAAACCATCCGATCCGCTGCGAGTAAGACGTGGCGCCACGCTGGCCATGGCAAGTCTGGCGCTCAGCGCATGCCTGACCGTGACCATCCACAACGCCTCGGCGAACGACTATCCACCGCCGCCGGGTCCTTATCAAAGCGAGCCGGGCGCGCTGCGGGGGGTATCGCCATCAGTCAGGGTCGGGCGGCAATCCACCGGCGCGGTCTCCGCGGTCCCTGAGGGTATTGCACGGGCCCTCGCAACAGGATCGAGCGGACGCGATAAGACCAACGGCCGCCACGACGCGGCCGCACGGTCTGGATC
>JBATKF010000452.1:0-18783 GCA_049669185.1 Sedimenticolaceae bacterium | reverse complement strand
CGGTCCCCGGCAGGGCACGTGCGGCGCTGGAGGAGCAGATCGCGCTCTGCCATGGCCTGCTAAAGGGCCTCGGCTATGACCAGGCAGCGCTGCATGCAGTGGACACGCGGGAGATGCCAGCGAAATGCGCGGCGGTCGCAGGACTGCCGGAGGCAGCGTGCTTCGCCGCGACCGATAGCAAGCGGCAGCTGGCCACCTTGGCCCTGGACCACCTGTGGGAGGCCTCCGCCGCACGTGTCGAGAGTTTTACACTGCCCGCGCGGTCACCCTACGGCCGGATCGGGGTCGACAGTGAGCGATGCACGCTGTGCATGAGCTGCACCTCGGTATGTCCGGCGCTGGCGTTGAGCGCCGGTGACGATGTCCCCCGCCTGGTCTTCCACGAGTCGAATTGCGTGCAATGCGGCATCTGTGCGAATGCCTGTCCGGAGTCCGCAATCTCGCTCATGCCACGCCTGCTGGCCGATCCCGCACAGCGTCGGCTTCCGGCCACCTTGTACGAGGAACCACCCTTCTGCTGCGTGCAATGCGGTAAACCCTTCGCGACCCGTCGGGTCGTCGACAATATCCTCGAGAAGCTCGCCGGGCATGCCATGTTCCAGACAGATCGCGCACGCCGTCGATTGCAGATGTGTGAAGACTGCCGCGTCGTAGATGCAGTGCAGGACAGCGAGGCCATGCAGAGCGGTATCTCTGTAAGGATGGATCAGCGAACAGACAACGGGCAGTCATGATGAATCCAACACTACCGCAGGAATCCACCCAGATTGGCAGCAGCGAGCCGGATGCCGTATTCGTCGACGAACAGCGCCGGCGCGCCGGCTTCTACGGCCTGCTGGCCGCACTGTTGAGAGACGCGCCGGATGACGTCGTGCTCGGCTACGCCGCCCAGCTGGAGACCGACGAGGCGGACCAAAAGTCCGAGCTCGGCGTCGCCCTGGCCATGTTGGCACTGGCCGCACGCCATACGGCGAAGGATGCCCTGCGCGACGAACACCACGCGCTCTTCATCGGCTTGGGCCGCGGTGAAGTCATGCCCTATGGGTCCTGGTACCAGACCGGTTTCCTGATGGAGAAGCCGCTCGGCTTGTTGCGCGCCGATCTCGCGCAGCTCGGGTTTGCGCGCGCCGACGATGTACACGAACCGGAGGACCACATCGCGGCCTTGTGCGAGGTGATGGCGATGCTGATCCAGGAGGCTTGTCCGCTGGACAGGCAGCGGCAGTTCTTCGACAGCCACCTCGGCAACTGGGCAGGCGATTTCTTCAATGACCTCGCGGAGTCCCCGTCCGCGGTCTTCTACCGATCGGTCGCCAGACTGGGATCGGCCTTCCTGTCGCTGGAGCAGCGCTATTTGTCGCTGCTCGACTAGACAATTTGTCACACCGTCCAGCTTTGTCGCAGCTTACCCGCCGGCGACTGACCAATCAGCGCCATTCTTGGTAGTTTTCTCCCAGCGCTATTGGCCTGCAGATTGCGACGCTAAACGATAGTGGTACCCGGACCTTTAGACGGTTTCGACAGACCGACTCAGCGACTCGCACGATCTAAGGAGCACTCTCAATGAAAGATCCCAAACAGCAGGTTTCGCAGACCCGGCGCAAATTCTTACGTGACGTGGGCGTCTCAGGAGGGATTGCGGCCGCCGCGGCTGCGACGCCCGGGATAGCGCTGGCCGAGATACCTGACGACAAGACCGATCAGAACCAGCACGAGGGCTACCGCCTGACCGAGCATGTTCTCGCCTACTACAAGAGCGCTGCCAGCTGAGCATCGGCTACCCAGGAGCATCGATATGAAACTGAAGAAGATTTCCGACCAGGTCGGTACCGAAGCAACTACGCCTACTACCGAGGCAGCGGCCGGCGAGACCGGTCGCAAGCTGAGTCGCCGCGACTTCCTGCGCAACTCCGGGATCATGGCCGGTGGCGGCGTCCTCGCCACGGGGCTCACTCCAGGGATGATGCGCAAGGCCACGGCGGCCGATGCGGCGAAGGGTCCGTCCGCCAAAGAGGTGCGCACCGTCTGCACCCACTGCTCCGTCGGTTGCGGCGTCATTGCGGAGGTCAGGAACGGTGTCTGGACCGGCCAGGAGCCGGCCTTCGACCACCCCTTCAACCTCGGCGCACACTGCGCCAAGGGCGCTGCGCTGCGGGAACACGGGCACGGCGAGCGCCGACTCAAGTACCCGACCAAGCTCGTCAACGGCAAATGGCAGAAGGTCTCCTGGGATGAGGCCGTCAACGAGATCGGCGACCAGCTGATGCAGATCCGGGAGGCGTCCGGTCCCGACTCGGTTTACTGGCTTGGGTCGGCCAAGTTCAACAACGAGCAGGCCTACCTGTACCGGAAGTTTGCCGCCATGTGGGGTACGAACAACGTCGATCACCAGGCGCGCATCTGCCACTCGACCACCGTGGCCGGGGTTGCGAACACCTGGGGCTATGGTGCGATGACCAACAGCTACAACGATATTCACAAATCTAAGGCGATCCTGCTGATTGGTTCCAATCCGACCGAGGCCCATCCGGTCGCGTTGCAGCACATCATGAAGGCAAAGGAAGAGAACAATGCGCCGGTCATCGTGATCGATCCGCGCTTCACCCGCACGGCAGCGCACGCCAACCAGTTCCTGCGCATTCGCCCGGGTACGGACGTGCCGATCATCTGGGGCATGATGTACCACATCTTCAAAAACGGCTGGGAGGATAAGGAGTACATCCGCCAGCGCGTCTACGGCATGGAGGACGTCAAGGCCGAAGTCGCCAAGTGGACGCCCGACGAGGTCGAGCGCGTCACCGGCGTGCCGGAAAACCAGGTCTACGCCGCGGCCAAGGCCATGGCCGACAACCGCCCCGGCACCTTCATCTGGTGCATGGGCGGCACCCAGCACACGATCGGTAACAACAACACCCGCGCCTACTGCGCCTTCCAACTGGCGCTTGGCAACATCGGCGTGGCCGGTGGTGGCGCCAACATCTTCCGCGGTCACGACAACGTCCAGGGCGCAACCGATCTGGGCGTGCTGGCCGACACGTTGCCCGGCTACTACGGCCTCGCCCCCGGTTCCTGGGGACACTGGGCCAAGGTATGGGACCTGGATCCGGCCTGGATCAAGGGCCGCTTCGACAATGTGGCCTACGACAAGGACGGCAAGGAATACATCGGTGAATACGACGAGAAGGACAACGCCGTTCACGTGATGAACACCAAGGGCATCCCGGTGTCTCGCTGGATCGACGGCGTTCTCGAGGACAAGGGCGCCATCGCACAGCGGGATAACGTCAAAGCCATGTTCATGTGGGGACACGCACCCAACTCGCAGACCCGTGGCGAGGAAATGAAAAAGGCCATGGAGAAACTCGACCTGCTGGTCGTCGTCGACCCCTACCCGACGGTGTCCGCGGTCATGCACGACCGCACCGACGGCGTCTACCTGCTACCCGCCACCACGCAGTTCGAGACCTACGGCTCGGTGACGGCCTCTAACCGCTCCCTGCAGTGGCGCGACAAGGTCATCGATCCGCTGTTCGATTCGCTGCCCGATCACACCATTATGTACAAGATGGCGAAGAAGCTCGGCTTCGCCGATCAACTGACCAAGAACATCGAGGTCAAGGGCGACGAGCCGGTGATCGAGGACATCACGCGCGAGTTCAACCGCGGCATGTGGACCATTGGGTATACCGGCCAGAGCCCCGAGCGCCTGAAGCTCCACCAACAGAACTGGGGCACTTTCGACTACACCAGCCTGAAGGCCGAAGGTGGACCCGCGGACGGTGACTTCTACGGCATGCCCTGGCCTTGCTGGGGCACCGCCGAGATGAAACACCCCGGAACGCCGAATCTTTACGACACGAGCATGCCGGTGGCAGACGGAGGCCTTACCTTCCGTGCGCGATTCGGCGTAGAACGCAACGGCGTGAGCCTGCTGGCCGACGGCAGCTATTCGGCGGGATCCGATCTCAAAGACGGCTATCCCGAGTTCACCGCCGACATGCTGAAGAAACTCGGCTGGTGGGACGACCTCAGCGATGCCGAAAAACAGGCCGCCGAGGGCAAGAACTGGAAGACCGACCTATCGGGAGGCATCCAGCGCGTCGCCATCAAGCACGGTTGCGCGCCCTTCGGCAATGCCAAGGCCCGTGCCATCGTCTGGACCTTCCCGGATCCGGTACCGATACATCGCGAACCGCTGTATACGAACCGTCGTGACCTGGTCGAGCAATACCCGACCTACGAGGATCGCAAGTCCTTCTGGCGGCTGCCGACGCGTTATGCCTCGGTTCAGGCGAAGGATTATTCGAAAGAGTATCCGATCATCCTGACGTCCGGCCGGCTGGTCGAGTATGAGGGCGGTGGCGATGAAACGCGCTCGAACCCCTGGCTCGCGGAGCTGCAGCAGGACATGTTCGTGGAGGTGCACCCGCGCGACGCGAACAACGCCGGCATCAAGGACAACGACGATGTCTGGGTGGAGGGTGCCGAGGGCGCCAGGATAAAGGTGAAGGCCATGGTCACGCGCCGCGTGGCGGCGGGTGTTGCATTCACACCATTCCATTTCGGCGGCCATTTCGAAGGGAAAGACCTGCGCGGCAAGTATCCCGCCGGCGCAGACCCTTACGTACTGGGCGAGGCCTGTAATACTGCGTTCACCTATGGCTACGACTCGGTGACCCAGATGCAGGAAACCAAATGCACCCTGTGTCGCATCTACAAGGCTTGAGGAGGACTCAGACATGGCTAATTTGAAGTTTTACTGCGACGCAGAACGCTGCATCGAATGCAATGCCTGTGTTACCGCCTGCAAGAACGAGAACGAGGTCCCTTGGGGCGTCAACCGGCGGCGTGTCGTAACCATCAAGGATGGCGAACCGGGTGAGCGTTCCCTTTCCGTCGCCTGCATGCACTGTTCCGACGCCCCCTGTGCCGCGGTCTGCCCGGTGGATTGCTTCTACACCACCGACGACGGCCTGGTCCTGCATGACAAAGACATCTGCATCGGCTGCGGCTACTGCTTCTACGCCTGTCCCTTCGGCGCACCACAGTTTCCGAAGGCAGGGGCGTTCGCGTCGCGCGGGAAAATGGACAAGTGCACCTTCTGCGCGGGCGGGCCCAAGGAGACCGGAAGCGCGGACGAGTTCCGCGAGTATGGCTCGAACCGCCTGGCCGAGGGCAAGCTGCCGCTGTGTGCCGAGATGTGCTCGACCAAGGCACTGTTGGCCGGCGACGCCGACGTGATCTCGGATATCTACCGCAAGCGCGTCGTCAACCGTGGCGCATCGGTCCTCGACTGGGGCGTGAACTATGAAAAGGGCAGCCTGCGGGCCCCGAGCGGTGCAAAGGGCAGTGCAAGCAGCGATAGCTGAGTAGATATGGATGAAGCGGCCGCTGTTGGGGTAAAAAACCCCCGCAGCGGCTTCTTTTCGGTGCGATACAAAAGCTAACCGGTTTTCGACAGCGCCAAAATGTCCTCCAGATAGGCGACGCGGCGCAGCGAAAGGCGAATCTTGCTCTCGAGTTCGTAATCGGGTTCGCCACCCAAGAGATGTAGCATGTCTTCAAAGAAGAAGACGAAGAAGCTGTCCACATAGCGTATTTGGCGCTGATTATCCATCACCAGATTGTCCAGCCCGTAAAGGTCGATCACCCGCGGATTCGACCCCGTGCGCCACTGTCTCGCGGCGTTGAGAAAATGCTCCAGCTGTGCGCGCGCGATGGGATAGTCTCGCAACAGGCCAACCGCCTCCTCGCGATTCTGTGGGTTGGCAATGTTGAACCATACGTTTACCGCGCTTGCCAGAACGAACAGGTTGGGTCGTCCGTCGATGCAGGTTTTCACAAACAATGCCTCGGGCACGATCTCGCCCAGCGCGTCGCGTAGCATCTGATACTGACGCGTCAGTATCCGGATGTCGGCATCCGTGCACAGGTCGTGTGGATACTTGATCACGAACTCCGTGTAAGCTTCTCGCTCCGTTGCATCCGGTTGCTTGTATGCGCTGCGCCACACTTGGCAGTGATTGCCGGTGGTCGCGACCAATGCGGCGAGGCGACAGCTTGGATTCAGACAGGCCACATCCAGCGCAGGCCGGTCTTCCTCGCGGCCCTGAATCGCATCATCAGTGATCGTCACAGCGATCGCCTTCCTCGCCAAGCGCCGCAAACCCGGGATAGCCCCCGATAAAGTCGCGGAGCCCCTCCGATAAGAAGCCGTCCAGTGACCAGGGTTCGTCAGTCAGCGCATGGCGATACGCGGGCGACATGATATAGGTATGTGCAGATCGCCAACCCGAACCGGTCACTACATCAACGATGACGCGGCGATACATCGTGCCCTCGAAGACATCCAGCAACGCCAACTGTGTGGCGTTCAGACCACAGTAGAGCGCTCCCTCCACTTGATCGCCAGGACAGGGAATGATGGCCGGATAGACCTGGCCGGATACACGGCGTCGCCGAAAATCATGCAGCCTTGCGGGTGTTGAGGCGACGGGATGGCCGCACACCGAGCGCATCACCGATTCGGCCATCAGGGTGCCATAAACGAACAACTCCAAAGATCCGCCCCTCCGTCAACGCCAAATAGCGCTGCGCGACACGAGCGCCATACACAAACGCACGGGCCCTCAATCGAGATCGTCGATATTGGTCGGAACGTGCTTGAGATCGATTTTTTTGGGCTGAGCCACCTCGTACCGGCTGTGCGCGACCGCCAGCTTGTAGGGCAGCTTGCACTGCAAGGTCGCCATTGCATGCAGGAAGGCCTCTGCCTGACCGGTCAGGAACTTGCCCCGTCGGGTTACTGCACCATAGGTGCGTCGAGCAAAATACTCACCCATCGGGATCACCGCCAGCTTCTCCTTTCCGGTGAGACAAATCTCGTTGACGATCGAGATCCCCAGTCCCTGCTCCACATAGCGCTTGATCACCTCCCAGCCACCAGCCTCGAGCACCACCTGGTAGGGAACACCGTGTTGCTCGAACACCAGATCAACCGTGCGCCAGTGGTTGAGCTGGCGTGGCGGCAGGATCAAGCCAAAGGGACTGACATCCTCAAGCGTCACCTTGGCCCGTCGTGCCAGGGGGTGGTCGACCGGCACGATCAGGACCTGCTCGAACGAGAACAGTGGTTTGTACTCGAGATCGCTCTGGCCTTCCACCATCGGACCGACCGCAATGTCGGCGGCATCGGAACGCAGCTTTGCGAGCCCGTCACGACCGGTCTCGTTGAGCAGCTTGATATGGATGCCGGGATGGCGCTCCTTGAAACAGGATATGAACTCCGGCAGCAGATAGAGAATGGTCGACTCTCCGGCAACGATCGTCAGCTCACCGCTATCGAGGCGGCCACTCCTGCTGGCGAAGGTCTGCGCCAGATTGTCGATGCCCTCCAGCAGTGGTTTGGCAATCTCGTACAGCAGTTCGCCGTCTGGCGTGATGCGGATCTGGGGGCCATGCCGTTCGAACACGATCACGTCGAGCTCACGCTCTAATGCCTTGATCTGCAGTGAGATCGTTGGCTGGGTCAGAAAGAGTTTCTCTGCAGCGCGCGAGATATTCTTGGTCTCCACCGTCTTGCAGAAGGCGCGCAGTTGCTTCAATCGATTTTGCTTGTAGCTCGGCGGTGAAATACTCATAAACACTCCGTCCTCTCTGGACACCCGATTCTTGCGTTTCGCGTGCGGCGACTCTCAGGTCGGTGCAAGGGACCGGGGTGTCCGGGTCATCGTTGTCATTATCGTTGCGAATTGTCCCAGCAAATCCGCATTTGAGCCCGCCGCTTTTATAGAACCCTAGCAGCCTCTCGGACGTAACGCTGTTTGGCTGCAAATCCCTGGCTAGCGATCAACACCGCTTGTCCTCTTATCCTCGTCGTCAAATAGCCGGGCTATTCTGCTCGAACGATAACCTGATTTGATTCGCTCCTAGTGATTTTCGCCGCAAACGGTCAAGTCCGACAGGCTGCTAGCCGAAAAATCACCGGTCAGGCCTCTGCTTGTCGCCGCGCGCATTTTTCCTCCACTCTGCCATGCATAAAAAAGCGGCGCCCAAGGCGGGCGCCAAATTAAAGTGCAGAGGGGGCAGAGTCCTCTGCGAGGAGGATACCTTGGGGTCTGTCAGTGGCTTGTGAACAAGCCGCCGTTGACCGGGATGTTGGCGCCCGTGGTGTACGCATTCTCTTCGCTGGCCAGCCATGCCACCGCGTGTGCAATCTCCTCGGGCGTGCCCATGCGACGCATCGGGATACTCTCGATAATGGATGCCAGCACGTTTTCCGGCATGGACTCGGTCATCGCCGTTGCGACGTAGCCCGGCGATACGGTATTTACCGTTATTCCCTTGGCCGCCGTCTCCAGCGCCACCGCCATCGTGAAGCCATGCATACCGGCCTTGGCAGATGCGTAGTTCGCCTGCCCGAACTGTCCGCGCTGACCGTTGACCGATGCGACATTGATGATACGGCCCCAGCCTTTTGCCAGCATGTCGTTAATGACATGGCGGGTAACGTGAAACACGCTGTCCAGGTTGGTCGACATCACGGCCTGCCAGTTCTCTTCGGACATCTTCTTAAGGGTGCCGTCGCGGGTGATACCAGCACAGTTGACGAGAATGTCTACAGAACCAAACTCGTCGGTGATCGCGTTAACCGCGCGCTCGCAGTCTTCGAAACTCGAGACGTCAATCGGGGCAATTGCGATGGAAAAGCCTTTATCCCGCTTTCGCTGTTGCCAGGCCTCCGCAGACTCCTTTTCCGGCGGGTAATAACCAGATACAACGACATGACCCAGACCGGCCAGCTCTCGACAAATAGCGGAGCCAATACCGCCGGTTCCGCCAGTGATTAAGGCAACGCGCTTCATCATCCCAGTACCCCGTCTGTTGTCTGCTGTTACCAGCGTCTGCGCTTTTGAGGGTGGCAGGGGTGCCTCATGGCCGCCCCTTACCGTGTCGGAGGTCAGGCAGCCTTCTTTTTTGCTGCCATGACGGTCACCTTCTCGACGCTGTCGCTGGTGTACTTGACGGCCTCTTCGACCATGCCGCTCAGCTCTTCGCGGACCGAAGACATCATCTCGGCGGCATCGCGCAGGTTGCCGAGCATTTTTTCATTGCAGCCCTTCATAAGTTCGGCCTGCGCAGCCATTGCTTCCTTGTAGTCTTTGGCGGTTGTCAATACCTCGTAGTGCTTGGTGCTTGACTCCATGCAGTCGTTGATGATCTCGGCTTGCTTGGTGGCGAGTTGCTCAAAGGTCCGCAGGTTCAGTTCACCCAGACGCTTGGCAGAAGCGAAGAAGTCGGCGTTGAACTTGTTTACCATGTCTAGAAATTCGTTTTGCATGTCGGTCTCTCCCGAGTGGTTTCGAAATTGGTGCAGTGCACCATTGCTGCAATGCACAATATCGGTCAATCTCGGGAAATGTCAAGCGCTAAACGGAAAAAAAATTGTGCGGCGCACTATAATGGCACTTAACCTGTTGATTTTTTTCTTATTCAAATTATGTCAACCGCACCCACTGTAGACCGCCAGCTGGTACACACCCGGCGTATCGAATGCCAGGGATTCCGCCGTGAAGACGGTCTCTGGGACATCGAGGGCACCCTTATCGATACCCGCACCGAGGTGATGGAGACCTTTGGACGGGGCCGGATCGCCCCGGGTGAGCACCTGCACGAGATGTGGCTGCGAATGACCGTGGACGCCGATCTCGTGGTGCAGGCCCTCGATGCCAAGACAGCCCAGGCGCCCTACCCCGGCTGCGCGGATTTTCCGGACCGTTTCCACAAACTCGTCGGCCAGCGCATTGAACCGGGCTGGACCGCCAAGGTGCGTCTGGTGCTCGGCGGACGCTGGGGCTGCACTCACCTGCTCGAGATGCTCGGCCCCTTGGCGACCACGGCGGTGCAGACCGTCTATGCCTGGCGCGGAGAGACCGGGAATCATCTGCAAGACAGCGTGACTCCGCCCACCGACTTCATTAACACCTGCCACGCGCTGGCCGAGGGGAGCGACGCGGTGCGCCGTCTCTGGCCTCAGCAAAGTGAAGACGATGCGGCAGGCTGACGAACGACGTCGCCCATTGCGGCTAGCCTGACCCGCCGACATAGTTGTGGAATCTGGCTACCTTTCGATTGAAACGCATCGGGACCGCCCCGGCCTCGTGCGCCTACTCGTAACCGCCGAGCAACCAGAGACCGCGGCTCCCGTGCAGGCAGTGCGGCGCATCCGATTCATTGCCCGCTTCAGTGACCGCGAGGCTGCGCTGATGCATACGCACGAGATACTCAAGCGTCGCCTGCTCGATCTGGATACGCACCTTTACCGCGTACCACTCGAGCAGGCCGTCGGCGCGATCGAATCGCTCGATCTCAATCGTCGACGAACCTATCTCGACGGCGATCTGTCGGTACAGACAACCATGGCCATTCAGGCGTGGGCATCGAGATACCGCAATCGACACAACCGTTGGGACCGGTTGTTCGAGGCGCTCGGGTATGTTGGCCTTGGCCTTTTGCTGTTCAATCTGTTCTTTCTGTCGCTCGGTTAGCCCATGAAGAGATCGGAACACGCGATCGCCCGAAAGCGGCATATGCGCTGCAATGGCGCAGCACGCCAAACGACTGTGTCCGGCCCAATGGCTGGCGCCGGGATTGCAGCAGGCAACCTTGCAGCAAACCGGAAAGCGTTCAATATTACGAGGGGCCCAATCAAAGGGGGAGTCGTGAAGCCGAGAACCGATCGCCTGAGCGCCGTGTTGCTGGTACTCCTGTTGGGGATCGGCGACGCCATGGCGGAACAGCTGCCGCTCGACAGCGCGCGGGAGGCGCTGTGGGGCGACGTCGAGTTCCAGATATCACGATTGCGCGAGGAGCTCGGCTTCGCGGGCCTGACGCCAGAGGTTGAGAAGGCCTTGCGCCAAGTACCTCGGGAGCAATTCGTCCCGGAAGACCAGAGGCAATACGCATACGAAAACCGGCCATTGCCGATCGGTTACGGCCAGACCATTTCCCAACCACTGATCGTTGCGATAATGACCGAGTTGCTCGAGATTGCGCCAGGCGACCGGGTATTCGAGCTGGGCACAGGCTCCGCTTACCAGGCTGCCGTGCTGGATACCCTCGGTGCCGATGTCTTCAGCATCGAGATCGTCCCAGAACTTGGCGAGTCCGCACGGGAAACGCTCGACCGCCTGGGCCATGACGACGTCAAGACGCGCATCGGGGACGGCTACTTCGGTTGGGAAGAAGAGGCGCCCTTTGACGCCATCATCGTCACCGCGGCCAGCGACCATATACCGCCGCCGCTGCTGCGTCAGCTAAAACCCGGCGGTCGCATGCTCATCCCGATCGGGAGCCGCTATCTCACCCAGAAACTGGTCCTGGTCTCGCGCGACGAGCAGGGTGCCGTCCGCACACGTGAATTGATGGCCGTTATCTTTGTTCCGCTAACTGGAGAGCATTGACGTCCGGACAGTCGACCGAGTCAGCTCAGCGACGATGCAACAACCAGCCAATGGCGCCCCATTCGTGGCCGTCGGCCTGCTATCCGCTGCGGCGCTCACCTACGAGATCTTGCTGATCCGGATCTTCGCCACAGTGCATTGGCATCATCTGGTGGCGACCGCGATCAGTCTCGCGCTGCTCGGATACGGCGCCAGCGGGACCTTCCTCGCACTCTTTGGGCAACGCCTCAAGAACCACTTCGACGCGGCCTTTGTCGGCGGCTCGATGCTGTTCGGCGTCTCCTCGCTCGCCTGCGTCGCAATTGCGAAGCGCCTGCCTTTCGATCCGCTGGCGCTGACCTGGGATGCGCACCAGATCGTCTATCTGGCGGGCACCTTTTTGGTACTGGCCCTACCCTTCTTTGCCGCGGCAAGCTGCATCGGACTGGCCTTGTGGCGGTTCCCCGATCAGATCCCACGACTGTACGGCTATGACCTGATCGGCGCCGGCTTGGGTGCGGTCGCGCTGATGCTCGCCCTGGCGCTGCTCGCGCCGGCCGATACCTTATTGGCGGTCTGCATTGCCGGTTTGGCTGTTGCGGCCATCACCGCGTGGATTCGCGGCTGGCACTCACGCCCGGTGACACTGCTCAGCGTCGTGCTGGCAGTGACCGCCGTCTCCTGGGCACGCCCGACGATCGAGCCGGCGGCCTACAAGGACCTGGCGCGGTCGCTGGCCACCGTCGGCGCCAGCCTGGATACCGAATTCAACGGCATCGCCGGAACAATCAGCGTCGTGCGCAATGACACCGTCCCAACGCGTCAGGCGCCCGGATTGAGTCTGCAGTCCACCGCCTTGCCCCCGAGGCAATTGGCGGTGTTCCTCGATGGCGACGCGATCGGCACCCTGGTCGAGCCCGGCCAGCAGTCGGATACCGCCGCATACCTGGGCGACCTCATCTCGGCACTCCCTTATGTGCTGCTCGACGCGCCGCGCGTCGCGGTCCTCAACGCAGCGGTCGGCCTGGCGGTGCAGCAGGCACTCCATCTTGGCGCTTCCGAGGTCGCCGCCGTCGAACCGAATCCCCAACTCCACACCCTCATCTGCGACGCCTATGCCCAAAGCAACCACGATCTCTGCACAGCGCCCCGGGTCTCCTGGCACCTGCAGACGGCACGCTCCTTCTTCGCCGGGAATCCGTCACGCTTCGATCTGATCGCGTTGCGCGTCGCTGCGGATCCGACCGGGCTGGATGCGATGAAGGGCGATTTCGATCTGACCCGCGAGGCCATGGCCAATTATCTCGCCCACCTGGTGCCCGGCGGTTTCGTCGCCATCGAGGGGCCGACGCGATCGCCACCGCGTCTGTCGCTGCGTGTGTTAGCCACGGCGCGGGCGGCATTGCTGCAGACCGGGGCGGCGAAGCCCGCGCTGCACATCGCGATGCTGCGGGGTTGGCAGCGCTTTAGCGTGGTGATAGCCAAAACGACGCTGTCGGTGGCGCAGCAGACAAGGATTCGGACATTCGCAGCGGCGCGCGGCTTCGACCTCGTCTGGCTGCCCGAGATGCGGGCGGACGAGGCCAATCGCTTCCAACAGCTCAAGGAGGCCCAGTTCTACCTCGGCGCGGTCGAGCTGTTGGGCGATAGCCAGCCGGTCTCGGCATTGCATGGCCGCTTCGACGTTCAGCCGGCGGTCGACGATCGCCCTTTCCCGTATCGTTTTAGCCGCTGGTCGGAATGGTATCAGGCACTGGCCAGCGGTGACCCTGCCGATCTCGCGCAACTCGACACTGGACTGTATGTCGCAACAGCGACGCTGTTATTGGCCACCCTGATCAGCGCCCTGCTGATCCTGGCCCCGCTGGCCTGGGCGAGGCGTGCCCCGGGGTCGCCGCTCAAGGCCCGCCGGCAGCTACAGACCCTGGCCTACTTCGGCCTGCTCGGACTGGCCTTCCTGTTCATCGAGATCGCCTGGATCGAACGTCTGCAACGCTTTCTGGGCCACCCTGTCTACGCGACAACCGCCGTGCTGGTGGCGTTCCTGGTGTTCGCGGGCCTGGGCAGCCTTTGGTCACAGGGGTACATAGGCCGCGAACGAAGGCTGTTGGTCGGGGCGGTGATGGCGATTCTGATTCTGAGCCTGGCCTACGTCTTTTTCTTGCCGGGCTGGCTGAACGAGCTGGCGGCGATGCCGCTGATCGGGCGGCTCGGCATCGTGGTGCTGCTGATGGCGCCGCTCGCGTTTGCGATGGGTCTGCCTTTTCCGACCGGACTGCGGGCGCTGGGCAAGGACACCGCACGCCTGGTCCCGTGGGCGTGGGGCATCAACGGCTGCATGTCTGTTATCAGCGCCGCAGCTGCCCCCCTGGTGGCCAGTGAAATCGGTTTCACCGGGCTTATCGCGGTAGCAGTGCTCGCCTACCTGACCCTCCCGCTGCTCAAGCTGATCGAAAATGGCTGAGACATACAGGTTAGGCACAGCGCGTATGGCTGACTTGGCTCAGTGGGACGGCGCGATGCTTTCACTATAATGAGCCTGGACGTAGCGAAAAAAGGGGGGACGTCATGGGATCCGATACCGAAACGACCATTGTCAGCGCCAGGGCGATTCGCGAATCGCCGCTGGGCATCGACCTCAGCGATACGCAGTGCCGAGCGCTGGCGGAGGTCGCAGGCGCGGTCGGCCTGGAAGCCGGCACTGTGCTGCTCGAGGAGGGACACGTAGACGAGACGCTGTATGTCGTCTCCAGTGGCAGCCTCGAGGTCATCAAACCCACGGGCGGGGGTGATGCAGTCACGCTGCAGCTGCTACATGCCGGCGATATGGCGGGCATTCTCGGCTTCGTCGATGGCGTGCCCCACAGTGCCGGCATCCGTGCGCTGACGCGCTGCGAGCTGATCGAGCTCGATCGCAAGGATCTCGAGCACCTACTCGAACAGGATCCGCAGATTGCCTATCAGGTGATGCGCGCGGTGGTGCGCGCGGCACATCGTATCCTCGGCAAAATGAATGCCCAGTTCGTCGAGATGTCGAACTACATCAGCCACCAGCACGGACGTTACTGATTCGGCATCGGGGGGCGCTCGAAGCGGTATTTGACGATCCGGTCGTTGCCGGAATCGGCCAACCATAGCAGGTCGCCGGCGCTGTCCACGCCCTCGGGCGTTGTAAATACCCCGGCACCCTTTCCGCGTCTGCCGCTGCCCAGAACGGCAAGCAGCGCGGGGCTCGGATCGATGACCTTGATAGCGTGGTTGTTCTTGTCCGCGGCAAACAGCGTCCCATCAGGCAGGACATCGAGGTACCGCACGCCGTCGAAGTCATAGGGCATACCCTGAATCTCCTCGACGATCGCAAGATCCTCCGATAGCAGCAGCAGGCGATCGTTGCCTGCGTCCGCCAGCCAGATCCGACCGTCCGGGGCCAGTTCGAGGTCATGCGGTGCAGAAAGCCCGTCACGTAGTTCATGCACTACGGCGCCGTTGCGGTATGCCACGACATTGTTCGACCAGGCGCCGGCCGCATAGACCAGACCATTGGGATGGACCAACACACCTTCGGGGCCGGACAAGCGCTCGGCCAGCTGACCGACCAGCTCACCGCGAGTGCCCTGCATGCGGTAGATAGCGATGCGGCCATTGTGCGTATCGGCGACATACAACCGGCCGTCTGGCGCGACATCGATATCGTGAGTACCGCGCAGCTGCTCTCCACCGAAGGCATCGACCCGTGCCAGGGTCATGGCATCCAGAACCACCACGTTCCCACTACCGACATCCGCGACATACAGATGTCGTCCGTCTGCCGACAGCTTCACATCATGTGGATTCGAGAGCGGTGTATCGCTCGCCCGCTCGAACGAGAAGCGCCACCCGGTGCCGCGTTCGCCCAGACAAGGGACAGCCGCCATGAGCGCGCCGCACAGCAGCCAGCAAGACGCCAAGCAGCGATTCTTCATTGGCTACGCGTCCTAGATCAATGAATTATCGGTAGCGTCGTTGCCGTAACGCTCCAGGATACGACCCACGTAGTCTTGGGTCTCCGCGTAGGGCGGCACGCCGCCGTGCCGCTCCACCGCTTCTTCGCCCGCATTATATCCGGCCAGGGCCAGTCGGAGATCGCCGTCGAAGCGCTCCAGCAACCAGCGCAGATAGGCCATGCCGCCGCGCAGGTTCTGTGCCGGCTCCAAAGGGTCATCGACGCCGAACCGCCTCGCCGTCGCGGGAATCAGCTGCATCAGACCCAGCGCACCTTTGTGTGACCGGGCACGGGGATCGAAGTTGGATTCGGCGCGCACCACCTCGAGCACCAACGCCGGATCGAGCTCAAATCCGGGCGCCATCTCATAGATCGCAATTGCCAGATCCGCACGCCGCGGGCTGGTCAGCTCGAGGTTGCGCCCATTGCGGTCGACGCAGGCCAATGGCTTGGGCTGGACGGACCCCAGACTTGCCATCAGCTTCGGCGGTAGCGGCTCGCCGAGGCGTTTGGCTCGCGCCAACCAGGCGACCGCGAGCCCGTCATCACGCTGGACGCTTCGGCCCTGCAGGTACAGCAGGCCGAGTTCGTACGCGGCAACCGGATCCCGCCGACTGGCCGCTGCACACAGGTAGACCAGCGCCCGGTCGGCATCGCGCGCGACCCCTTCACCGTGCAGGTACTGAAGGCCTCGTTCGGTCATTGCGGGCGTCGCGTCAGCAGGCGTCGCAGCCATCCCAAGCAGCAGTGCCGCGCCCAGCAGCAGACCCGCCAACGGCACCGGTCGGGTCTGCGCCGTGGCGAGGGCAGGTGATCTCATGGGCAGGCGGATTACCATGCGCAAGGAACATGCAGAATTCGTACCTTCTGGCATTTAGGCAGAAAAAACAGAAGCTTAGTGCGACACCTGCGGTCGCTCTCACACCTGAGTGTAAAGAAACGTGACACCTCCAGCCGGCAGGCTGCCAGCCCGCCGGATCCTTTGTCGCTCGCCCGTTTTAGTTTAAGGTCCCGCCACGCATTGCTATCGAACCCACGGCGTGAACAAGGTCAATCCGTCTCATTGGCTGCCTTTTCTGCTCGAAGCCGATGCGCGCTATCGACTCACCAGCTGGTTATTTCTGCGCCTGCTGGCGCTGATCTACCTCGCCGCGTTTTTCTCGACCGCGCTCGAGATCGACGGCCTGGTCGGCGAGCGCGGCATCCTCCCCGCGGGACAGTATCTCGATGCCCTTTTCGGCCGCTTCGGCGAGGTCGGCTGGCTGCGCTTTCCGACCCTGTTCTGGATCGACCACAGCGATGCCGCGCTGCTGTGGACGAGCTACCTGGGTTGCGTGTTCGCCGTGCTGCTGTTCTTCGGCTGGCGTCCCCTGCTGTCCTTGATCATATTGTTCCTGCTGTACCTCTCGCTGGTCAGGGTCGGTCAGCTGTTCTTCAATTTTCAATGGGAATACCTGCTGCTCGAGGCCGGCTTTCTGTCGATCTTTCTGGCATCCGGCACCGGCGCCAACCGGCTGGTGGTATTCCTGTTGCATTGGCTGTTGTTTCGGCTGCGTTTCCTGTCCGGGCTGTCAAAGCTGCTTACCGGAGACCCATCGTGGGCATCGCTGACGACGCTGAATCACTACTTCGAGACCCAGCCACTGCCGCACATGGGCTCGTGGTATGCGCACCAGTTGCCGGACTGGTTGTTGCGTACCGGCACGGGCCTGACCCTGTTCGTCGAGCTCCTGGTACCCTTCTTCATCTTCCTGCCACGCCCATTTCGCCTGTTCGCGGCGGTTACGACCATCGCAGTCCAGGTGCTGATAATCAGCACCAGCAACCACAACTTCATCAATCTGCTGACCATCGCGCTGTGCCTGTTCCTGCTGGACGATCGCGCAATACGCCGCGTCATCCCGAGGTGGCTAAGCCGCGCCCCGGCACCCGACACGAAGTCACCGATCGCCGCAGTCACATTGGGTATCGCCGCGCTGCTGATCGTGCCGACGAGCGGCTATGCCATGTACGAACTGATCGCCGATCACCGACGCGAGACGCCGTGGGATCACCCAGCCAACTGGGTACGCGCCTGGGGACTGGGCAACGCCTATCACATCTTCCCGACCATGCAGACCGAACGGCAAGAATTGATCATCGAGGGCAGTCAGGACGGCGTGAACTGGCGCCCCTATGAATTTCGCTACAAGCCGAACAGTCCCGATGACACACCCGCCTTCATCGTACCGCTGCACCCGCGCCTCGACTGGATGATTTGGTTCGTCCCACCGCAGAATCCCGCCATGCAACCCTGGTTCGAACGCTTCATGTGGCGCCTGCAGCAGAACGAGCCCAGCGTCACCGGACTGCTCAAGACCAATCCCTACCCCGAAAGCGGGCCACGTTATCTGCGCATCAGGGCCTACCGTTACCGCTTTACGACGCCTGAAGAGCGCGCAGGAACCGGCCGCGTATGGAACGCCGAGTACCTTGGCCTGTTTCCGCAGGTACCGCCGCGGATACCCTAGACATGATGTCTAGCGAGGATCATCACCAACCAACGGGGCATTTCGGATCACTTCATCCAGTCCGGCCTCGACGACGGCCGCGCGCGCCAGCAGGTGCGAGGCGACCGGCAGCGTCGCGAGCAGGAAGCCGAGGATCAGCCCGAGACGCCATGCCCATTCGGCGGTCGGCACCAGCATCCATGCCCCCAGGATAACCAAGGCAATGGCCAGCGTGCCGGCCTTCGTTGCCGCATGCTGACGCGACAGCGCGTCCGGCAGGATGATGACGCCCCAGGCCGCGATCACCAGGAGGAGCGCCCCGAGCCCAAGCAGCAAGCCCGCAACCAGGGTCATCGTTTTTCGCCCTCCGACAGCTCGCCGGTTGACGGTAAACTGGACGCGCGGTGGACCAGGCGCGCCCAGCCGATCGTCGCGACGAAACCCACCAGTGCCAAGCCGATCGCGACATCAAGAAATACCGTGCGGCCGGTGCTCAGCGATGCGGCCACGGCCAGCGCAATCGCCGCAGCCAGGAAGATATCCAGCGCGACGACCCGGTCTGAATGGGTGGGGCCACCGATGATGCGCACGCTCGCCAGCCCAGCGGCGATCACCGCGCCGACCACGAGCAGGCTGATTGACAGACCAGTCAAGCTGTTCCCTCCGTACCGAACAAGGTTCGCAGCCCCGGCTCGAATTCTCGCCGGATGCCATCGACGAGCGCATCGGTATCCGATGCATCGAGCACATGGAGCAACAACTCATAGCGTTCCATGTCGATGTCGATGGTCGTCGTGCCGGGTGTCAGCGACACCATGCTGCCGAGCAATGCGGCACCCCGCGCGCTCAACGGCGCGAAGCGCACCCGCAC
>JBATKF010000451.1:0-15807 GCA_049669185.1 Sedimenticolaceae bacterium | reverse complement strand
CCACTGGCCGCGTGTCTGCGTATTTCAAGCATGATGTGGAGACAGGTGCTCGGGCCCGGCGGCCTGAATGACCGATTAGACGACCTGCGGCGCGTTGTCCACGGCCGACCGGCTCGGGCAGGACCGGACAGGGCGCTGCGCGGCCAGGTGCTGGCCTTCGCCCGCCGCCGCGACTGAATGTAGCCACTTGCAATTTTCGTGTTGGTGTCGTATTTTACGCGGCCTTTCGCGCACGGCGCGGCCATCTATCCGAGACTGTTTGCAGCTCACTGCCTAACCAACAGGGGGCGTGGAGTGGTAATCCAATGAAAGCCGACGTTCACCCAGACTATACCGACATCAAAGTTGTCTGCAGCTGCGGCAACAGCTTCGACACGCGCTCGACAATGGGTGGTGATACCCTGCAAGTCGAGGTGTGCTCCGCCTGCCACCCGTTCTACACGGGCCAGCAAAAACTGATGGATACCGCGGGCCGCGTCGATCAGTTCCGCAAGCGCTTTCGCCGCTGAGTCGAATCGGCCTGGCCGCCCAGCGCAAGGCGCCTCCGCGGCGCCTTTTCTTATTGGCAGACCGGGCTCTCGCCCCTGCCATTGGAGCCGAACATGAGCGATCAGCCCAATCACGAAGACGCAGATTTTGAGTTAAACCGGGCGGCGCTGGATTATCACGCCAACCCGAGACCGGGCAAAATCAGCGTCGAGTTGTCCAAGTCGACCCGCAGTCAGCGCGATCTCGCGCTGGCCTACACCCCGGGCGTCGCTGAGCCGGTCCGCAAGATCGCCAAAGACTCGCAAGACGCCTATAAATACACCGCCAAAGGCAACCTGGTTGCGGTGATCACCGACGGCACCGCCGTTCTCGGCCTGGGCAATGTTGGCCCGCTGTCCAGCAAGCCAGTGATGGAGGGCAAGGCGGTACTTTTCAAGCACTTTGCAGGCATAGATGTTTTCGACATCGAAGTGCATGCCAAACGGCCGCAGGAATTCATCGATACGGTGATCCGTATCGCGCCCACCTTCGGTGGCATCAATCTCGAGGACATCGCGGCACCGCACTGTTTCGAGATCGAGCAGGCGCTGATCGAGCAGCTCGATATCCCGGTCTTCCACGATGACCAGCACGGCACTGCCATCATTATCGCGGCAGGGTTGCTGAATGCCCTCGAGCTCCAGGACAAGCGGCTCGAGACCGCTAATATTGTGGTCCTCGGTGCCGGTGCAGCCGGAATTGCTGCGGTGCGTCTGCTGATCGCGATGGGCGCACAGCGCGACAATTTTCTGGTCGTAGACCGCAAGGGAGTGATTCAGCTCGGTCGCAAGGACCTCAACCCCTACAAGTTCGGCGTAGCAGTTTCCACCGAGGCGCGGACCCTCGAGCAGGCGATGCGCGGCGCCGATGTATTCATCGGCGTGTCCGGCCCGGATCTCGTTAGCCCGGAGATGTTGGCCTCTATGGCCGACCGCCCCGTGGTTTTTGCTATGTCGAACCCGATACCCGAAATACGCCCCGAGGTGGCGCAACGGGTGCGCAGCGATCTGATCATGGCGACGGGTCGTTCGGATTACCCGAACCAGGTAAACAACGTGCTGGGCTTTCCGTTCATCTTCCGCGGCGCCCTGGACGTCCGCGCAAGCCGTATCAACGAAGACATGCAGATTGCCGCGGTGTATGCGCTGAAAGACCTCACGCATGAACCGGTGCCGCAGGAGGTACTCGACGCCTACGGGCTCGAATCACTCGCCTTCGGTCCCGACTACATCCTGCCCAAACCGCTGGACGCACGTCTCAGGGAAGTGATCCCGCCGGCGGTGGCGCGGGCGGCCCTGGACAGCGGTGTCGCGCGCGCCGGCTGGCCAGCGCATTACCCGGATCGCTGAAGCGGCAGAGTCCCCGCCCCAGCCCGCGATCGGCGCTTCGCCGTCCGCACGTCGGCTTCGCCTCGCAGTGGGCTTTATGCCGATGGCTGGTATGCTTCGTCTATGCTCCGAGGGCGGGTTTTTTCCTGCACCAAGACAGCGTAGATTGGAGGCCAACGATGCAGAAGGTAGCGATCATCGGCGCCGGCCGGGTTGGCGAGACGACTGCGCAGATCCTTGCGGAGCAGGAGATCTGCCGCGAGGTGGTGCTGATCGATATCCGCCAGGATGTACCCCAGGGCGTCGCCTTGGATATCTTCCAGACCGCCCCGTTTTTTGCGTTCGACACGCGCGTCACCGGCAGCAATGACCCGGCGGCGATGCAGGGTGCCGATGTCATTGTGGTGACCGCGGGCGTGCCGCGCAAGCCGGGGATGTCACGCTCCGACGTATTGCAGACCAATCTGGATGTCATCGACGGGATTGTCGCCGACATCGTTAAGTATGCGCCGGGCGCCACTGTGGTCATGGTGACCAATCCGGTCGATGTCCTGACCTATCGCGTCTGGCAGCTCACAGGTTGGCCGCGCGAGCGGGTACTCGGCCAAGCGGGCGTGCTGGACGCGTCGCGCATGGCCTCCTTCATCGCGATGGAGACCGGTTTCTCGATACGCGACATCACCACCATCGTACTCGGTGGGCATGGCGACGCCATGGTGCCGGTGTCTCGTTTTTGTACCATCAATGGTGTCCCGGTGTCTCAGTTCATTGAGCCGGGGCGGCTCGAAGAAATCGTGCAGCGCACGCGCGATGGCGGGGCAGAGATCCTGGCCCTGCGCAAGAACTCGAGCGCCTACGATGCACCGGGGGCCTCGGTGGCCGCGATGATCGATGCGATCAGCCACCATAGAAAGCGCCTGTTGCCATGCGTTGCCATCCTCGAAGGGGAGTATGGTGAGGCCGACATCGCCATGGGCGTGCCCTGCGTGCTCAGCCACCAGGGGCTGCAGCGGGTGATCGACATCGGCTTAAACGAGGCCGAGATGGAGATGTTCAAGAAATCCGCAGCCGGCGTGCGCGCCGACATCGCGCTTATGCCGGCGCCAGGCTAGCTATTGCGCTCTGGGGATACCCGCAGCTGCATTAAAAAAGCCTGCCCCGATGCGGGGAAAATTCCAATGGTTGGGCGCAATTGTTGTTGTGTTAGGCTCTTCCCGGACCTGAGTAGAGGAGGCGCATCATGTCTGACAAAAAGGCCACTTTGACGTTCAGCGATACCGGCAAGTCAGTCGATCTGGATATCCTCTCTGGAACGGAGGGGCCGGACACGGTGGATATCACCAGCCTGTATGGCCAGGCCAAGGTGTTTACTTACGACCCCGGGTTCGTCTCTACGGCGAGCTGTGACAGCGCCATCACCTACATCGACGGCAATGCGGGCGTGTTGCGCTATCGCGGTTACCCGATCGAACAGCTCGCCGCGAAGTCGACGTTCATCGAAGTTGCGTATCTGCTTTTATACGGTGAGCTGCCGACGGCCGTGCAGCTCGAGGACTTCAAAGACATCATCGCGAACCATACGATGATCAACGAATCGCTGTTGCGATTCTTCCAGGGTTTTCACAACAATGCCCACCCGATGGCGATGATGGTCGGTGTGGTTGGCTCGCTGTCCGCCTTCTATCATGATTCCATAGACATCAGTGACCCCAGCCACCGCGAGATCAGCGCACATCGCCTTATCGCCAAGATCCCCACCATTGCGGCGGCCTGCTACAAACACAATATCGGCGAACCGGTGATCTACCCGAAAAACTCGCTGAACTACACTGCCAACTTCCTGCGCATGATGTTCGCTACCCCGTGTGAGGAATACGAGGTCGATCCGCTCGCCGAGCGTGCGATGGATCTGTTGTTCATCTTGCATGCCGACCACGAGCAAAACGCGTCTACCTCGACGGTCCGCCTGGCCGGCAGTTCCGGTGCCAACCCGTTCGCCTGCATTGCCGCAGGCACGGCCTCATTGTGGGGGCCGGCTCATGGTGGCGCCAACGAAGCAGTACTCGATATGCTTGAGCAGATCGGTGGCGTCAAGAATATCGATACCTACATCGCCAAGGCAAAAGACAAAGACGACCCCTTCAGGCTGATGGGCTTCGGCCACCGTGTGTACAAGAACTACGATCCGCGTGCCAAGATTATTCGTGAGGTCTGCTATCAGGTGTTGGAGAAGCTGGCCGACAGCAACAACCCACTCTTCGAGCTGGCGATGCGCCTGGAGGAGATCGCGTCCGAGGACGAGTATTTCCTCGAGAAAAAGCTTTACCCCAACGTCGATTTCTATTCGGGAATCATCTATCGCGCGCTGGGTATCCCGGACAGTATGTTTACAGTGATGTTTGCGATAGCGCGCACCGCGGGCTGGGTAAGTCACTGGATGGAGATGTTGGATGACCCCCGCCACCGCATTGGCCGGCCCCGCCAGCTCTATCAGGGCGCAGGCAAACGGGATTACGTGCCGCTCGACGAACGTTGATCAGACTATCTGGGCGTCGATCAGTGTGCTGAGCTCATCAGCGTCCCGCATGTCCAGCGCTCCGCCGCTGACCGGGTCTCGCGGCGGATCGCTGGCGCTCTGATCGGACAGGATGATCAACTCGATCGAGGTCTCGCCAGCAAGAAATCGCAGCACCGGCCGCGCCAGGCGCCGCCCCGCCGAATAATGCAGTAGGGTGTCGCCCGCCTGCCAGGGGATATGGCGGTCGTTCAGATGCCAGATGACCGGTTCGGGAGAGTCGGCGAAGACCAGCAGCTGGATTTGATCCAGCGGGCCATCGCCGCGAACCAGACTGCCCAGGAGTCTCGGTTTGAAGCGGGCCAGCGTCTGCATCACCTGCAGTGCTAGCCGGCGTTGTTGCTGCAGCAACGCGGACTGCTCCGGGCGAAATAGTGCCCGGTATTCGCGAATCGCCGACCAAATCGTCTCCCGCCGTGGACATGCCTGATGCAGGTTCACCGCCTGCGCGCGAGCCGCACGCTTCAGGGCCGACGGCAGGTCGTAACCCTCATCGACGATGAGCCTGGCGATATCTGTCAGCAGCGCACGCTGGTCTGCCGGGGGACGCGACCTTTTCAGAACAGGTCCTGGGTCGGCGGTGGTTTGACGGCCGGCCGCTTCACGCCACTGCCGCCGCCTGCCGTTCCGAGGTTCGCTCCTGGGGCATCTTCCGCACGGAAGACCTCGAAGATGGCGTCCTCGGTCGCGGCATCAGCGAGCAAGCCGGTGCGTGGGTCGATTCGCAGCATGACGATATCCTCCGGCATCTCGGGCTCCTCGTCGGGTACGTCTTTCAGGGCCTCACGCATAAACTCCATCCATGCGGGCAGCGCCGCGCGGCCACCCACTTCGCCACGCCCCAGTTTGCTGTTGTCGTCGAAGCCGATCCAGGTGTTGGCGACCAGGTGTTGATTGAAGCCGTTGAACCAGGCATCGCGCTGGTCGTTGGTCGTTCCGGTCTTGCCGGCGAGGTCCTGGCGTCCGAGTTCGCGGGCCTTGGTGGCGGTGCCACTGCGAATGACATCCTGCATCATGGAGTACATCAGGTAGCGGTTGCGCTTATCCAGCACACGCGGCGCGGGCGTGCCTTCATGTGCCGCGCCGGCGGCAAAGGCGTCACAGTCTTTGCAGGCCCGGCTAGGAGTCGCCTGGTAGATCACGCCCGTGCCCTCCTGCTCGATTCTTTCGACGAAATAGGGCTCGATGAGATAACCGCCATTTGCCAGGACGGCATAGCCTCTGGCCATTTGGAGCAGCGTGACATCGGCGCTACCCAGCGCCAGCGACAGATTCTTCGGCAACTCATCGGGATCGAAACCGAATTTTGCTATGTGCTGCAGAGCCGCCTCTACACCCATGCTGCGCAAGAGACGAATGGACACCAGATTGCGCGATTTGGTCAAGGCGTAGCGCAGTCGCGTCGGCCCGAAGAACTTGCCTGAGTAGTTTTCCGGCCGCCAGGCCCCCTCCAGGCTTGGGTCATCGAAGACTACCGGCGCGTCATTGATCAGGCTGGCGGGTGTGAAGCCGTTGTCCAACGCCGCGGAATAGATAAAGGCCTTGAAGCCGGAGCCAGGTTGACGTTTGGCCTGGGTCACACGGTTGAATTTGCTGTAATAAAAGTCGTAACCGCCAACCAGCGCGCGTACCGCCCCATCGAGCGGGTCGAGTGCCACCAGGCCCCCCGCGGCTCGTGGGATCTGAGCTAGGCGCCAGGCCGTCTCCTGGTCCTGGGATACGCGGCTGACCCGGATCAGATCGCCCGGTTTCAGGACATCCGCCACCTCTTTCGGTTTCGGCCCACGACGGTCAGTGTCGATAAAGGGCCGTGCCCATTCAATCCCTTCCCAGCCGAGTGTCCCTCGTTCGCCATCGCCAAGATAGAGGCTCGCTGACTGGTCAGCGATTGCGGTGACGACCGCTGGCCTGAGCTCTCCGACAGTCGGTCTATCGGCCAGCACCGCATCCAGCCCCGCCTCGTCCGAGGGCAAAGGGTCGAGCCTATCCTCCGGGCCGTAATAGCCGTGACGTTCGGTGTAGGCATCCAGCGCATTGCGCACCGCGCGGTTGGCCGCGGTCTGTTCAGTGTCCCTGACGGTCGTGAAGGCCGAGTAGCCACCGGTATAGGCCTCCTCGCCAAAGCGCTCGACCATGTCCGCGCGCACCATTTCGGCGACAAAGGGGGCCTCGACCTCGATTGGTGGCGCGTAGCGGCTGGCGGTAACGGGTTGAGCGATCGCGGTCGCGTAGGCCTGCCGATCGATGAAGTCCAGCTCGAGCATTCTTCCGAGGACATAATTGCGCCGTTCGATGGCCCGCGGGGGGTTGGCCAAGGGGTTGAAGGTCGACGGTGCCTTGGGCAGTCCGGCAATCATCGCAGTCTGCGCGAGATCCAGCTCGTCGACGCGCTTGCCGTAATAGACCTGTGCTGCGGCACCAACCCCATAGGCCCGCTGGCCCAGATAGATCTTGTTCAGGTAGAGCTCCAAGATCTCCGGTTTGCTGAGTTCTTCCTCGATTCGCAGGGCGAGCAAGATCTCACTGAGCTTTCGCGTGTAGGTCTTTTGGCGGGTTAGATAGAAGTTGCGGGCCACCTGCATGGTGATGGTGCTGCCGCCTTGCTTTTTCTGTCCGGTCAGCGCCAATTGCAGGCCGGCGCGCAGCAGACCGCGGTAATCGACACCCGGATGGGTAAAGAAACTGGCGTCTTCAGCGGACAAGACCGCCTGCACCATCGTCTGGGGGATCTGTTCGTAACTGAGCGGGTTGCGCCGCTGTTCACCGAACTCGGCGATCAGTTCTCCTTCATGGCTGAAGACCTTCAACGGCACCTGCAATCGGACATCCCGCAGGTTGTCGATATTAGGTAATTCCGGCTCGATATAGTAGTAGGCGACGGCCAAGGCGATGGTGCCGCCCAAGGCGCCCAAAAAGCCGATAACTACAAAGAATTTAAAGATTTTTACCAACCACTTCATGCGTTCGTTCACAGATTACAGAGTTTGGGAATCGTGCCGCTAACCCTTCCGAGACGGGTCGCTATACTAGCCCGAAACATCCTGCGATTGGGGCCGGTTATGTGCGTCGATGGCAGGTGGACCAGCGTCGAGCTGCGCAGGTCTCGGCGAGCTCAGCGGCCTATTCGATTGTCCGTCTCGCAACGCGGTTAGGGCCGCAGCTGGCACCGACTGGAATTTATTTCCTTCAAACAAATCGGCAGAAAGTTTTATACTTGCGAGAGTTTGTTAAAGAAAATACTCGGAGATGCCGTTAACGCAACCGAGAACCCGGGTCGCAAAGCGCTCGGGAAGCACACCTAGGGAAGCTGGAAACAAATCATCATGGGCCTTTTTACCCGAAAGAAGGTACCGCTAATCGGGTTGGATATCAGCTCAACGGCGGTAAAGCTGCTCGAACTGAGTCAGCAAAATGGTCGCGGGGGTGTCCGCTATCGCGTAGAAAGTTACGCGGTAGAGCCCCTGCCCTCGACGGCAGTGGTGGAGAAAAACATCGCGGATGTCGAGGCCGTCGGCAAGGCGGTACGCAATGTCGTTCGCAAAGCGGGCACGCGCAACAAGCGCGCGGCCGTCGCGGTCTCGGGATCTGCGGTGATTACCAAGGTCATTTCGATGCCCGCAGCGCTCTCCGAGACGGAGATGGAGAGCCAGATCCAACTCGAGGCGGATCAATACATTCCCTACCCGCTGGAAGAGGTCAACATCGACTTCCAGGTCCTGGGGTCGTCGGAGAAGACCCCGGAGTTGGTGGATGTCCTGCTTGCCGCATCGCGCAGCGAGAACGTCGACGACCGGGTTGCGGCACTCGAACTGGCCGGGCTTACCGCCGACATTGTCGACGTCGAGGCCTACGCCATGGAAAACGCCTGCACCCAGCTGATCGATCAGTGGCCGAATGCCGGTGACGGCCAGACCATCGCCGTGGCGGATATCGGGGCGACGACCACGACGCTGAATGTCTTGCACGACAATCATATTGTCTATACGCGCGAGCAGAACTTCGGCGGTCGGCAACTGACCGAAGAAATCCAGCGTCGCTATGGTCTGTCGGTGGAAGAGGCCGGCATGGCCAAGCGACAAGGCGGTCTCCCCGACAACTATATCCCCGAGGTCCTGGAACCGTTCAAAGAGGCGATGGCTCAGCAGGTCAACCGTTCCATCCAGTTCTTCTTTTCGGCCAGCGCGTTCAATAGCGTGGACTTGGTGGTGTTGGCCGGCGGCAGTTCTTCCGTACCCGGAATCGACGACCTCATTCAGGAGAGGCTGGGGGTCGAGGCCTTGATCGCCAACCCGTTTGCAAACATGGCGGTCTCTTCAAAGGTAAAGCCTCAGGTTCTCAGTAACGATGCGCCGGCATTGATGATTGCCTGTGGCCTGGCGCTGAGGAGCTTCGACTGACATGGCGCATATTAATCTACTTCCGTGGCGCGAGAAGCAGCGCAAGCAGCGGCGTCTCGAGTTCGGCCTCACGATTCTCGGTGCCCTGGTCCTGACCCTGCTGGGCATGGGTTACTGGCACTGGTACAACGAGGAGCTGATCGACCATCAGCGTGATCGGAACAAGTTCCTCGAGCGTGAGATTAAACAAGTCGACAAGCAGATCGCAGAGATTAGCGAACTCGACCGCACACGCCAGAAGCTGATTGCGCGCATGAAAGTCATCCAGGATCTGCAGGTCAGTAGACCTCAGATCGTCCACCTGTTCGACGAGCTGGTCACGGTGGTTCCGGATGGCGCTTACCTGACGAAGGCGGTGCAGCGGGGGCGCAACCTCGTATTGGACGGGCGCGCCCAATCGAACGCGCGCGTCTCCACCTACATGCGGAATATCGAGACCAGCCCGTGGCTTGCCGATCCGAAACTGCGGATTATCGAAAATAAGGATCAAGACCGCAGCAACGCAGAGGGCAACACGTTCCAGCTCGACCTGAAGCAGGTTGTGCCTAAGGAGGAGTCGGCACAATGAATATGCAGGAACTCAACGAACTTGACTTCAGCAATATCGGCGACTGGCCTGCGGTCATCAAGGCGATACTGATACTTATCCTGGCTGGCGCGGTTGGTACCGCATGGTATTTCCTCGATACCGAAGATCAGTACAAGGAACTTGCACGCGTCGAGGCGACTGAGAAGGACCTGCGGCAGGATTTCGAAACCAAGCAGGCCAAGGCCGCGAACCTCGAAGCCTATCGGGCGCAACTGGCCGAGATGGAGGAGTCTTTCGGCGCCATGCTGCGTCAGCTGCCGAACCGCACGGAGGTCGCAGACCTGCTGGTCGATGTATCGCAGACTGGATTGGCGGCAGGCCTGGAGTTCGAGCTTTTCCAGCCGCAGGCCGAGGTCCCCAAGGATTTCTATGCGGAACTGCCGATCAAGATCCGCGTCGTCGGCACTTATCACGAATTCGGCGAATTTGTCAGTGGACTGGCAGCGCTGCCGCGCATCGTGACGATTCACGATGTGCAGATTTCGCCGCGACAGAATAATCCGGGCGAGCTGGTACTCGAGGCACTGGCCCGCACCTATCGTTACCTTGATGAGGCGGGTGGTTGATGATGAGGAAGTTCATCCCTCTGGTAGTGCCTCTGTTGTTGGCCGGTTGTGCGAGCCAGGACATGTCGGATCTGCAAGACTACGTGAACGAAGTCAAGAGCAGGCCGGCCTCCGGGATCGAGCCTATCCCAGAAGTGAAGCAAGTAGTCGGCTTCGTCTATGTGCCGAAGAATCGACGCGACCCCTTCACGAGACAGGAAGACGATACCGCCGTCACAGAGACCATTTTGGACAATGGCGTGCGTCCCGATCCGAACAGACGCAAGGAAGAACTCGAATCCTACTCCCTCGATTCACTGCGTATGGTCGGTACCTTGGAGCAGGAAGAAGATCGCTGGGGATTGGTAAAGACCTCTGACGGCACCATTCACCGCGTGGCGCCAGGCAACTACATTGGCCAGAATGATGGCCGAATCACGCGTGTCAGTGAAGACAAAATAGAGCTCATAGAACTCGTCCCCACAGGTTCGGGTTTCCTTGAAAAAGAAGCGGCAATTGCGTTGGGCGAGGAATAGGAGAAGTCACGATGTTGATTGAGTTGAAGGCGCGCAAGACTGCACTGATTGGGATAGTGCTGCTATGGGCCCTGACGTCCAATGTACTGGCCAACCAGCTGCAAGACATCAGTTTTTCAGCCTTGCCCGGCAACCGGGTCGAGATCGTGCTTACGACCAGCGAGCCCGTTGGGGATCCGGATTCGTTCACGACAGACAACCCGGCACGCATCGCTATCGACCTGGTGAATACGACCAGCGCCCTGTCGACAAAGGTGACGCCAGTGGCAATCGGTATGGCACGCAGCGTCACCGCCATCGAGGCCGGAGATAGAACCCGGGTGGTAATCAACCTGCTTGAGCAGGTGCCGCATGAGATCCGCACCGAGGGTAATCAGGTGTTCGTCAGCGTCGGTTCTGGCAGCGGCGCCGGGACCATGTCGGCAACGGGCGCGCCCCGACCGGCCGTAGCCACCGACCGTACCCTACAGGGACGGCAGGGGCTGGCACTGGAAAACATCGATTTTCGGCGCGGGACGCAAGGTGAAGGCCGCGTCGAGATCCAGCTCTCCGACCCCTCGATTGTGGTCGACATGCGCCAGCAGGGCGACCGGATCCTGCTCGACTTCATGGAGGCCGGGATCCCGGCGCAGCTCGCGCGGACGCTGGATGTGACAGACTTCGCTACCCCGGTGACGAGCATCGAAACACGCCCAGATGGCCGCAATGTGCGCATGACGATCGCGACATCGGGTGAGTTCGAGCATATTTCTTATCAGGCGGACGACCTCTACACGGTTGAGTTTCGCGCCCTGACGCGCCAGGAGAAGGAGGCGCGCCTCAAGGAGCAGCAGGTGTATGAAGGGGATCGCTTGTCGCTCAACTTCCAGGATATCGAGGTGCGCGCGGTACTCCAGCTATTGGCCGATTTCACGGGTCTCAACATGGTCGTGAGCGATACCGTGAGCGGTCGAATCACCCTGCGCCTGAAGAACGTGCCCTGGGACCAGGCGATGGACATCATCCTCAAGACCAAGGGCCTGTCGATGCGGCGCAACGATAACGTCGTTCTGGTCGCCCCGACGGAGGAGATTGCGGCACGCGAGAAACTCGAACTGGAGTCGCAGCAGCAGATCGCCGAGCTGGCACCGCTGCGCTCAGAACTCATCCAGGTCAACTATGCCAAGGCCGCGGATCTCGCCGCACTCTTGAAATCCGCCGAGAACAAGCTGATCTCCGAACGCGGCAGCGTATCGATCGATGAACGCACGAATACGCTGTTAGTGCAGGATACGGCCGCCAAGCTCAGCGAGGTACGGGCCTTGATCGGTGAACTGGATGTCCCGGTGCGGCAGGTCATGATTGAATCGCGCATCGTCATTGCCAACAACGACTTCGCCCGTGACCTCGGTGTGAAACTGGGCTTCGGTGCAGCCGGTAGCCCCGGCGATTATCGCTACAAGGTCGGCGGCGGTCTGCCGGGCGATGTCGCCAGCCCCGAGGTGCCCAGCACCAGTTTCGAGATCCCTGCCGGTTCCGGCAACCAGGGCCTGCTGGTGAACCTGCCGCAGACGCTCGCGGCCGGCAGCGGCGGCGCGATCAACTTTCTGGTCGCGAAGATGGGGGATTTCCTGCTGCGTCTGGAGCTCACCGCGATGCAACAGGAGGGCAAGGGTGAGATCGTCTCCAGCCCCCGTGTGATCACCTCGGACCAGAACACCGCGACCATCAAACAGGGCGTCGAGATCCCCTATCAGGAGGCCACCTCCAGCGGTGCAACCTCGGTGTCCTTTAAAGAGGCCGTACTGCAGCTCGAGGTAACGCCGAGCATCACGCCCGACGACCGCGTGATCATGGATCTGAAGGTCAATAAAGACAACCCGGACTTCACCCGCGCCGTGCTCGGGGTGCCGCCGGTCGATACCCGCTCAGTGGAGACCTCAGTACTGGTCGACAACGGCGAGACCGTCGTCCTGGGCGGCGTTTTCGAGCGCACCAAATCGAAAACCAAAAACAGCGTTCCGTTCTTCGGGGACCTGCCCTACCTCGGGTTCTTGTTCAAGCAGGAACAGATTCAGGACGAAAACAACGAGTTGCTGATCTTCGTTACGCCGAAGATCCTCAAGGATACGTTGACGCTTCGCTAGCCCCCCGAGGGACGAGGCGCGAGGGAAATCCTTTTCCCGACGCCTCGTCCCTTGGCTCCCCGCCCCGCCTTTCGCCGAACGGTTCCGCTTGCCTTACCCTGAGCGGGGCCATTAACTTTGTGGCTTATGGCTATACCCAACCGAATTTTTCTGATTGGTCCCATGGGCGCTGGCAAGACAACGATCGGCAAACAATTGGCCCAAGCCCTGGGCATGGGCTTCAATGACACCGATCTTGAGATCCAGCGTCGCACCGGCGTCGATATCCCGACCATCTTCGAATACGAAGGCGAGGAGGGTTTTCGCCAGCGCGAGCAGCAGGTCATCGATGAGCTTACCCAGGTCGACAACCAAGTGCTGGCTACCGGCGGTGGCGCAGTGTTGCGGGCAGAAAACCGGCAGCATTTGTCGGCGCGCGGCATCGTCTTTCTTCTCGCATGCTCCGCGCAGCAGCAATATGAGCGGACCTATCGCGACCGCAACCGGCCCTTGCTGCAGACAGACGATCCGCTGGAGCGCCTGAAGGACCTGATGGCGGTGCGCGAGCCGCTGTACCTGAGTACCGCAGACTACACGGTGAGTACCGAGGGCCGCAGCGCCGCATCGGTCGCCAACGAGATCCTCGGCATCATCCGCAGCTAACCTGCATATCTCACCGATTTCCTACTGCGGCTCCCGACACACTCGCCCTGACGGGGCGTACTCGTTGCACGCGGTTTGACGTAGTGTCGGCTACGCCTTCACCGCCTTCCACTCCGTGCACCCCGCCAGGACGGCGTCTCGGCGGCCTCGTTGCGAAAAACGGTGAGATATGCAGCTAACCCTCTCAGCCGCGTGGGTGTAAGATTTCCACAATCCATTGCTTGAATCTTCAGGACATCGGCAGTCATGTCATCCGCAATGCGCAAGCTGACGGTTGAACTCGGCGCTCGCGCCTACCCGATCTTTATCGGTACCGATCTCATTGGGGATTCCGCGTTCTACGGTCCTTATATCCGTGGCCGCCAGGTGATGATCGTCACCAATGAGACGGTTGGGCCTCTGTACCTCGAGCGCGTCGAGGCCGCCCTGACCGCCTACCAGATTGGCCGCGTGGTACTGCCAGACGGCGAGCAGTACAAGACGCTCGCTGTCCTCGACCAGATCTTCACGGCGTTGCTCGAACAGCGCTTCGATCGGCGCTGCACTCTGCTGGCCCTCGGCGGCGGTGTCGTCGGGGACATGGCCGGTTTCGCCGCGGCCAGCTATCAGCGGGGCGTCGATTTCATCCAGGTCCCGACAACGCTGCTGGCCCAAGTCGACTCCTCGGTGGGCGGCAAGACCGGCGTTAATCATCCATCCGGCAAGAACATGATCGGCGCCTTTCATCAGCCGCGCTGCGTCATCGCCGATACCGCGACGCTCGACACCCTCCCCGATCGCGAGCTCTCTGCGGGGCTGGCCGAGGTAATCAAGTATGGTCTCATCGGCGACGCGGAATTCTTCGCCTGGCTGGAGCGGAATATGGCGGCATTGGTGGCGCGTGACACCAGTGCGCTTGCCTTTGCCATTGAGCGCTCATGCGGCGACAAGGCCGCGGTGGTTGCCGCAGACGAACGGGAAGCCGGGCAGCGCGCGTTGCTGAACCTGGGCCACACCTTTGCGCACGCCATCGAGACCGGCATGGGCTACGGCACTTGGCTGCATGGCGAGGCGGTCGGCGCCGGGATGTGCATGGCGGCCGCGATGTCGGCCCGTCTCGGTTGGCTGTCGGACACAAAGGTGAAAAGGACCGAAGCGCTGATCGCAGCCGCGGGCTTGCCGGTGCGGCCTCCGAGCGAAGTCTCTGCACAACGCCTGCTCGAGCTGATGGGGGTCGACAAAAAGGTGATGGATGGCCAGCTTCGGCTGGTACTCCTGCAGGACATCGGACGGGCGGTTGTCAGTGCGGATTTTGACCCCGACACCCTGAAGCAGACACTGCATGCCGCCTGAGAACAGCGCTAACGCCAGTTATTTCGACACACCGGCTCGTGCGGAAAGGTTGCAGCTACTGCAGCACCTGCTCCGCAATGTGGGTGAGGTGATCTATCTGCGTGCCCCGGCCGGAGCCGGCAAGACATTGTTCGCGCACCGCCTGGTGGAGACGCTGCGCGAGGAAATGGCGGTCGTTTGGGTGCGCGCCGGCGTAGATCACGATCTGGCGTTGATCGCAATCGATCAGCTGGGCCTCGATTCAGGCGCACTCATGCAATGGCCCGACGATGTCCTGGCTGCGCTCGGCGACCAGGAGCTGTTGCTGGTCGTCGACGATGTCGAGCTGCTCGACCTTGAGGCCGTCTATGGCCTTGTCAGCCTGCATGCCCAGGGCGGCCGCCTGCTGCTGATTGGCAATGGCGGCCTGGCCAAGGCAAAAGGCGTCTGGGACGTGCAGTTTGTCGACCTGCCGCCTTTCGACCGTGAGCAGACGGCCGCGTTTCTGCGCGGCCGCACAGCGGCGGAAGCTGAGGACGTCACGGATGCCATGGTTACGGCGTTGCACAACACGTCGCGCGGGCTGCCCGGTCCGCTGCTCAAGGGTCTGACGGAGATCCTGGATGTGGCGAGCCGCCGACGTGCCAAGGCGGACTCGAAGTCTGCGCCGGGCAGCGAGCAGCGGGCCATGCGGCTCTTCGGGCCGCCGTTCTGGCCATGGGTCGCCGGCGCTGCGGTAGCGCTCGTGCTCGGGGTCGTTCTGGTCTTTCAGGACGACATCAACGGCCTGCTCGAGGAGGAGATTGCGAGCGATGGGCGGCCTGCCCCGACGCCGATACCCAAGGCGGTTACACCGCTCGCCGTGGTCAGCGATGCGGCGATGCCGACAGCGCCCCAGGAATCGCTTCAGGAACAGTCGACAGGGGCATCCGGGATTGCAGCAACAGGGTCGATGCCTGGACCCGGTTTGGGGGATGGGCCGAGGCAGACGGTCGATGCGGCGGTCGCTTCGCTGATCCCGCCAATGCCCGATTTCCGCGAACCGGGCGATACGCCGGCACCGGGTACAGAGCAAGACGCGCTGGATGCGGTGATGCGCGATGCTCTCGCGGCAGCTGATGTAGGCAAGCCGGTGCCCGCGCCGGCGGCTACCGAAACGGCGGCCGGGGTCGCGGCCAGCGGTATGGCCAATGATGCGGCCGATACGACGACCAGCCCCGAGGCGCAGCC
>JBATKF010000450.1:0-6371 GCA_049669185.1 Sedimenticolaceae bacterium | reverse complement strand
GTCAAGGGTGGCGTCGAATCGACCCGGATCAGCCCGACTTTTCAGCGGTTCGTCCAGCGCTGTCTGCAGGAAAAGGGTTATGACGTCATCGGGTGGGAATAGACCCTAGCCCGCTTATCTCACCGATTTACTGCTGCGACCTCCGATGCCCTCGGCCTGACGGGGCGTGTTCGATGCAGTAAACCGCACTACCGGGCGCTGTTCAGGCCGACGAAACTGCCACCATTGGTCTCGGCCAGTTTGCGCATCAGTGCCGCATAGCGGACTGCGTTCAGCGGTATGCCTTGCGCCATGTTGAACAGCACTGGGAACCCCACGGTGTGGATGCGTACTCGCTGCTTGCCAGACTTATCAGCGCTGTTGAGTCGCGCCACGGTATCGACGACGTCCTGGATCGATCCCCGCGCAAAGTCGTCACCGAACACGTACAGGCTGATGCGCTTGTCTTGTGCATGAAAACGGCGGATGGCGGCCTCTATCCCTTCCACCGGGCTGGAATTGGAAAACGGCTGCCAGCCGGCGAGGCGCTTGATGATCGCCTTGCGGCGAGCCGGCGAGTCGGGTATCCACTTCCCTTGGTAGGTCGAGAACATGTAGTCGCCCATGTCATTCATCACCTGAATACCCTTGACCCCGGGATAGATGTCCAGCACCTCCGAGACCTTCTTCATCACCAGCGGCCAGGCGTTCTGCTGCATGGACCCTGAGGTGTCGATGATGAAGATGACGTATTCGCTGTCCACCGGTACCCCGCCGATGGTAGCGGTCAGCTTTCTACGCTGATAACCGCTGCCCAGCAGTCGCCGCATCTCCTCGGAGAGGTCCTGTTTCGCCGAGGCCAGCTGACCCTCGATAGTGGTTTGCGCCGCTAAGGCGTTCTTTGTCGTCGTGTATTGCCCGCGGATGGATGACAGCTCGCCCTGCAGGCGCGCCAGTTTCTCGCGCTGTGCCGACAGCTGCTCCTGCCGCGCAGTCAGTTCACGGCTAAAGACGGTTGTCTCGCCCCGGATCTCGTGCAGCTCAGCTTCCAGCCGCGCTACAAGACCACTGAGGTCTACCGCCAGGCGCTCGATCACATGCGGCTCCGAGACCTTGACGATCACCAGCAGCAGAATAATGGCGCCAAAGCCACATGAAACCACGTCCAGGAAAGACAGATTGAAGATATCGACGCTACGACGGGTCCGCCGGCTCATGGCCAGTCCCTCGCGGGCGTCAGAAACGACCCACGCGTCTCCTGCGCGAGTTTCCAGAAAGCGGCGGCGGCATAGGCATCACCCTCCATCGGCAGCAGCACCGTATTCACCGGTATACCCGACGGCAGCGTGCGCACGGCTGTCTGAAAGTGCTGCAGGCGCTGATCGGCAGACACCGTGGTAGAGGATGGCTTATCGCGGCCCTGCGTGGGAAGGCCGTCGGTAACCAGCATGATATTGTCCGGGCGCGGCGATAGCTTCTTGGCAACTGCGAGGGCATGATAAAGACTGGTGCCACCGCCAGGGATGGTCTGGCTCAGGGCCAGAATGGCGCCATCCACGTCCTTGCGGGCCGACGCCTTCAACCAGGTGCCTTCGGTACCGCTGAGCGCGGCACTGGCCCGGGTGCTGAAGGTATAGAGCTGAAAACTCGCGTCTGCCGGCAGGTTGCTGACCAGCCAGTCCGCCGTCTTCAGCGCGCGCAGCCACTTCGGCGCACTGCGCTTGCTGGCGGTGTCCATATTGCGCCGCCGTATGACGTTGATAATGGTCTCATCCAACATGCTGGCGGAGACGTCGACCAGTATCAGTACCCGCTGACCGCCCATCTTCAACCCGGTCAGATACTGGCGATCCCCTTCGCCGCGGACCTCGCGCACCTTACTGCCGCCGTCCTGCTCGGCCGGCTGCGGCGCACCCAGGCGACGCTGTTCTTCATCCAGGCTCTTCAGATCCGATGCCAGCTCATTGACATGCTGTTGGCTTGCCAGGGTCTCTTTTTGCATTCTGGCCACTTCGATCTCGAACTCCCTGATGGTCTCGAGGACACGTTCCGCCTCACCCTGTGTCAGAACCACCTCCTCGTCGGCCGCGGTCAGGCTGTTGCGCACGACGACCAATTGCTCGCGCCCGACGATCGCCTCCTTCTCGAGGCGGACCACCTCAGATTGGAGGTCGGCAAACGCCGCATTGCGGGCACGTACGGTATCGCTGTCGAGGATCAGCACCAGCAGCACTACCGCGCCGAAACCACAGAACATGATGTCGAGAAAAGACAGCGAAAAAGGAGAAACGGGACGGCGTTTCATATGACCGAGGTCGGCGGAACGCCAGTCAGCCCTGCAGGCGCCGAATAAACCAGTGGTCGACGTAACGTTCGCTATCGAGCACCAAACGCTCCTGCATCAGCTGCACCTGGTGTATGAAGAACATCAGCACGATGCTGATAACCAGCGCGATAAAGGTCGAGTTGAAGGCTACCCCGAGGCTTGAGGTAACCCCGGTAATATCGCCTTCGACCGCACGATGCGCCTGCCCCAACGCATCGCCGATGCCGCGCACGGTGCCGATAAAGCCTACCGAAGGTATAGCCCAGGCAATGTAGCGGATGATGGACAACTCGGATTCCATCCGCTCGCCTTCGGAATCGCAGATGTCGCGCGCCGCCGTCGAGACATTCTGCACGTTGCGGGTGGCGGCAAAGCGCTCGATGGCAGTCAATAGCGCGCGCGGCAGCAGATAGGATTGCATTGGCTTTGGCAGGGACTGGATGCGTCCGGCCAGATCACGGGTGTCTTCCGGACCGATCGGCAGCTCGGCCGGCAGCCGCAGCAGATCCTGGTCGAGCAGCTTCTGCTGCTGATAGGCCGCGCGGCCCTTGAAGCCCAGGATCGCAAAGGCCCATAGCATCAGTACAAAACAGGCCTCCTGTTCGTAGTCCTTGACGACAACGAAGAACGAACGCTGCTGAACATACTCCGGGTCCGTCTGCATCCGCTGAGCCTCCTGCTCGAGGAAGGTATCTGCCTGCGGCCTGATGACGCTGACGTACAGGGCGTGTACCAGAATGAACGCGATCAGCAGCGAAAACACCTGGTAAACGAGTTCGACGGGAAAGCCTTTTCTCATAATGTCTTTGTACCTGTAGTCTTTCGTTCCCGCATCGCTTCAGATATCCACCGGGAAGGACACCGCGCTGTCCGCGCGGATCTTTTCCGACGGCTGGAAACTAGGTGGTGGCGTCATCGTCGGCTGGGGTTGCCGTTTGGTCGTTGTGGCGGGTGTATTGGACGGTGCAACCGCTGCCTGTGCCGCCTGCTCGGCATCCGGCGACGACTGCGCAAAAATGTTCGCGCTCAGCGCGAGGCAGATGAGCACCCCTAACAACCACGGGGCGCGCGTTTCTTCTGACGGCCGATCAAACGGCAGGCCACAGCGGCACGCGTGCGATCGGCCGGGGCCATACGCACGCGGCGTCTTCAGGTGCAACAGATCACCTCTATTCCGCATATCGGGCGACACGGAAACCAAGATCCGGGCGCGCAGCACGACTGTAGTCGCGATAGCTGAGACGCAGCTCGACGATACTCCCCTGCCGCCAACTGGAATCGCGCACGACGTGGTGCTCACCTGCGTTCGGCCCCAGCGGGTCTGCAACCAGCCGCTCAGACTCTCCCGGATAGACCGCATAGTAATCGTGCACCCACTCGGCGACATTGCCGCCCAGGTCATGAAAACCGGCTGGCCGGGCCGCGAAGCTCCCCACCGGGGCGGACACTCGATAGTTGTCATTGTAGTTCGGAACCGTATTGGCGAGCGTATCGGCGATGCTGGCGTCCGCGAAGTTGGCGACCACCGTCGCCGGCGGAAAATCGCCGTCCCAGGGGTACCGCTGCTCAGACGGACGGCCATGGCGACGCGCCACGTAAGACCATTCCGCCTCGCTGGGTAGCCGGTAGCCCGTCGACAGCGGCTGCACCGGCTGCAGGCGTCCATTGACCTCGGCATAGGCCGGTGGCAGCCCGGCGCGGCTGCTCAACCAGTTGCAATAGCGCGCAGCGTCCTCCCAACTGACGTTCACTACCGGCTGGCGGTCGCCATTCAGGCTCACGCCCTCGGCGAATCCCGAGCTGTGTGCCGAACGGAACTTTCGAAATTCCGCATTGGTCACCTCCGTGCTCGCCAGATAGAAAGGCCGCGTCAGCTTGACCAGCCGGCTACTCTCGTTGGCACGGCGTCCGGCCTCGCGACGCGACGCCCCCATGCGGAAACTGCCCTGGGGACGCACCAGACGCAGCGACTGCCCGGCCGGACTGCTGATCACCGCAGGTGTGGCCGCCGCCCGATCTGCAGCCTGCTGTTTCTCGACCGTGAGTAATGTGACATCCACATTCTGGCTGCTGCCGACGCGTGGCGTGACCCTGACCGTCCTGGAGACATAGCCTGGTTTGCTGAATTCCAAGGAATGGCTGCGGGTCGTTAACTGCAGGCGCTGCGTGGCCTGCCCAACCTCCCGACCGTCGACTCGTAGCGTGGCATCGGCCGGCCGCGCGGTGACGAACACGATGCCATACTCCGGCTGCAGGCGGGCATTCAGCGACTTCTCCTCGTCGGCGGCCAACGTCAGCTGGGTATCGAAGTGCTGATAACCTGGCTTGCTCAGCCGAAACTTGTGCTCAACGTCTGCAGTCAGGGCCAGGGTCACCGGCGTGGTGCCATGAAACACCCCATCCACACTCACACTCGCGGCGGCCGGGTCGCTGCTGAGTACCAGGTGCCCGTCGAGCGGCTGCAGCCGGATGGCATCGAGGATCAGGTCTTTACCGGCAATGATCTGCTGCTGCAGCGACAGCGCCTTGTGTTTCTCGAGCGTGAATTCCAGGCTGTGCGAGCCCTGCAGGAGCTCGGTATCCAGCGGCGTCACGCCGATCGGCTCACCGTCCACCGTCACCGTTGCGCCCGGTGGCTCGCTGGCGATCCGCACGCGTGCCCAGGCGGGCTGCAGAACGTGGCTGACCTGCTGCACCTGCCCCTTGCCGGCTACCGTCAGGGTGTCCTCGATCGGCAGAAAGCGCGCCGTCTCGATGCGCAGGCGATGATCACCACCAGGGATCTCGACGAGATCAACGCCCTCGGTTGGCACCGGCACACCATCGACCAGAAGCCGGAACGGGACGGCCGGCTGCAGCTCGATACTGACCTGCCCGGGCAGTTCCTCGAGCGCCAGTTCGAACAGCGGATAGCCGTCGCCGCCGACCTCGATGGTCTGGCGCAGCAGCCGATAGCCCGCGCGCTGCGCCGTGATCGTATAGGTTCCAGGCAGTGCCAGCCGGCGCCCGCCGATTGAGACCGCCGGCGGAAAACCGTCGATCGTCAAACTCTCCGGCTCCGGAGTGACGCGCACGGTAATCGGCGTCGCCAGCAGGAGGAACGCGGCGGTCAGCAACAGCAGCACGAACCCGCCCAGCGCGAGTCGCCGCACGAGACGCTGGCCGGGTGCCGCTGTGGGCGTGTGCGTCACCTCAGGCAGTACCCGGTTGTTCAACGGTGGGGGCGCGCTCGGCGGCACGAGGTCTGCGGATGCCTGCCGCTGGTGCACGGTGATATCCACTTGGTCGCCCTGCACCGTCCAGTGGATGAGCGACTCACCGATCTCCACGACATCACCGGACTTCAGCCACTTCGATGCGGTCATGTGCTCATGATTGTGAAACAGCGAGACATCCGTAGCCGCCGGCTGGATGAAGGCATGGCCCTCGGCCAGACCGATATGGGCCACGACCGCCGTCGCGGGCAAGTCTTGCACGACGATGTCGGCCTGGGCCGCGCCGCCCACCGACAGCGGCAGTTCCTGCTCGCCGCGCTGACGGTCGCCCTGTGAATCGTGGATGAAATAGACGCGGCTCAAATGACTTCCTCGCAGCGCACCACCACCGGGGGCAGCGGTACACCGGGGCGCACCGTTATCACCTTGCGTACATCCCGGTAGCCGGGGCGGCTGCCGACGATGGTGTAGTCCCCCGGCAGCAGTTGCAGCGCGTGGGTGTCGAACTGGCCGAGACGCCCGACACGATAGACCACCACTTCGGTCGCACCGTCGGACTCTAGGGTAAGCGTCATCGGCGTAGCGGCGCGGCTCACGAGTTCGCGCAGCGCAGCGATCTTTTCTGCCAGGCGCGGCTCATCGCGCGGCGCCTCACTGGCGGCGGCGAGCAGCTGCTTGGCATTGGCCAGCGGCACCGCCGAGTAGACACGTGCCGGTCGATCCAGGTAGTGGTCGAACTGTGCATGCAGCTGCGCCCGCGCCTCCGCATGGCGCAGACCTTCACGGGCAAACCCGGCCGCTGGATCCATTTTCAGCGCCCGACGGTAAAGCGCGATCGCGGCCTGCCAGTC
>JBATKF010000449.1:0-23726 GCA_049669185.1 Sedimenticolaceae bacterium | reverse complement strand
ACTGCTATGCCAGATAATCCCGATATCGATGCCGTCGCCGCCTTCCTCCTGGAACTGCAGGAGCGCATCTGCGCTGCGTTGGCTGCGGCAGACGGCAAACCGTTTCGCGAGGACAGCTGGGACCGCGCCGCCGGCGGCGGCGGGCGGTCGCGCGTGCTCGAGGGCGGCAACCTGTTTGAGAAGGCGGGGGTCAATTTCTCGCATGTCTTCGGCGAGGGGCTACCCCCCTCAGCCACGGCACAACGACCAGAACTCGCCGGACGAAGCTTTCAAGCGATGGGGGTGTCGCTGGTCATCCATCCTCGCAACCCCAATGTCCCCACCTCGCACGCCAACGTCCGTTTCTTTGTCGCTGAGAAGCCGGATGCAGAACCCGTCTGGTGGTTTGGCGGCGGCTTCGACCTCACGCCCTACTATGGTCAGCGCGAGGACGCGCGCCATTGGCATGCCACCGCCAAGGCCGCCTGTGAACCATTTGGCACAGAGGTCTATCCGCGCTTCAAGAAGTGGTGCGACGACTATTTTTACCTCAAGCACCGCGACGAACCCCGCGGCATCGGTGGCCTGTTTTTCGATGACCTCAACGAGTGGGGCTTCGAACGTTCGTTCGCCTTCATGCGCAGCGTCGGTGATCACTATGTACCGGCCTATCTACCGATCGTACAGCGCCGCCGAGAAGCACCCTACGGCGACCGAGAGCGCGAATTCCAGCTCTACCGACGCGGACGCTATGTGGAGTTCAACCTGGTCTATGATCGCGGCACCATCTTTGGTCTGCAGACCGGCGGCCGTACCGAGTCGATTCTGATGTCGCTGCCGCCGCTGGTGACCTGGCGCTACGACTGGCATCCCGCGCCGGGCAGTGCAGAGGCAGAGCTCTACGAGGTCTTTCTGAAGCCGCGGGACTGGTTGGACATCGAAGGCTGACTGCAAAGATTCTTGCCAAAAAAAAGGCCTACCCGGGGAGAGAGCAGGCCTCGAAAGCGCTTATTGAGCGCCGGAGGAGGATCGACCTTGTGATGCCTAGGCAACGATAAGGGCGTCATCTGTCAAAGTTAGCGCCCCCGGCGCAAGAAACCTGAGCGATCCGAGAATCAGATTCCCTCGCCAATCAGGTGCTGCCGTATCCAGTGCTCGATCCAGCTTGATGGCCGCGCGCCACTAAAGCGATCCACCTCCTCACCGGTCTGGAACAGCATGACGGTCGGAAAGCCTCGCAGACGATAGCGACCGGCAAGCTTCATATTATCGCCCTCATCGACCTCTACCTTGGCCAGGTGAATTGCGCCATCGAATGTGTCGATCACCTTCGCCAAATGCGGCGCAATCGCATGACAGGGCGCACACCAATCCGCCCAGAAGTCGACGATGATAGGCAGTGATTGCGAAGCCGCGAGCACTCGCCGGTCGAAATCCTCCAGGCCACAATCAAATATCAGGTCACCGCACATCCGCGATCTCCCTGCCGGCTGGACTCAACCAGGCCCGGCGTTGCATTCCGGCTGAACTTCAGATCTCGCCAACATCGGCCCGCAATGGTAACCGACCGTGGCGCCCTGGTACTGTTTTAGCAATGGCCTTTGTCAGGACCCGTGACACCCAGTAGCATTGGTGCCTGAGCCGATCACCGTCATTTTCGCATTGCCATGCCCGAGCACCTTATCCGCATCGCCACCCGCAAATCTCCGCTCGCCATGTGGCAGGCCGAACACGTCGCTGCGGCGCTGGCAAAGGCTCATCCCGGCCTTGAGGTCGAGATACTGGGCATGAGCACCCAGGGCGATAAGATACTGGACACGCCGCTCGCGAAGATCGGCGGCAAGGGTCTGTTTGTCAAAGAACTCGAGCAACGTCTGTTGAGCGGCGATGCCGATATCGCCGTGCACTCCATGAAGGACGTCCCGGTCGAACTCCCCGAGGGACTGCATCTGGCAGTGATTCTCGAGCGCGAAGATCCGCGCGATGCCTTTGTGTCGAACCGTCACGCAGGTCTCGCTGAGCTGCCCGAGGGTGCGCGGGTCGGGACCTCCAGCCTGCGGCGTCAATGCCAGCTGGCCGAACGACGCCCTGACCTCGAGATCATTCCCTTGCGCGGCAATGTAAATACACGCCTGCGCAAGCTGGATGACGCCGAGTACGACGCCATCATCCTGGCGGCGGCCGGTCTGCTGCGACTTGGCTTTGCCGAGCGCATCCGCAGCTTCATTGACATCGACGACAGCCTGCCCGCGATCGGTCAGGGGGCGATCGGTATCGAGTGCCGCAGCGATGATGCGCGCGTCAACGCACTGCTAGCGCCGCTGCACCATGAGTCCACTGCTTTGCGGGTGCGCGCCGAACGCGCACTGAATCAGCGCCTGGAGGGCGGCTGTCAGGTCCCGATAGGCGGCCATGCGACACTGCAGGACGGCGAACTACACTTGCGAGGACTGGTCGGTACGGTAGACGGTAGTGAGATCCTGCGCGCCGAGATCCGCGGTCCGCAGACCGATGCCGAACGTCTTGGTGGCGCGCTGGCCGAGGATCTGCTGGCGCATGGCGCTGCGCAGATATTGCGCGAGCTGTACGGCGAAACCCCGTCGAATGGCGTCGATTAGGCCCGCAGCCCCCCGTAACCTGGACGGCCTCAGCGTACTGGTCACCCGTCCGGTGCATCAGGCCGACAAGCTTTGCGCCCTGATCGAGGCTGCGCACGGCCGTCCAATTCGATTTCCTGCGCTGGAGATCCTCGGGCCGGCCGACAAAGTCGCCACCCGCGCTGCACTGGCTGCCGCCCGCTGGTGCGACCTGTTGATCTTCGTCAGTACCAATGCCGTGGACTACGCATTTCCGTTGATGCCCGACCAACTGCCGGTCGATGTCGGGATCGCCGCGGTCGGTCAGGCGACGGCGCAGGCGCTGGACAAGGTAGGACTGGCCCCGACCCTGGTCCCGGAGCGCATGGACAGCGAAGGTCTGCTGGCGCTCCCGGGCCTGCAACACGTGCAAGGGAAATCAGTGCTGATCCTGCGCGGTAATGGCGGACGTGAGCACCTGGCAGACGCCTTGCTTGAGCGCGGCGCCGAGGTCGTCCAGGTCGAGGTTTACCGTCGGCAGACACCAAAGCGCAAGGCGGCCGCGGCTAACCTGGTGCAAAACTGGGAGCAGCTGGTAGACGTGGTATCGGCGAGCAGCAACGCCATTCTGGACAATTTGTTCGCGATGCTGGGCGAGACCGGCGCGTCACTGCTACGCCGAACGCCGCTGGTGGTGGTCAGCCAGCGCATGGCGGCGCATGCCGTGGAGTGCGGCTGTGAGATCGTTCATGTCGCAAACTCGGCACGCGATGAAGACGTTCTGGTCGCCTTGTGCGCGTTGAGCCAGGATATCGCCTGAGCATGGTTTTGCCACCAAATGACGCATGAAGAACCGAAGCCGGGCATCGTGATCGACGTATCGCCGGATCATGAGGCCACAGCCGCTGACCATACGGAGCCTGCAACGCGCACTCCGACCGAGAAGGATACCAACACGGGCAGGGGCAGAAATCCGGCGTTGGTTCTCGCAGCGGTGGCGCTGCTGGCGGTCGTCGCGGCTGGCGGCTACGGCTATCGCCACTGGTCGAATCTTCGGCTGGATGTCGCGCGGCTGGATTCGCAACTGCGCGAGGCACGCGCGCAGCAACAGCAGCTGCAGCAGGCCTTAGCGGAGGCCACCGATGCGGTCGGCACTCAGGCCAATGCGCTGAGCGAACAGCGCGCGCTTCTGGCCCGACAGCAGATCGTCGCAGAAGAAGCGCGCGGCGCCTTCACCGCGCAGGAACAGCAGCTCGCAGAACAGAGTCTGCGCCTGCAACAGCGCGAAGCGCAGCTACGCGCAATAGTCGCTGATATTCGCCGTCGGGTCGGCAGTTCCGGGACGCGGTGGATGATCGCCGAGTCCGAGTATCTGCTGCGCATTGCCAGCAATCGACTGATCCTGACGCGCGATGTGGCGACCGCGCGTATTGCCCTCGAATTGGCCGATCAGCGCCTGCGCGACACCCAGGATCCCGGTTGGGCCGGCGTGCGCGCACAGATTGCGCGCGACATTGCCCAGCTGAACGCCTTCGAGGCGCCCGAGATCGCCGGCATCTCTGCCCGACTGTCGGGCTTGATCGCACAGGTGCCAGGGCTCAGGATTGCCGGTGCACCCATCGCTCCGGAACACACTTTGCCCGAGCGCGATGCAGGCGCGACCGATACGCGCAATTGGGAGACCCTGCTCGACGACCTCTGGTCCGGGTTCAAAGACATAGTGCGAATCCGCGTGCACGACCAACCGGTCGAGGCCATGATCGCCCCGGAACAACAGTTCTTATTGTACGAAAATCTCAAGCTGCACCTCGAGGTAGCGCGCCTGGGGCTCGCGCGCCATGACCCGCGGCTGTTTCGCGACAACCTCGCCACCGCGTCCGACTGGCTGGGGAGGTATTTCGACGCGAACGACGCAACCGTGGCGGCCGTGAAACAGGCAATCGCCGCGCTGGGCAACATTGATATTGCCCCAGAGATGCCGGACATCACTGGATCGCTGCGTGCCCTGACAGCGCAGGACAAGCTGATGCAGGACGTGGCAGCGGGCGCGATTGAGGCGCCATGAAGTCGCTGCTGAAGCTATGGCTGTTCGTGCTCGCCGGGGCCGGAATCGGCATCGTGCTCAGCCGCGACAGCGGTTATGTGCTGCTGTCGTTCGACAACTACACCGTCGAGATGAGTCTGGCCCTGCTGCTGCTCTTGCTGGCGGCGCTGTTTGCCGCCCTGTATCTCGGCATTCGTCTGAGCGTTCGCACCCTGCATCTCCCGGCAGACGTGCGCGACTGGCAGCACGAGCGCGGTGCACGGCTGGCCCATCAGGCTATGACCCGCGGCCTGCTGGAGATGTCGGAAGGTAATTGGCGGAGCGCGGAAAAGCACCTGGTACGCTGCGCCGAACATGCCGAGACGCCCTTGCTGAATTACCTCGCGGCGGCGCGGGCGGCGCAGCTTCAGGGCGCACACGATCGGCGTGACAACTACATCCGCCTGGCGCATGAGACCATGCCGTCTGCCGATGTCGCCGTCCGTCTGACGCAGGCCGAGCTGCAGTTGGCCGACCAGCAGCTGGAACAGGCCCTGGCGACCCTCAAATACCTGCGCAGCGTCGCACCCAAACACGTCTATGTACTGCGCCTGCTGCGCCGCTTGTACGAACAACTGGGCGACTGGGAACACCTGCGCGAACTCTTGCCGGAACTCCGCCGGCGCAAGGTTGAAGAAGAGGGCGACCTGCAGCTGTTGGAGACGCGGACGCATCGTGCCTTGCTGGAGCGGGCCTTCGTGTCCGCCGATGCGCACCGGCTCGGCATGGCCTGGGCGGACGTGCCGCGGGTCTTGCGCGAGCAGCCGCAGATCCTCGGCGACTATAGCGGCTACCTGCAGGAACTTGGCCAGGACGCCGAGGCGGAGCTGCTGCTGCGCGGGGCCATGCGCAAGCACTGGGACAGCGGCCTGGTGGAGACCTACGGCCTGCTCGAGACAGCAGAGCCGGGTAAGCAGCTGTCGCACATGGAAAAGTGGCTGACCGACCACCCCGATGATCCGGTCCTGTTACTCACCCTCGGTAGGCTGAGCCTGCGGGCGCAACTGTGGGGCAAGGCACGCGGCTATCTCGAGGCCTGCATCGGCCGCAACGGCCCCCCGCAGGCCTATCGGGAACTCGGGCAGCTCTTGGAACGCATGCACGAGCCGGAGCAGGCGATCGAGGTCTATCGACGGGGGCTGTCGGGTAGGGGCGGACCCGACCCTGTACCCCTGCCGCAGGATATCGGCAAGGCCCACGACAATCGGCCGATGCTGGATGAGAACAAACCGCACCCGCGCCACGGCCTCCACCGTCGCAACCCGAACCCTCGTCGATCTGAGTCGGTTTAGGGATACAAGGTTGTGCAGCGCGGGTCAGTTGCCGGCCTTGACCTGACTGTCGTCTGCGTAGTCGAAGGAATCGTAGTGCATGCGTTGGTCCGCCATGCCGGCGGCCCGGAAGGCCGTGCGCGCGGCGGACACCATCGGCGGCGGACCGGCCATGTACAGATCGAAACCGGACAGGTCTGGAAAATCTTCCACCACGGCCTCATGAACCCAGCCGGTGCGGCCCTGCCAGCCGGCATCCGGCTCGGACAACACGGGCACGAAGGAAAAGTTTGAGTGTTCGCGTATCCATGACTGCGGCAACTCTGGCAGATAAAGATCTCGCTGCGCGCGCACGCCCCAAAACAGGTGCATCGGGCGCTGAATACCCGCTTCGAAGGCGTGTTCGATCTGGCCTTTGAGCGGCGCGAAGCCAGTGCCGCCGCCCATGAAGATCATCGGCCGGTCCGAGTCCTCATCCAGCGTGAAGGTGCCCAGCGGGGCCTGGATGCGCAGGATGGTGCGCTCCTTCATCTGATTGAACACCCAATCGGTGAACTTGCCGCCGTCGACATGGCGGATATGCAGTTCGATATACTCGTCGTCGTGCGGCGCATTTGCGATCGAGAAGGCGCGCCGGCGGCCGTCGGCGAGCAGAAAATCCAGATACTGGCCGGCGCGGAACTGCAGGCGCTGGCCTTCCGGCAGCTTCAGTAACAGGCGCACCACGTCATGGGACAGATGATCGACCGCGTGCACGCGGCAGGGCAGCAACTTTACCTCGATGTCGGCGGCGGTCTGTGCCTCGCGTGCCGCAATGGTCAGATCGCTGGCCGCAAAACCCTGGCAGGGCAGGCATTTACCGGCCCCTGCGTCCTCCAATGCGGGCGGGGAACCATGGTATAGGACCTCACCGGACACCAGGTCGGCGGCACAGGCACCGCATCGCCCGTTGCGGCAGCCATAGGGGAGGCCGATGTCCTGGCGAATGGCCGCCTCCAGAATGGTCTCGTTTTCCTCGACCTCGAAACGATGGCCGCTGGCGCTGACGGTGACGGTAAAACTCATGAGTTCCTGGTACTTTGTTAATGTACCTCTTTGATTTTGCGTGATTTCGGAGGGCAATAAAACCGTGGGGTGGGCATGCTAATCGTCGGCTGTGGCGACGTCGGAAAACGGATTGCGCGGCGAGCGCGCGCTCGCGGGCAGTCTGTCTCATGCCTGGTGAGGCGGGCCGAGAGCGCAGACCTGTTGCGTAGTGAGGGCATCAGTACGCTGGTCATCGATCTCGATAATCAGTCGCCCGCGTTCAGTCCGGACGTCGACTCGGGGCAGATCTTCTACCTCGCACCGCCGCCCTCGGCGGGTACTGACGACCCGCGCATGCGACGCTTGCTGGCCGCACTGTCGGGCGACCGGTCAGGCCGCATTGTCTATATCAGCACCACGGGCGTGTATGGCGACTGCCAGGGCGCCTGGGTAGACGAGCGTTTTCCGGCGCGACCGCAAGTCGATCGAGCACGCCGGCGCCTGGATGCTGAACAGCAGCTGCGCGCCTGGTCCGCTGCCGGTCGCGGCGACATCATCATCTTGCGGGTTGCCGGTATCTACGGTCCAGACAAACTGCCGCTTGCGCGCCTGCAGCAGCAGTTACCGATGATCTCGGCCGCCGAGGCGCCCTGGACCAATCGCATCCATATCGACGATCTGGTCACCGTGTGTGAAGCGGCCATGGCTGTAGGCAGGCCTGGGGAGATCTACAACGTCAGCGACGGCGATCCGGGCAATATGCGTGACTACTTCGATCGCGTCGCCGATCTGTATGGCCTGCCGCGGGCGCCGTTGATCAGCCTGGCCGAGGCGCGCGCGACACTGTCGCCGGGCATGTTGTCCTACCTCGGGGAATCGCGTCGAATGGATAACGCCAAGCTGCGCGAGGAGCTCGGCGTCGAGCTTCGCTACCCCAATCTATCCGAGGGACTCGCCGCCTGCAAACGTGGCGCAACGGATTTCTCGGCACAGAGGGAAGAGCCGCCAAACCGCTGAGATATCTGGACTAGATGGACCAATCACCTCCAATCGAGGCGCTGCTGTTCGACCTGGGCGGCGTACTGATCGACATCGACGTGCAACGGGCCCTCCGGCACTGGGAACCGCTGTCGTCACTGTCGCGCGCGCAGCTGCAACAGCGGTTCACCGTCGACGAAGCGCTTCGGCGGTACGAATGTGGCGAGATCGATACCGCCACCTATATCGCACACCTGCGCAACGAATTGGAACTCGACGCCAGCGATATCGATATCGTCGCCGGTTGGAACGCCATCCTGGTCAGCGAGATCGAACCTGCGCTGCAGGCGGTCGTCACGGCCCGAACGCACCTGCCCTGTTATGCATTCAGCAATACCAGCCCAGCCCATCAGATCGCGTGGTCGAGCGCATTTCCGCGCGTGGTAAAGGCCTTTGACCGCCTGTTCCTGTCTTTTGAAATCGGCGCACGCAAACCCGATACCGCGGCATTTCGGTTGGTTACGGACGCGATCGGCAAGGATGCCGGTCGGGTTCTCTTCTTCGACGACACGCCGGCGAATGTGCTGGGCGCCCGCGACGCCGGCCTGCAGGCCGTGCAGGTGAACGACCACCGCGACCTCAACCGGACGCTGGTCGGGCTCGGCGTGCTCTGAACTCAGTGGCGCTCACTGTCGCGGCGCGCCAGGCACGCTCAAGGTGACCTCGCGACCGCCATAGCCATGCACCAGGTCATGGGCGCGAATCCTCACCCAGGTGAACTCGTCGGGTATACGCACCGCGGACAAGCCACGGGTGAAAGGCTGCTCGTGGACATGCGGATGCGCCAGCACGCGGGTCGCGATTACCTCGCCATCCGGGGCCAGCAGCTCCCAGCGGTTGGCGTAATGGTCCCAGCCGCTGTCGGCGTGGCGCAGGGTGACATCGATGTCGTAGCGACCCCGTTCGGCGGTCGGTCGGATCTCGACCTTCAGCACATCGGCGAGGCCGGCCAGGGAAGGCTCGGCGCCCAGCAGCGCGGCGAGCCCGAACGACGCGATCAGCCGCGCGTCAACCACTTGACCACCGGGTCCCACTGCACGACGTCCGGCGCCACCTGCGACGGCGCCAGTTCGAAGATCCCGAGCCCGGTCTCGGCCGCACGGATGTAGTTCTGACTCTCGCGCAAGTGGGTCAACAGCGGGATATCGTACTCGGAGAGGAAGTCCTCCAGTGCATGGTAGATGCGGGTATTCTCGCGCACCCGGTTGGCAATCAGGCCAATGCGCGTCTGGCCGCGCGAAATCCGCCCCGACTTCAACAACTCGGCGATGAAGCGGGTCGCCGCACGCATATCGATCGGCGAAGCCAATACCGGCACCAGCAGGGTATCGGCACGACGCAGCAGCTGGGTCACCTCGCCACCATAGATTCCGGACGGCGCATCCAACAACGCAAGGTCGGTGCCGTGTGCCGCACGGGCATCGCCGTTTACCGCGTCGATTCCTTCGATGTCGGGGACCCCCTCGTAGTCCTCGCGCGCGTCCAACCAGTCGAGACTGGACCGCTGTGGATCGAAGTCCATGACGGCGACCCGCTTGCCGTCGTCGGCGAACCAGGTGGCCAGGTTGGTGGCGATGGTCGTCTTGCCGCAACCGCCTTTCGCATTCATGCAGAGGATAGTCTGCATCGTGGTCCCCCCGATGTCCGTGCAATGGGACCATTACAGACGAGATCCACCGCTACGGCAAGCGACCAGGCGGGTCAGTTTTGCCAGCTGGCCGGCAGGGCGAGCCGTCCGGCTCGAAGCTTTTTCTCACGCGCTGCGCCCTCCGGGATCAGGCGTTTTTCGGCAGATCCAGCGCGTGCGGCAACAACAGGTCGAGGTCGATGAGCTGGAGCACACGCTCATGGGTCGCCTGAAGGAAGACGGGTGGCGCTAAGCCGGCATCCAGCGCCTCCCGCCAGCGCAGCGCACACAGACACCAGCGGTCGCCGTCGCGCAGACCCGCGAAATCATAGGTTGGGACCGGCGTAACCAGATCGTTGCCCCGTTCACGGGAAAACACCAGGAACTGATCGGTCACCCGGGCACACACGACGTGCGAGCCGAGATCATCAGGGCGAGTGCGGCAATGCCCGTCGCGCAGATAACCGGTTCTCGGCTGCGCGCCGCACAGCATGAGCTCGCCGCCCAGTGCATTGCGTTCGAACTCGGCCATGCTCAGGCACGCGCCGCGGTGTAGCCGTCGGCAGCGCTCACTGCCTCCCATGCCCGATCGGACAGCAGGCGCGTGAGGCTGGCAATTTGCGCCTGATCGCCCTCGAGCATGCGTCCACGGATCGCACTGGTCATCGCCAGCGCCTGCAGTATATCGCCGTCGCTGACGTCATCCCGGCCCCGCGCATGCTCAGAGATCACCGCCAGTAGACGTGTCACCAGATCGGAGACAGATTGCGCGGAGCGCGTCTCGGGGTGCAGCGGAAACTCGATGTCATAGGCCCTCCCGCCAGAGGTGACGGCGACAAATTGCAGCAAGTGCTGGGACATCCCGACTCCTTTTTAACCACGGGTTTTCTACACTGCACTGTATGATCGGATCGCCGGAGCATTGCCCCGCGCGTTGTACGGCAATGCCGTAGAACCGCCAGATGCGGCACCGCACCGTTGCACCGGCCAGCCTCTTGGGCCAATCCCCGCATGGACGTCAATCGATCGCCAGCGCCTCCCAGACGGCATCGATACGCGCCTTGACTGCGCTGTCCATGGTGATCGGCCGGCCCCACGCTCTGTCCGTCTCACCCGGCCACTTGTTGGTGGCATCCATACCGATCTTTCCACCCAGGCCAGAGACAGGCGAAGCAAAATCGAGATAGTCGATCGGAGTGTTCTCGATCAGTGTGAGGTCACGCACCGGGTCCATGCGCGTGGTCATCGCCCAGATCACGTCTTTCCAGTCGCGCACGTTCACATCATCGTCGGTGACGATCACGAACTTGGTGTACATGAACTGGCGCAGGAAAGACCATATGCCGAACATCACCCGCTTGGCGTGCCCCGGATACTGCTTCTGCATGCTGACCACGGCCATGCGATAAGAACAGCCCTCGGGCGGCAGATAGAAATCGACGATCTCAGGGAACTGCTTCTGCAGGATCGGCACAAAGACCTCGTTGAGGGCGACGCCGAGAATCGCGGGTTCGTCCGGCGGGCGCCCAGTGTAGGTACTGTGGTAAATCGGGCTTTCGCGGTGGGTAATGCGATCGATCGTCAAGACCGGGAACTCGTCCACTTCGTTGTAATAGCCGGTGTGATCTCCGAATGGCCCCTCGGCGGCCCTGTCATTGGGGTGGATTCGCCCTTCAAGAACGAATTCGGCACTGGCCGGGACTTGCAGATCCGAACCGATACACTGCGTGACCTCGGTGCGGCCGCCGCGCAGCAGCCCGGCGAACGCGTATTCGGAGAGCGTGTCGGGTACGGGCGTTACTGCCCCGAGGATGGTCGCCGGGTCGGCACCCAGGGCAACCGCGACCGGAAATGGCTGCCCCGGATGCGCCAGCTCCCAGTCGCGCATATCCAGTGCCCCGCCGCGGTGCGCTAACCAGCGCATGATCACCCGGTTGCGCCCGATGACCTGCATGCGATAGATGCCTAGGTTCTGGCGCGGCTTGTCGGGACCACGGGTAACCACCAGTCCCCAGGTGATCAGCGGGCCGGCATCGCCCGGCCAGCAGGTCTGCACCGGTATCCCTGCCAGGTCGACCTCCTCGCCCTCCATCAGGTGCCGCTGGCAGGCCGCGCCCTTGACCGTCTTCGGCGCCATATCCAAGACCTTGCGGAAGATTGGCAGCTTGTCCCAGGCGTCCTTCATTCCCTTCGGCGGTTCCGGCGCCTTGAGCTGTGACAACAGCACCCCCACCTCGCGCAGCGCGCCAACCGACGTCTCGCCCATGCCGAGAGCGACGCGCTCCGGGGTCCCGAACAAGTTGCCGAGCACCGGTATCCGATGGCCCTTCGGATTCTCGAACAACAGCGCCGGACCGCCCGCGCGCAGGGTGCGGTCACACACCTCGGTCATCTCCAGATAGGGATCGATCTCGGTCTTGATCCGTTTGAGTTGACCACGACGCTCGAGTTGCTCGAGAAAATCACGCAGATCGCGATATTTCATAGTGTTATCCTGGGACGAAAAGCGGCCACTCTACCGGGCGCTGCGCTGTGCTGCCTGAATGAACATTGTGTTTTTCCTGATCATAGGTGCAATCGCGGGCTGGCTGGCCGCCAAGGTCATGCAAGGCCGCGGCCTGGGTCTGTGGATCAATATGGGGCTTGGCGTGATCGGCGCCGTGCTCGGCGGCACACTGCTGGAGCAGCTCGACATGCAGGTCGAAGGGCCGATAGAGCAACTGCTGACCGCCACCTTCGGGGCCGTCATTGTGTTATGGCTCGCCGGGCTGATCAAGAAACAGTGACCGGCAGCAAGCATTGACGGGTCTGCACGCGTGACAAAAAAGAAGCTGCTGTTCCTCGTACACCGCCTGCCCTACCCACCCAACAAGGGCGACAAGATCGCATCGTTCAATCTGCTGCGCTTTCTCGCCCTGCGCTACACGGTGTTCCTCGGGACCTTCATCGACGATCCCAACGATCGTCAGCACCGCGAAAAAGTGCGCAAATACTGCCAGGATTTGTGCGCACCGGAGATCAACCCGACCATCGCCAGGATTGCCAGTCTGCGGGGCCTGCTGAGCGGTGAGGCACTTTCCCTGCCTTATCTGCGCAACCGCGAGCTGTATGCCTGGACGACTCAGATACTGCGCGAACAGCGCCCGGAGCGCATCGTCATCTTCAGCGGACCCATGGCCCAGTACGTCAGCGGCCGGGTACCGCACGGAGCGACAACGCTGTTTGATATGGTCGACGTCGACTCGGAGAAGTGGCGCAGCTACGCCGAACGCAAGGCCTGGCCGATGAGCGCGCTGTATCGGCGCGAGGCAGACCGGCTGCTGGCTTTCGAGCGCCGTATGGCTGGCGAGTTCGACAGCACCGTGTTCGTGTCTCGGGAAGAAGCGGACTTGTTCCGCTCGCTGGCGCCCGAGTGTGCCGCCAAGACCACCTATCGCATTCAGGGTGTCGACAGCGAATTCTTCGACCCGGCCGGCACTTATCCCAACCCCTTTCCGACCGGCGCCGCCACGCTGGTCTTTACCGGTGCGATGGATTATTGGCCCAACGTCGATGCGGTCGGTTGGTTCGCCGAGCGGGCCTGGCCGCGCATACGCAGGCACGTGCCCAATGCCCGCTTTTTCATCGTCGGCATGCGTCCCGCGCCCGAGGTAAGCAGGCTGGCCCAGCAGCCTGGGATTATCGTTACCGGTGCGGTCGCGGATGTCCGGCCCTATCTTGCTCATGCGCACGCGGCTATCCTGCCTCTGCGGATCGCCCGCGGCATCCAGAACAAGGTACTCGAGGCGATGGCGATGCGACTGCCCGTAATCGGCACCCCGGAGGCCATGACCGGCATCGCCCCGTTTGCCGGTTTTGCGCCGATCGTCAGCGAGCGGGCCGATACGCTGGCGGACGCGGCCATCCGCTTGTTGCAGGGGCCCCGCCAGGCCGACAGCGCAGCGCGAGAGTGCGTATTGCAGCGCTACAACTGGGACGCCAACCTGCAGCGGATCGCGCGCCTGTTGGAGACAGGCGAAGTCAAGCCCGATCTTTAGCCATCCACCCTGGCGTAGCGCGACTGTACACGGCGCGCCGGCTAGAATTCCCGAACAGACCGCATTCCCAGCGCGCAATAGGTAGGAAGTTATGACCGAGCTGCCCCGCGACTTTGTCGCGCAACAGATTCGCGACTCCATCTCGGTCCAACAATCGATGCTGGCCGACAGCGGATTGATCGCCGAGATCGAACGGGTCGCCGAGCTCATCGTGAACACCTACCGCAGCGGCGGCAAGGTGTTGATCGCCGGCAACGGCGGCAGTGCCGCGGATTCACAACACATCGCCGCCGAATTGGTCAGTCGGTTCTCAATGGAGAGGCCGGCGCTTCCGGCAATGGCCCTCACCACCGATACCTCGATTATGACCGCGATCAGTAACGATTACGGCTACGACAGCTTGTTCAGCCGTCAACTCGAGGCCAGTGCCCGGCCCGGCGATGTATTTCTCGCCATCTCCACTTCCGGCAACTCGCCCAATATCCTGCGCGCCCTTGAAAGCGCACGCGAGCTTGGCGTGATTAGTGTGGGCATGACCGGCGCGACCGGGGGCGGGATGGCGGCCCTGTGCCGTCACTGCCTCAAGATCCCAGCGACCGCCACACCACGCATCCAAGAGGGCCACGCCACTATCGGCCATATCTTGTGCGCAAGCACGGAGCGGGCGCTGTTCGCCGATGACAGGCCGGCGGACACCTGAGGGCAGAAGCGGGCCGCCGGGCCGGCCTGGGCGCGGAAGCATCGAACAATCCCATGCCAGCCTGCCCCAGGTGCGCAACAGATCTTTCTTGTAGAGTGTGGCCACCAGCGGCCACCCGGGCCGCAACACCCTTCGGCGACCTGATATGACCAAGGCACGCGTGCGATACCAGACGGTTGAGCTGGGAGACACAGATTTCCATTTGAGAACGCTACGTGATCGCCAGCAGTTCGAGGACGACCAACACGAGGCCGAGGAGCTGGGAGTCTCTCCGGCGAGCTGGCCGCTGTTCGGGGTGGTATGGGAATCGGGTGAGATCCTGGCCCGTCTGATGCAGACCCAGGATATCGAAGGGCTCAGGGTGCTGGAGGTAGGCTGTGGCATCGCCTTCGCCAGCATCGTGCTGCGCTCTCGAAACGCAGACATCACGGCGACCGACCGGCATCCCCAGGCGGCGGCTTTTCTGACAATCAACGCCGCGCTCAACGAGCTTGGCCCAATTGCGTTCGTACGGACAGGCTGGTGCGAGAAGGCACCGCAGCTGGGGAAGTTCGATCTAATCATAGGCAGTGACCTGCTCTACGAGAGATCCAACGTGGAGCTGCTTTCGGGATTTATCGACCGGCACACGAAGCGTCGCTGCAGCGTGATAATCGTCGATCCAGGGCGGGGTCTGCAGGCGCGATTCTCCCGCCGTATGGTCGCGCTTGGTTATACCCATGACTCGACGCGCGCCGTTGCCGCGGAGGTATCTGCGTCATACAGGGGCCGGGTTATGCGTTTCTCCCGCCCAGGGTAATTCTCATGCCGTGCGCTGGCGCCAGCGGTGCAGGCCGACCGCCGCGTCCGCAAGCTCGCCGGCAGTTTCGCGGTGAGCAGCCAGGTTGGGCGGGTCGAACCATTGCATCAGGCGGCGATCCCGCTGTGGCGGAGCAGGGCATCAATCTGTGGCTCGCGGCCGCGAAACGCCACAAACAGCGTCATCGCATCCCGGGCGCCGCCCATCTCCAGGATGTTCTGCAGAAAAGACTGCCCGGTCGCCTGATCGAATACCCCATTCTCCTCGAACAGCGAGAAGGCATCGGCCGAAAGGACTTCGGCCCACTTATAGCTGTAATAGCCTGCGGCATAGCCACCCGCAAAAATGTGCGAGAAGGCATGTGCAAAACGATTCCACGCAGGCGGCTTGATCACTGCCACTTCCTTACGCACCTCGTCGAGAATCTCGTAGATGCGCGCACCTCTATCCGGGTCGTATTCGAGATGAATGCGGAAATCGAACAACGCGAACTCCAGCTGCCGTACCATCATCATCCCCGACTGGAAGTTCTTGGCCGCCAGCATACGTTGATAGAGCTCTTCCGGGATGTTCTCGCCCGTCTGGTAGTGCGCGGCAAACAAGTCCAGCGCCTGGCGTTCCCAGCAGAAGTTCTCCATGAACTGCGACGGTAGCTCTACGGCATCCCAAGCCACGCCGTTGATCCCGGAAACGGCTACATAATCGACCCTCGTCAACATGTGGTGGAGGCCATGGCCGAACTCGTGGAATAGGGTCTCGACTTCGTCGTGCGTCAGCAGCGCCGGTTTATCGCCGACCGGCGGCGTGAAGTTGCAGGTCATGTAGGCGACCGGGATCTGTTCCACTGTGCGCGTCACCATGCGCGACTGGCAGTCGCCCATCCAGGCACCGCCGCGCTTGTTCTGGCGCGCGTAGAGGTCGAAATAGAATTGCCCACGCAGGCTGCCGTCGTGGTCGCGGATCTCGTAGAACTTGACGTCGGGATGCCAGGTATCGATCCCATCGACCTCGTGAAAGCTGATGCCGTACAATCTGCCGACGACTTCGAACATCCCCGGCACTACGCGGTTTTCCGGGAAGTAGGGTTTGACCTCTTCCTGAGTGATGCTGTAGCGGTGTTGACGCAGTTTTTCGCTGTAGTAGGCAATGTCCCAGGGTTCGAGCTGCGCGACACCGTGATGTTCAGCGGCAAAAGACTGCAGTTCGGCCAGCTCGCGCTCGGCCTGGGGCTTGGACTTCGCCGCCAGATCGCGCAGGAAGTGCAAGACCCCTTCGGCGGAGCGCGCCATCTTTCTCGCCAGCGAGCATTGCGCATAGTTGGCGAAGCCCAGCAGCCGGGCCTGCTCGTGACGCAGCGCAAGAATTTGCTGCATGTTTTCGCCGTTGTCGTATTGCCCGGCCTGCGGTCCCTGGTCGCTGGCGCGCGTCTGATAGGCCTCGTAGACCTCGCGCCGCAGCGCCGCGTCGTCCGCGTAGGCCATCACCGGAAAGTAGGACGGATAATCCAGGGTCAGCAACCAGCCGTCCTGATCGCGCTGCTGCGCCGTTTGGCGAGCCAGATCCAGCGCCGACTGCGGCAGGCCTGACAGCGCTGCGGGATCGTCGATACTTTTGGACCAAGCGTTATTCGCATCCAGCACGTTCTCGGAGTACTTGCTGGTGAGCTGCGACAGCTCCTTGCTTATGGCCTTGAAGCGGGCCTTCTCGTCCGCCGGAAGATCGACCCCCGAGAGATGGAAGTCGCGCAGCGCGTTTTCCAGCACCTTGCGCTGGGCCTCGTCCAGGGCCGATGCCTGCTCCGCCACCGCCTTGTAGGCCGCATACAGCTTTTCGTTGTGTCCCATCTCGGTGCTGTAGTCCGACAATTTGGGCAGGCAGGCGTTGTAAGCGGCGCGCAAGGCGTCACTGTTGAGCACCGAGTTCAGGTGCGACACCGGCGACCAAGCACGCCCAAGCCGGTCTTCATACTCCTCGATGGGCTCGACAAGGTTGTCCCAGGACGGGGCCTCTGCGTCATCGAGCAGGGCCGCGATGCGTCGCCGATTGTCCGCCAATAGCTGATCAATCGCCGGTTCGACGTGCTCGGGCTTGATTTGGGAAAAGGCCGGCAGGCCGGTCTGTTCGAGAAGCGGATTGTGCATCGACGGGCTCTCATGCAGTGTTGTTTGCGATGGATTCTGACATGAAGCCAGGCGCAGAAGCAGGGGCGAAAACCCCGTCAGATATGGCTTATTGCGGCCGTCCCGATTGTCTGTGGTCTCAGGATGGCGCCAGCGTGGGCCCGTAAAGCAATAGCACATTCATTTCGTCGTGGCGTACCGGTCGACCGAACAGGTAGCCCTGCACCTCATCACAGCCTGTGCCTCGCAGGTAGGTGCTCTGCTGGGCGGTCTCCACGCCTACCGCAACGACGCGCAACCCGAGGCTGTGACCCATCGCGATAATGGCCGAGACGATCGCGGCATCGTCCTGATCAGCCGGAATGTCGCGAATAAAAGACCGATCGATCTTCAGTTTCTGCACGGGAAAGCGCTTCAAATAGGCCATGGACGAATTCGCCACACCGAAATCGTCAATCACGAGGTTAATGCCCATCTCATTGAGCTGACGCATCTGTGTTTCGGCGCGAAACGGTCCCTCCATGACCCAGCTCTCAGTTATCTCGAGTTCGAGGCAGCTGCCCGGCAGTCCGCTCGCACTCAGCGCCGACTCGACCGCCTCCAGCAGGCCATCGTCCTGAAACTGACGCCCCGAGACGTTGACCGCCAGCCGCCCAAAGCCCAGGCCCTGCTCCCGCCATTGCTGCGCCTGTTGGCAGGCCTCTTTGAGAACCCAGGCGCCCAGCGCGACAATCAGGCCGCTGTCTTCGGCCAACGGGATGAAGTGCGCCGGCGGCACCATATCGCCGTGCTCATCCTGCCAGCGAATCAACGCCTCAACCGCGGCCACGCGCCCGGTAGCGAGATCGTATTGCGGCTGGTAGCACAGGCCCAGTTCGTTCCGCTCCAGTGCGAGACGCAGCTGGCGAGTCAACTGCGAACGCTCCTCGGCTCGCTCATTCATCTCCGGCGCATAGAAGGTGTAGCGGTTCTTGCCACTTTCCTTGGCCCGATACATGGCAGCATCGGCATGCTTGAGCAGCGTCTGTACGTCGCTACCGTCTTCCGGGAAGACCGCAATTCCTATACTCGTGGTAACCCGGCCCTCATGACCGCTCAGATCGTAGGGCTCAGTAATGACCTCGAGCAGGTGATCACAGATTGCCTGTATGTCGTTGTCATGGCCGATTTCATTGAGGACCACAGCAAACTCATCGCCGCCGATTCGGGCGACCACATCGGCCTTGCGCAGACGCGATGCCAGACGCACGCCAACCTCACGCAGCACCTTGTCACCGGCACTGTGGCCGTAAGTATCGTTGATCAATTTGAAACCATCGAGATCCAGGAACAACAGGGCCAATCGGCCCTCTGCCCGTCCCGCGCGATTGATCGCATGCAACAGCCTGTCCTGCAACAGGACCCTATTTGGCAGGTCGGTGGTGGCATCGTAATGCGCGAGCCGATGGATGCGCTCGGCGGCGAACTTCTCCGCCGAAATATCGCTGAACATGCAGACATAGTGCAGCAGGCGCTGATCGACATCCCTGACCGCTACCACCGTTCGGCTCTCCGGGTATACCTCACCATCTCGGCGGCGGCTCCACAGTTCACCGATCCAAACCCCGCCATCGTCGAGCGCCGCCCGCATCTCCTCACTCAACCCAGGTTCATCACGCCCCGCGCTCAACATGTTGTCACGCCGCCCTAGTACGTCGGCCTCCTTCCACCCGGTGATGGCTGTAAACGCGGCGTTGACCTTGCGGATACGGTGCTCGTCATCGCTTAGCATGATCCCCTGAGGGCTATGGTTGAATACGCTCGCGGCGAGCTTCAGCTCGCGCTGCGCCTTCTGCTTTTCAATCTCCAGTGAGATCAAGTCCGCGAACAGGCCCAGCACGGGATGCAGACGGTCATCCTTGACCATAGGCGCGCTGTCGGCGACCACGACCACGCCGATCTTCTCGCCCGAGGCCGCGGTCAAAACCGCGCCAAAGTAACTGTCGATAGCGAACTGCTTGAGCATCTTGCAGTTCGGATAGGCGGTCTGCGCACCACTCGGGACGAACAGGCGACCATGGGTGAGGACATCGGCGCAGGGTGAACCCGCCAGATCGTAGGAGTAGTCATCCAGTGCAGCGCCGTTTATCCAGGCCGCCGTGACAATGACCTTCGCTGCAGATTCCCCCGCAAGACTGCCAACGTAGGCATTGGCGACCCCATAGGCCGCCGCCAACCGGCGTACGCCGTCTATGCTTTGTCGCTCGCCGCTGGACGAGGCAACGCGTGCCAGTTCGGCCACTGCCCGGAGCACGGGATCAGCCGTGCGCGAATCAGCGATACTGACGGACTCACCGTATTCGATCTTGGGCTTTTCGGATTCGTCTGCAAACAAGGGGCTGTCCACCAATCCGCTTCGTTACATATTAGCCGATCGCGCCAGGCATAACTTTGAACCCGTTCGCCAGTTGGCGCTAAAGCACATGGCGTCAAAGCCGCGTCGATAGCATCAATGAGACAGCAGCGCCCAGGACAAGGAACGCAGCGAAACCTAGACGCATGCGCCAGCGATAGCGGCGAAGTAGACCGAACTCCTCCAGGTTGGAGAGCAGGAAGTAGCGTCCATCGGGCGGTTTGCCGAGCGTATGCGTGTATTCACGCTTTAGATTCTCGCCCTGCAGACGCACGGCCTCATGCCTCGCGGCGGTCCGCGCGCGCTCCCACTCCGCGCCGTCGATCCTGCCGTCCCGATTGCTGTCGAAGCGCTCGCGCAAGGTCTCCTGCTGCTGTTTCCATTCACGCAGAACCGCCGCTGTCAGTTCTCGCAGCGTAACGCCGTGGTCGCCAGGACGCAGGGTGTGGAAGTGCCCGATCGCATACAGCGGGTCGCCGTCGAGAATCACCGCCTCGCTGTAGCGATACTCGCCAACCCCACTCCCCAGGCGTTCCAGGATGCTGCCGCCCATGGCGACCACGCGGTCGGCGGTCTTGCCCAGACTCGGCAGGCGAAAGTGTACTGCATGGTCGCCGAAGCCGCTGCCGGTGTCCGACCAGGTGCGCGTATGCCGGGTAGTGACCTCGGCCCCCTCCGGATCGATGACACAGTTCCCGGTTCCATCGCTGAGCGTGAAGATGCCGTCGCTGCTGCCGGACCGTACGATCCGCCAGTCCTTGCCGGACCGGCGTTCCACACGGTAGCGGTACCAGCAGCAGCTGGTGTTGGACAGCGGCGCGATGATCGGCTCCCCGCCCATGGTGTGCGCCGTTCCGATCAGTTCGACATACCCCTGGTGCGCTGAGCGCACGCGCGCGGTCGGTACGTCCTCGATGTGCCGGGTACGGCGCAGGCCGGAAATTCCTGCCAGCAGCGACGCCAGCGCCAGAACCGTGACGACCACCAGAGCGCCGTCCGGCGCCTGCGCCAGACGATCGATCCAACCGGCCATCGCCTACTGGAAAAGGCGCGTGAGGTTGACGTCAGCGACCTGGTCGGCGGCAAACTCCAGCAGCTGCGCGGGCTTGAAGTTCAGCGCACGGGCCACGACCAGATCAGGTAACTGTTCGATTCTTACGTTATTGGCGTTCACCGAGGCATTGTAGAACTCACGCCGATCGGCGATGGCATTTTCGAGCCCGGTGATGCGCGTCTGCAAATGCTGAAAACTCTCGTTGGCCTTGAGATCCGGGTAGGCCTCGGCAACGGCGAACAGATTGCCAAGTCCGAGGCGCAGCATACCCTCGGCCTCACCGACACCGCCGACATCGTGGGCATCGCGTGCTGTCGCCACCGCGGCACGAGCACGCATGACCTGCTCCAGCGTCTCGCGCTCGTGCTTCATGTATTGTTTGCAGGTCTCGACTAGTTTCGGTAATTCATCATGTCGCTGTTTGAGCAAGACATCGATATTCGACCACGCCTGGCTGACGGCATGTTTGAGATTGACCAGATTGTTGTAGATAAGGATGGCGTAGCCGATGACAAAAACCACGACAACCAGGAAGATGATGGTTCCGACTTCCATACCGCAAGATTCCGCTAACTGTTAACTTGTCTGCTAACTATAACGGCAGAGACCCCAGTGATCATGAGCCAGATTCGCGCATTCGAAGGCCTTATTCCATCGATAGACCCGGAGGCCTGGCTCGATCCGCTGGCTCTGGTGATCGGCGACGTCCAGATCGGCGCGCGATCCAGCATCTGGCCCGGCAGTATCGTCCGCGGGGATATCAACCGTATCCGCATCGGTGCCGACACCAACATTCAGGACGGCTGCATCCTGCATATCAGCCACGACGGTCCGTTCATGCCGGGCGGGTCGCCGCTGTTGCTTGGCGACCGGATCACCGTCGGGCACAAAGTGATCCTGCACGGCTGTCAGATCCACGATGAGTGCCTGATCGGCATGGGTGCGATCGTGATGGACAAGGCGGTGATCGAGACTGGCGTGATGCTCGGTGCCGGCGCCTTGGTCCCGCCGGGCAAGGTCCTTAAATCCGGTTTTCTCTACACCGGGACACCGGCACGTCAGGCGCGCCCGCTGAGCGACCGGGAACGCGAATATTTCACCTATTCAGCGAACTATTACGTGGGGCTCGCCCAGCGGCACCGCAACCAGCTCGGCGCAGATAAAAACGCAGGTTGAATGGCTGCATTCAACGCAACTCCATGACCTGATCCATGACCAGCCCCTCGGCGCTCGCGTATACCGAGACCCGCAGACGCTCGAACAGCTGCGCCTGCACTCGGAAGCCCGCCAGCTGATCGAGCAGCTGCTGTGCCATCTCCTGTTCGCCCTGCTGACTGAGGCGGTCTGCCGTGATGGCCATAAGACCGCCAAAGCGTTCGACCAGACGAAAGATACCGTAGTCCATCGCGAACAGCGGCGGCGGGATGGTTAGATCGGCATCGAGCAGCGAACGGGCAAGCGCGTCGGACGCCCCTCCAGCCAGCAGGACCAGTGCTCGATCCTTCATCGCCACCTTCAGCGGCGGAGTCGGCTTGTTCAGTCCGAGGTCTTGCGGCAGATCGACCACGGTGCCGTCATTAGGGACCTCCAGCGCGGCAAGGGCGGGATTGAACATCGCACCAAGCGCAAAAATGCCGCGCGGATCGTCCAGTGCGGCGAGCAGACCGGCCTGTAGCTGGCTCGGTTGCAGCGTCTGTGGGTCGATCGTCAGATCGTCGACGCGCAGGTTAAAGCCCTTGATACCCGCAGTCATCGGCCCCAATGCCAGATTCAACTGCGGCATCACCGCCTGCAGCGAGGCCGGATTGACCCATTCACAGGTCGAGCCGGCAGCGATCAGTGTGTCAAGCAGGGCGTCGATGGTATTGCGCAGTTGCGGCAGGTTCAGACCCAGGCCAAGGCTGATCAGGCCGTCGTAAGGTCCCCCCAGACCAGGCACCGGTGCGGCCAGCTTCTGCAGATAACTGGTGACCGCCGGCACGCCCTCCCAGATGCCGCGCGCCGCGATGCGCCGCTCGCCCGCGGCCGTCACGCCGACCACCATGCGCGGCATACCAGCGACTAGATCCTGCATCATTTTAACGCAGCCACGGGAGACCGGCAGCGATGCTCCCCCCAGGCCCTGCATCAGGTCCATGTTGCGGCCAGTACCCCTGCCGAGCATCGTGCCCAACAGCTCATCCAACTTGAGAAATCCCTCTCCGTAGCCCGTGAAGCCATGTCGTTCGATCAAGGTCTCGATATCGCCCGCCGCGGCAAGGCTGCGCTCAGGTGGCCGCTGCCCCAGCAGCAGCGGCAGATCGCGGTCGAAATAGGCATCCGGCAGCAACCCGGCGATCAAATGGCTTGCGGTCACCGCGAGCACGGCATCTACCTCGCCGAGATCGAAGCGCCGGTAGGCCTGACCGTCCGACAGCGACTTCTGTACGGTCACGCCAGCACGTCGCTCGACCCGATCGAGCATTTCGTTGAGACGGGCGGCATCGGCAATCTCCGCACGCATCGCCGGCAGTAGGCCGATCCCATAAAGAACCAGACGAGGCACTGGCTCGATGCCGAGTTCCCGCACCGCCGCCGCCGTGTCGCGGCCCTCGAACTCGGCGAACAATGCATCCATGGCGTCGAACGCCTGGGCTGCCTGCCGGGCCACCGATGCAGCGTCCTCGGTTGCGTCCATTTGCTCCCGCAGGGCAACGATTGCGGCACGCTGCGCTGCCAGCTGTGCCGCATAATGATCGCCGAGCTTGCGGCGCAGCGCATCCGGCAGCGGCTGACGGGTTACGAAGACGTACGGGGTATCGCTGGGCACATGCTGTAACAGACCCGCCCCCGGGGGCGGTACGTCGCGGCCACAGGCGGCCATCAGGCCGAATAGGCCGAGGATTGACAACAGGCGCGATGCGCAGCGGGACATGATGCACTCCTAAGCGGCGCGCAGCGCCTCGATCACCGGCCCGGTGTCCGGTCGCACGCCGCGCCATAGCTGGAAGGACTCGGCCGCCTGTTCGACCAGCATGCCCAGGC